>CALEMP010000202.1 GCA_937910685.1 uncultured bacterium
TCCTAGGGAATGACCAACGTTAGGCCTTGAGAAACAACCCCCAGCACCTAAAGAGAGGTAAGCTTCCCGCACCGGCTGAGGCCCAGCCAATCCTAATTTGAGACTCGGACTACACCAAAGTGCGCGCCTGCAGCAACGTCTTCTGCAATCGCCGCAGCTGATCCAGGCCATGCAAATCCTGCAGATGCCCCTGCTGGATTTGGAGGCCCGTGTAGAACAAGAACTCACGGAAAACCCGTTTCTTGAAAGGGAATCCGAGCAGGAACAAGCTTCCAAGAGCGGCACGGCCGATGAGGCCCGGCAGGAAGTCCCCCAGACGAAAGCAGAACGCGAACTCGACCAACTGCGCGAGAATTTTGAGCGCCTGGAAAAGGAATACGGGGACGGTCGCTCCGAGCAGCGCGCCGTGGCGGACGACGGGGAGAAACGCTTCGACGCGATCCAAAATGTAGCGGGAGAACCGGCGTCCTTGCATGAGGTTCTGATCGGGCAGGTGGGCCTCCTAGAGACCAGCGACCGCAGACGTAAAATCCTCGAATACATCGTCTGGTCCCTCGACCACCACGGATACCTTTCCAGCACCCATGCCGAGTTAATCACAGAGATCAACGCTCAACTCAGCCGGCCCCTCGAAACCAGCGTTGGACAACCCAGCCCACCGGAAACCGAGACAGAAACGGAAACCGGAACAGAAACCGAGGGCGAGGACGAGACTGTCCCAACCGCCGACCCCTCCCAGGATGAATTCCTGATCAGCTTGGCCCAACTGCGCGCCGCGACCCATCCCGCATTGGCGGCGAAGGACCTGCGCGAGTGCCTGCTGCTGCAACTCGATTCCCATGGGGAACATGAGAGCCTGCTACGGGAGATCATCGACAAGCATCTCGGGGACGTGGAGGGCAACCGCCTACCGCGTATTGCCAAAGCCACGGAAACCACCATCGAGGAAGTGAAGCTGACCCTCGAAGACCTACGCCATTTGGATCCAGCCCCCGGGGCGATCTATGGGGGCACCACCGCAGATGTGATCGTTCCCGAGGTGATGGTGCAGGAAGAAAACGGCGAATGGGTCGTGCATGTGGACCGGGAACGCCAGCCCAGACTGACCCTCTCCAAGGCCTACGAGCAAACCCTCAAGGACCTTCCCAAGGGAGACCCAGCCCGGGAGTGGATTCGCAAACGCCGTGAAAATGCACAGTGGTTCTTGGAAGCCCTGCGTCAGCGCAAGTCCACCCTACGACGGATCGCTGAAACGATCTTCGAACACCAACGCGCCTTTCTCGAAAAAGGCGTGGAGAGCCTCGTGCCCCTGCGTATGCAAGATGTGGCGGACACCGTCGAGGTGCACATCTCCACCATTTCCCGCGGGGTTGCGGGCAAGTATGCGGAAACCCCCCATGGAATTTTCCCGCTCAAGTTTTTCTTCGCCGGAGGCACCACCAAAGACACCGGGGAAGAAACCAGCCAGAAGGCAATTCAACAACGCCTGCGGGCCTTGATTGAAAAAGAAGACCCCAAGAAGCCCCACTCGGACGAGCAATTGGCCAAGTTGTTCTCGGAAGAAGAGGGCGTCACCCTGGCGCGCCGAACCATCACCAAGTACCGCAAGGCCATCGGGATCCCCTCATCCACCCAGCGGCGCGAATACTAGCCGCACCCGAGGCAATGCACATTGCCCGAACAGATCCCAGTCCTAGCGCTTCAGTCGCTAACATGGGGCCACTTCCCCGAATCCCCCCCCAACGCCCCCCCCCCAAAAAAACGATGCAAGCCAGAGCAACCGAACTCCGCAAGGGCATGGTCCTAATCAAGGACAACGATCTGCAACAGATCACCGACTACAGCCATGCCACCCCCGGCAACTTGAGAGCGGTCATTCAAGTCAAAACACGCAGCCTTAACAGCGGCGTCACTAAGAGTTTTCGACCGGCCGCCGGCGACATGTTCGAGGTCGCCTACCTGGATAAGAAGCCCTGCCAATACCTGTACCAAGAGGCCAACGGACACTACGTCTACATGGACCAAGAAACCTTCGATCAGTTCTTTATCCCCAAGGAACAGGCAGAAGAGAAAATGTCCCTGGTCAAGGAGAGCCAAGTCATCGACGTGACCTTCCATGAGGAAACACCGATCTCCATCGACTTACCCACCACAGTCACCCTGGAAGTCGTCTGGGCCGAAATGGCAGTCAAGGGCAACACGGCCACCAACGTGAAGAAGGAAGCCAAGGTCGAGACCGGCAGGATGGTCAAGGTTCCCCTGCACATCAAGGAAGGGGAACGCATCGTGATCAACACCGATACGGGTGAGTTCCAGAAGCGCGCGCAGGATTGATGCCCCGCTGAACCGGGGAGTGGTGGCCCAATCGAACTCCTCCGCCGACAAACGAGTCCCTCAGAAAGGAACCCGCTCCCGCCCTCCACGTTCTCCACTGGGGAACAGACGGTAGATCTCAAGGGTCATGTCCCGCCCGGGAGGCGACCCTTCCAACAAAAGCACCCGCTGTGCTTGTCTGGCAAGAATGTGTTCCAGAACCGCCCGATCCCGGGCTGGCCATTTGAGCAAGAAGTCTCGGCGCAGAATCAACCAGGAGGGCCGATCCAAGCGCGCTGCATCCACAATCCGCATGGGTTGCGTGCGATCCGCCCAAGCATGAGCCAAGGGATAACGCGCATCGGTCCAGCCCGGTTGGGTGTACAGATCCCCCAGTCCCGCCTGCATGGAGAGCACCAAGTCACCGGGGCCGCGCTGGGCCTGCACATGGGCAAAGGCCTCGCGCCAACGGGGACGGCTCCCGTGCCAGGGGCCAACTTCAAGGGCCGAAAGGGCCAGCAGGGGCAGAATCAAGATGCTCCCATAGGCCCAACCCCGGCTATTGCCCAGGGGCCAGACCGCCAGCAGAACGACAAAGGGCAAGAGGCAAAAAACATACTGGGCAGTGACTTGGCCAAACCAGCCCACCGCCGCAACCGAAGCTGCTCCCAGAACGCAAGCGAGTGCCAAGAGAAGCACGACCTCTTGCCGCTCCTCGTGGGCACGCCAAACTCCCCAAAGCGCGCATAAACCGAGCACAGGTGTCAGGGCAAAACCGCTGGCCAGGACAAAATGCTTCAACCCGGAGAAGCCGCTGATCTCACCTTTTTGTGCCAAGTAAATCCCCAGATCACCAGCGAAGATAAAAGCCAAGGGGATGAGGAACAGGGGCGTCCCGAACAAGCACATGCGCCGCACCCGCGGTGCTGGACGAAGCCCCACCAGGGGGCTCAACAGCAGAGCCCCCACCAAGGCCATGGGCGCCACCAACATGGAGAGCTGCAGGGTCCCCGCCAAGCCCATCAGCCCCAAGCCCAGGGCTGCACCCTTCGGGCCATCCCGCAGCAAGGCTCGCAGCAAAACCGCCGTGCCCAACAGACTGACCGTCAGCCCCGCAGCATAGGGGCGGCCATTGGTCGCCCACTGCAAGACCCAAGGGCTGGCGGCCAAGACCAGACTGGCCCAGGCGCTGCGTCGAGCTCCGGCCAGGGGCAGGAACGCAAAATAGCAAAGGGGCAAGCTCATGAGGGTCGCCACGGCCGAGAGCAGGCGCACCCCTCGCTCGTCCACCACTCCGCCCCAAAGCTCCATACAAGCCAGGATCAGCCCATAGAACCCGGGATTGTGGTTGATCCCCCGGGGATGAAAGGCGTCGGTCACGGTCAGGGCCTCGTCGAACCACAGGGAGAATCCGCCTCCCAGGCAGATCCCCAGTAGGGAAAGGGTCAGGGCTGCCAGAAGCACCCCCTTTGTGGGCCCCAGGGGCCATGAATTTCTCTTCCTGAGCAGTTCCATCAAAAGTCCCGGGAGCAGCATGCCAGTCCGCGCCGATGAATACCATCGGCGCATCCCACATTGGGCTTGCGACCTGACCTGCCGAAGCCCAAAATCCTGCAATGTTCCGACTCCTACCCCTGCTGCTCTTGTTGGCCTCCTGCGTCGCGACCGAACGCCCCGTACGCTTCGCCACATCCCCTGCGGGTGCCCAAGTACACATTGACGGTCGCGATACGGGTTTCGTGACCCCGATCACCCTCGATCTGCCCGACAAGGATCAGTCCCTGCTGGAGTTGGTTCTCCCCGGCTACCAAACCGCTCGACGGATGCTGACCCTCAAGGAAGGCAAAGAAATCGTTCCCAGCGCTGACGCCACGGTCTTTTACCTGAGCTGGCGCTTCCCTCTGTTCCTCTCGGGCGAAGGGTTTTGGATGCCCATCCGCAAGTACACGGTGGAGCAACCCGGGCGCGTCTATGTACAGCTAGAGCGATCTTGAGCTCCCTGACTCCTGCGGTTTTCCTCGATCGTGACGGCACCCTGATCGAAGAGGTGGATTACCTCGCGGACCCCGCTGGGGTTGTACTCATCCCTGGTGCTGCACAGGCACTCAAGGACCTGGCTGCAGCTGGCTACAAACTCGTGCTCGTCACCAACCAAAGCGGCGTTGCCCGCGGGCTCTTGGACGAGGCAAAACTCGCGCAAATTCACGAGCGGCTCAACCATTTACTGCACGGAGAAGACACCCGTCTCGACGGCATCTACACCTGCATCCACCATCCAGAGTTTGGCTCTCCCTGCACTTGTCGCAAACCCCAACCGGGCATGCTGTTGCAAGCCGCGGAAGACCTGCAATTGGACCTAAAACGCAGCTGGATGATTGGGGACGCGGCTAGGGATCTTGAGGCTGGTGAACGGGCGGGCGCGCGCTCACTGCTAGTACGCACAGGCAAGGGCAGCGCTTTGGCCCGGGAGCGAAACGGTGAGGGGATCACCGTGACCGAGAACATAGCCGACGCCGCCCGCTGGATCCTGGCTCAAGCCTAAGGGTCGAGCGCAAAGGCCCTCAGGGCAAAAAGCGCGAAGCCAAACCACCCATGCGCACCGCCACCCCAGCCGGAAGCTGGGTCCACAGTTTGCGCAGGGGCGCGGTCTTTGGGTTCGAAGGGTTCATGGATGGAAGCCCCTTGTCCTTCACAAGGAAATAGGCATAGGGCAAGTCACGGGCCTCGAATCCCTGACGGCGTTTGAAGTCAGCCGCCCCGCTGCCTCTCCGACTGCGGCCAAAGTCAAAGACCTTGATTCCACGCTCGATCGCCCACTCTTGCAGGGCGCAGTACATGAATGAGGACGCCTTGAATTCCCGGTCCGCTCCGGGGAGGGTGCCGGAATAGTAGGCGTGCAGTTCGTCCCGGTAGATAAAGCTCATCACCGCGGACAGAATCTGAGAACCCTGGCGCACCACGTGAATTTTAACCCCGGGCTGCAGGCCATCAAGCAGGCGTTCGAACCAGCTAAGAGGTAGCGCCGGAGAACCCAGGGCCTGCTTGTTGGCCTGGAAGAGGGTCACAAGGTCGGGCAAGTACCAGGGGCCCTCATCCAAAACCAGGCCCAGCTTGTTCCGTGCCCGACGCACGTCCGCCCTGGCTTTCTTCGGAATCGTGTTCAGCACTTGATCCGCGGTTGCTGGTAGTTCGTGTCGAAATCCGCAATAGAGTTCGCTCGTCAGCGGGGAGACAGCATAGCCCTCCTGGGGCACGTCGGGATCAGAAAGGGTTTCACGGTTGCGCAACTCGAGCCGCGCCAAGCCACGGCCTTGCGCTTCCTCAAGAGCCGCACATTGCAGGGCAGCGACGGCCCCCGCCTGGATCTCTAGGCCACCACCATAAACCCCGTAGGGCACAGAAATCAGGGCGCGGCCACCACCCAGTCCACGGCAAAGGGAAAGGGGCAACAGTCCCACCAGTTGATCCCCGTCGAAGGCCAGAAGATCCTCCTGGGGATGACCGAACTGAAGGGCCACCGCGCGGCCCCAGTGAGGCCGGTGAAACACCGTGCCCTCCCCATGAGCAAGCACAAACCGATCCCGGGCCTCGAAGTCATCTGCACCGGCCTTACGAACTTGAAAGCGACCAGCGCTCATTCGCCCCAAACCCCCTCGATGCGGTACTCCCGGATGTTGCGTGCCTGGGTGAAGATTACGATCTCCCCCACTAGCCCGAAGCCGATGATCTGTACGCCCAACACAAACAGCAAAACCCCCAAAAGGAAGGCCGCACTACCAAACAGGGCACGGTTGGGATCAAGCCAGCTGGCGACCCCCACCCAGGTGGCAATGAGCCCACCGGCCCCCATACAGGAACCGCCGAGGGCACCAAAAAAGCGCAGGGGCTTGTGGGTAAAGCGCGTCAGAAAAACCACCCCCAACACATCCAAGATGCGCCGGGCATAGGTCATGGGTCCAAAGACCCCACGTGTTCCACGCTCGGCAATGTGGCGCACCTTTACCTCTTCCACCCGGAAGCCCTGGCGGAAAGCGATCACCGCCAGATAACGGTAGAGGGTTCCGTAGATCGTCAGTTGTTCCAGCACCGTCCTCTTGAAAGCTCGCAGGGAACAATTCAAATCACCGAAGCGCGCTCCCGTAAGAAACCCCAGGAGCGAATTGAAAGCATTGGATTGCAAGCGGTTCAGCCATGAGTCCACACGCTCGATACGCTTCGCCGTGACCACATCAGCGCCCGCCTGAAGGGTGGTGATCATCTCGGCCACCCCATGGGGATCCGATTGGACGTATTCGGGCGAGGTCAGAATGATCTCTCCTCGGGCATGCTCGAATGCACTGGCCAGACAAACAGCCTCGCCAAAAGCCCGGTGGAAGCCAATCGTCCGCACCTGCTGGTTGGTCTCGGCCTGCATCTCCAGGGCGGCATCCCATTGGGGCCCCTTGTGCCCATCAAAAACCAAAATGGCCTCCCATGCCAGGCCCAAGCGTTCCAATTGGGCACTGAGGGATTCCACCACTTTGCGCACCTCCGCGTCAGAGGTGCTCACCGGAACGACAATGGTCACATCGGGGGGACTGACTGACTCAGCCTGCGGGATCTCGTCGATCATGATCGACCCTCCTCTACTAGGGGCGCCAGGGTTCCACGGCCAAAGACGTTGCTGGCCCGCACAATAAGCTCAGCCAGGAGACCCAAGAGCAAAAAATCAACAATGGTCATAACAAACAAGGACATGATCAGGAGCGCAGCTTGGCCCCATTGGTTGGAAAAAGAAACCCGTTCGTTCGTCCAGGCAATCATGGCCACAAATACCAAGGTCGCCAGAACGAACGGCACACTGCAAACCGCAAAGTAAATCAGGGGGCTCCGCACAAACGAACCCACCAACTGCACAGACAAAAGATCACTCAACACCCGCGCTGCCCGGCCAATACCATACTTGCTGGTGCCATGAATTCGAGGACGGTGGTGCACCACTAACTCGCCAATACGTGCCCCGGATCCAAGAGCCAAGGCGGGCAAGAAGCGATGCTGTTCCGCATAAATCGGCATGCGCTCCACTAGGGTGCGGCGAAATGCCTTGAGAGTGCAGCCCGTGTCATGAATCCCAGCCCCGCTAACCTTGCGGATCAAGAGGTTGGCCAATGTGGAGGGCGCACGACGAAGCATCATTCCATCTTTACGATCCCGCCGCCAGCCCACCACCAGATCAAAACCGCTCTCCAGCTTGGCCACTAGATGCGGAATATCCATGGGGTCGTTTTGCAAGTCCGCGTCCATGGTCACCACGATCTCACCCCGGCTCATGTCAAACCCGGCCGCCATAGCCGAAGTCTGTCCAAAGTTTCGGCGAAAGAAAATCAACCGCACGTGTTCAGGATCATCTGCGTGCAATTGCCGAAGCACATCCCGGGAACCATCAGTGCTCCCGTCATCGGTGTAAACAACCTCCCACGGACGGTTCATTGCCCCCACGTGATCCAGAATCTCCTGGTGCAGCAGGGGTAGATTTTCGACCTCGTCCAGCACGGGGACGACGACCGAAATCCCCCCTCTAAGAGGGGATGAATCGGAGGTTCGGGAGCCTGGGGTCGGGGGTGAAGAGGCCATAGGGCACAGAATCCTAGCGGGGAGAGGTGGCTGTTTCCCCCTGCTCCATCGACCGTCCGGACCCTTTTCCCGAACTGAGCCACCCAGAAGCATCGATGCGGGAGCCCGACCGCATTTTAGGACTTCCCTTGGCGTGCCCACTAAATGGGGATACCCTTGAACAACGTATGTCTTCCACAAACCCGGAATTTGGTGCCCCAGGAGGGCATCTTAGCCTCGGCCCAGGGTCGCGGCTTGCCAGCTTGGAGCCCATTCTCGGGGCTCTGGGGGCAGCTTCGGTAGCTCAGCTGGAAGACTTGGGAGCTCTATTGGGCCCCCAAGACGAAGGACAGCGGGTGCTTGTGGACCTGCAGTCTCTGCCCACTGAAGACGCGGGTATCCTCCGCCGTTGGTTGCAACAGAATCCCAGTTGCATCTTGGAACTCGTTGGCGGCGACCCAACCCGGGCTGTTGCCCAGAGCTTGACCCTACAAGCCAACGCCCACTGGAACCCCTGGCCTTTAGATACGGAAAGACTTGCCCTATGGGCCAGAGGTCAAGGCCAAGAGAACATGACAACGGGCGCTCCTTTGGCACCCCCAGTCCAACCCCAGGGAAACACAGCGCCGCGCCAACAAAACCCAGAGCTACGCGCCATCGAAAAGATCCTTGGGGGCATGAGCAACGACCAGGGCCCGGAGGCGCTCACTCCGTTCGACACGCACACAAATCCAATAGACCCGCCCGCCAGAGAACAGCCAGCCCCCCCGCGCTTGGATCCTGAGCCCTCCCCGGTACCGGGACCCGGCGCATTTGGCGCTGGACTTGATCCCGGAACCGATCCGTCGCCAGAACCGGTCATCGAACCCAAAACGTCCCAACTCATCACCACCGAGCTTCCCAGTTGGTATCGGGACCAAGTGGCCGATCTCGCCGATATGGCCCAACGCTTGGATCTGGGCCTGCGCCGAACGCTTGAAGCCAGCGATGAAGCCGAAAGCGACAATGCCCTGCGCGGACTCTCGGAAGACATTATGCGTCTGGGCCAATTCACCCGCACCATCGGCTACCTGGCGGCGCCCCCTGGCCCCGATGGTTCGACGGTAGACCTTTCGAGCCTGGCCCAGGATTTCCTCTCCAGCTTAGCCCACGAGGAAGACGGCGGGCCGCGATACCTTTTCCGGGCCGCACCGGACGCCATCGTGCGTGCGGAAAAAGGCCTCTTGGTCCTGGCCATCGATGCGGTCCTAACGGTCGCTTCCCTTGCTACTGGAAGCAACGGCGAGGTCAAGGTCGGAGTCTCCACCGAAGGGCCAACTGCCACCCTGGAAGTCACCTTCCCCGCTGGCCCCCTCGCGCGCCTCGATGCCCCTCGCTGGCTCGAGCCCTACGCCCTGCACCGACTTCTGCCTGGGGTTGGCCCCAACGCGATTCCCGCTGCCGCGGCCATTTTGACAGGCCAGGGCGGAGAGCTCACCATGGCCTTTGACGGGAACGAGCGCACTTTTCGCGTGACTCTTCCCTGCGCCTAGACTTCCCCTGGATTCCTAAAACGGGACGACCGTCCGATAAACCGGACAGCTGGTATTCAGCCCGCCCATGGCCCATTCCGATGGCAAGGTATGGTTCCGTTCCGCAAAAAACCTGCGCCCAACCCCGATGACCGGGAAAGGAGCTCCGGGAAAAACCCATTGAATGAGTCCACGCTTAGACACTTGGGCACATCCAAGGAAGGCGTAATGGGAAATGGACCCTCGGCGATCACCCCGGGTCCGGACCTCGTCCCCATTGCTTGGGCAAGACCCCTGCTTGAGTTGCTCCAACAGGACACTCTGCCTCCCCTCAAAGAGGGTCTGGCTATTCCTGAGCGCCTGCTCATCATGCGCGCCCTCGACCTAACCAAGGGCAACAAGGCCGCCGCAGCCAAAATGCTAGGCCTTTCCCGATCCACCCTCTACCAGAAGATGGGCAAGTACCACTTGCCCACAGGAGAATCCAGCTCCCTCGGAGCGTAGGCTAGTCTCTGTTCTCGACCGACAATCATCATGAAGTGGACTTCCATCCTGGGCCTCTTGCTCGCTTTCGGCTCCCTCGGCTTCGTTGCCCGGGCGGTCTTCTCCCCTAACGACATCAATCCGACGCAGGTTCTTACGCGCCTTGAGGCCGCCCTTGAGGGCGAGATCCTCGAGCCCGAGCCATTACTGCGCCTGAGCGAACACGCATTGCGCCACCCTTCCATGAAGGATTCGCCCCTCCTGCAGGCGCGACTGCTCGTGGCCCAGGCGGACCTTTACACGAGCCTTGAATCCTGGCAGGAAGCGCGACTCTGCCTTGAGCGAGTCAGCATGGCCATGGATATAACATCCCCGGCGGTGCAGTTACGGCTGGCTAAAATATTCAACAAGGAAAACAAACCCGCCGAGGCCTGGCAATTGTGCGTCGAAATCTTGGCCAACAGTCCCCAGCACGGTTCCGCCTGGGCCCTGAGGGGAGCCATTGAATCCGAGCAAGCCGAGTCCATGCTGGCTGGTGCCCAAAAGCACTTATCTATGGCCATCGCAGGTCGGCAAGGGGACAAGGCCGCCCTGATGGCCGAAGAAATCGCCATGCGCTCGCTGGACGACCAAGCACGGCTGCGCCTAGTGAACGAACTGCGCTCCATGTTTGAAATGGCACGGGAGGGTGCCATAGGGGTCGAAGCCCTCGCAGGCTTGAGTGAAGCCTCATCCCTCTTTGACAGCGCCCGCCGGTCCTATTCCGAAGCGGTAAGTGTCTTGGCCCTAGCCAAAGACAAGAGCGAGTTGGAGTCTGGATATGAGGCCCTCGGTAACTTGCTGACCCTCCTATGGGGCGCACGGCAAGACCTGACCACCGCTGAGTTGGGCTTGATCGCCGCTCCTCTAGTGCAAGGCAAGAGCAGCGACACTGCGGTCTTAGCAACCTTGAATGCCCTTGAGGCCATGGGCCAACAGGAACGCGCTATAACCCTGTTAAAAACCATCGACCTTCAATCCCCCAACCTGTCTCTGAGTTTGGTGCAGCGGGGCACTCAATTGGCATGGCAGGCAAGGGACCACCGCCTGGTAAACCAACTTGCCAGCGTGCTGAGTCAACGGGGAACTCCGATTCAACGGGAGCACGGCTCCTGGTATACGGCCATGAGTCACTTGGACCGTGACCCCGAGAGCCAAGTGGATCGCATCGAGTACATCCACCGGGGCCTAGGTGCCATGAGTGTCTACCTTGAGGGTAAGCGCGTGCCCCCCATGACTGATGGGACGGCGCTTCTCTTGTTGGCCGCAGCCTCGGGATATCGCGAGCTGGAACAAACTGCCGACGAGATGAGCTTGCTCACCGAAGCAGTCCAATTGGCTCCACGGGTGGACGGAGAAGCTTGGTTGCGACTCGCAGAACTGCAGGCCAACGCTCCGGGCGCAGGCTACCGCAGTTCTGAAGAAAGCATGACCCGCGGCATGGCCCTGCTTCCGGAGCGGGCCCTCCAATTGGTTCCCGCCTGGGAAGACCAGGGCAACGCCTCTCTGCAATCCGAGAACCGCTCCTTGCTCACCATGCGCCGTGCCCTGGGCAGAACAGGCTCCGGCCTGCGCGAATATGGACCCGCAGCACGCTACCAACTGGCCCGTTCTTACTTCATTGAAGAGGACTATCCCACCTCACAATCCCTGGCCCGTCGCTTGCGACTGGACTACCCCGGGCTCTTGCCTGCACTTGACTTGGAGCTAGAAGGATTTTTGGCACGAGGCGCCATGGCCCAGGCCGGTCTATTGCTGATGAAGCGCATTGACCTCACGGGCCCTGATGACAAATTCCGTGAGTTCCTCGCGCGAGTGGGAGCCGGTAACTTGACCGCTTCCCAGTACCGCCGCCTGACTCAAAAGGACCCCAAGGGGGAAGGACGCTTGGCCATCGCCGAACAGTTCCTCGTGCAAGGCGAACCCAAGAGAGCGCTTGCAGCCCTCGGGGACGGCGCAGATCCAGAGGGGGACACCGCCCAACACCACCTGCTGCGAGCAGAAACCCTGATCCAGCTGGGTCGTTCCCTGGAAGCGGTGCGGCCAGCGACTCTGGCCGCCGCTGACCCACAAACCAGCGGTGCTGGCTGGCTTCTGTTAATCCAATCCCAACTCAGTGGCAGTCCAAAGAGGCTCGCCACCACGGTGGGCCAATTCATCGAACTGACAAGGGACCCGCAACTCAATGTGCCACGCCTAGAGATCGTCGACACCCTGCTCGGTGCCGCACGCCCTCTTGAAGCCCTGCGTATCGCCCGTGCCATGGACGAACACTCCGAGCTCCGTGGCGGACCCCTACTCCAACGTTTGGCCCTCTGCGACGCACTCTTAGGCAATGATCAAGACCTAGCCGAGAGCCTCGATCGCTGGGAAGCCTTCCGCGAAGACGGGAAAGTTGAATGGACGCGCTTGGTACTGGCCATGGACCGCGGTGAATGGAGCCAACTGCCTGGCTTAGCCAGGGCAGTGCGCACCACCGAGGGTTATCAGGCATCTCCATGGCAAAATGTTTTTCTGGCGGTTTGTGAGGAGCAACCCGACGAGGCCCTACGCCTTGCCCAAGAGGGCCAAGAGGAACACCCCCTCGATCCAAGTTGGAGCCTTACCCTGGGCTTGGTGCAGGACCTTGAAAACCATCCGATCCAATTGCCCGATTATCTGGGGGAAAGCGCCGTGCACGAATTGTTCGCGGTATTGCACCCCACCGATCGTGCACGCGTTGACCCGCGCCACATGCTGGGCCTGCTCGGCGCCGCGCAGATCGAAGGCTGGGGACTTTGGGCTCTGCCGCGCATCTCCAACTTGAGCCCCAAGCCGACCCTTTGGGCCCTGATGCTGGCTGAGGGAGCGCAGCAATCCCTGGGCCAGGAAGATCGCGCGGAACGGGTGCGCATCGCGGTCACCAACGGACACCCAACCTTCTCACCTGCTTGGGTCCGACGGGAGCGCGAAGCGGCCAAGAAGGCAGGCGGCGACCGCTGGGCCCTTGAAGTTCACGCCCTTCGGGTCGAGCGCCGCAAGGAAGCGGGTCGTCAAGACTTGCAAGACGAAGCACGCAACACTCTGGACTCGGGCCTCCTGGCTTGGGAGTTGGGACAACCAGACCGCGCACAGACTCTGCTCAAGAAGTTCCTCGACAAACAACCGGACGAGCATGAGTTGCGCTGGGTTTTGGGGCGCATCCACGCCTCCCAAGGGCGGAACCTACAGGCCGTAGGGGCGATGTACAGAGTCTGGCGGAGCCTCTACCCAATCCTGCCCACGGCCGACGATGGCCCCACCGCCCCGGGGGGCCAGCTCCCCTTCCACCAGCCTGGAAGCCCCCGCACGAGAGAGCTCCTGAGCATGATTCAAACAACGGTCGCCGCGCCCCGCAGCAAGCTCAGCTTGCGTGATGCGGCCTCCCTGCTCCATGACATGGAGGAGGCGATTCCCCACGACCCCCTGATCCTCTTGGCTCGCACGCGCGCCGAGTCCCAATTGGATGACCACAGCACGGCCCTGGCTGCGGCCCGCGCCACGGGTGCCCTCGAACTTCTTCAGGAGCGCCTGTCCCTGATCGGGCTCGACCCGCGAGGAGAACTGTCCATCGAGGATGTGGCAACCGGCAGTGCTGAGGTGTGGGGCGCGTGGCTGCTCGACATTTCCCCCGACCTGGCCCACGACTTTTTGGAGCGGGAATTACTACGCGCCCCGGGCCGCAGCGATCTCTGGCATTTGAATGCGCAAGCTCTGATTGCACTGGGTCGAATCGATGCGGCCAGGAATCAACTTCAGGCTCTCAGCCGTGCCTCCCACTCCCCCCGGGGACTGCTGTTGCTGGCAGCCCTAGAGGCCCGCACCGGCGCTGAACCAGAAGTGGTCTCCACTCTTTTAGCTCCGGCCCGTTCCACTTTGAATCCGAGCCAAACGGCCTTGGCTGATTTTTCAGAGACCTGGGCAAACCTGCAGCATGGAGACCCCGCAGGTCGCAACTTGCAGGTCCTCGGTCGCCTCTGGAAAGAGCGCGCGAGTTCCACCCTAGATCTTGATGAGAACACCTTGAGACTGGTCTACTACGCCACTATGGTTCGCCGCAACCGCCCCCAAGACCACACACGGCTCCAGCAACTCTCCGACTCCATCTTGCGCCGCGGCCAGGGCAGCAGTTATCTAAGTCCCACGATTCGGGCCATGACAGGCCTCAGCGCTGCTCTTCAGGCGCAACTCGAGCTAGAGTAAGCTCTCGTCCTCGCGGCCAGCAGGGCGCCTCTGGGGGCCTACTCCTCCAGGAACCCTGAACGCCCCAGGACGTTTTCCATGCTCTCGCAGGGAAAGCGCTCCAAGAACGCATCCAAGCGGTCGAGGGTGCGCCCTAGCCCCACCCTGTGGCGAAACCGCTTCGACAGGGAGGCCTTCACAAGGGGTTGCTCGGGGTCAAACTCCCAAGGGTGTAAATAGGTGGCTGTTGCCCTGCCCCGGCGCTCGAGGCTTGCGATCAGACTGCGCTGCACGGGTCCAGGCAGCAAACGAAAGTAGCCCCCGCCCCCCACCGGCCAATTACGCCCTAGCATGGGAAAGGTAGACACGGGGAATTCAACCATGGAGCCCCCATCCAAGTCCACTCGGCTGATGGCCGGCTCAAAACCAGGAACCCCATAGGTTGGATGGCGAATCGGGTGCACGCTGGAGTCGTAGGTGTAGCCGCGTTCTAGGAGAACATCAAATGCCCACCAGGTCTCCCGGTTCAGGGTGAATGTACTGGCCCGAAAACCCCTAGGTTTAGGAGCACCCGCTGCGGCGAGGGCTTCCTCCGTGCGTTGTAAATCAGCGTGCAACCCTTCGGGCCCTAACTCCCCCAGGAAGCGGTGGTCATAGCCATGACTGGCGACCTCATGCCCTGCGTCCAAACAACGGCGCACCAGGTCAGGATGACGCTCGGCAATCCAACCCAAGAAGAACATGGTTGCTCGACAATCCCGGCGCTCAAGCAAGTCCAGGACCCGTCCCATGGCAGGCTCCACCCGACTCTCGAATTCATCCCAACGCTCGCGCGGGCAGGCATGGGAATGGTTCGCGACCTGGAACCACTCTTCCACATCAAAGGACATAGAGTGCAGCGGCTGACTCATGAGATATCCTCCAACGCCCGTTCCACCCGGCGCACGTTTCCTTCCCAGGTAAGGTCCTGATCCAAGATAGACTGGCGTGCGGCTTGGCCCAGGGCCTGACGGAGGGGTGCATCGCTGACCAGCCGCTGGCAAGCGGCAAGTAGGGCAGCACCATCACCCGGTTGCACCAGGAGGGCCTCGCGCTCATGCTGCAATACCTCTCGCAGGTTTGGCTGATCGGGCGCAATCACGGGCAGACCCGCGGCCATGTACTCGTGCAACTTGAGGGGACTGGCATAAGGGTTGATTGCAGGTACGAGTCCCACATCCATTGCCGGGAGAAGTGCAGGGATCTCCTCATGCAATCTAGGGCCCACCAAGTGGACCCGATCCGCGACACCCGAGGCGTGGGCCTGGGCCGCCAGGTCCCCGATGGCCGGCCCGCCGCCGATGATCACGAGCTGGGCATCCCGAAGGTCGCCCCCAGCCAAGGCATCGATCACCAAGTCCAGACGATGCCAATCGCGCACCCAGCCCACAAAACCCAGGACCGGGCCGCTGACGTTTTCCAGGCCCAGGTCCCGACGGGCGGCTTCTCGATCCGGGTGGGCATACTGGTCAAGGCACACACCATTGGGAGTCACCACCACCCGATCGGGATCCACCCCCATCTCCACCAGGGTTTCTCCGAGGACGGCGGTAACCACACAAACCCGGTCCGCCCCACGAAAGATCTCGCCTTCCACACGCTCCCCGAACTTGGAAAAATAAAGCCCCCGAGTCTTGCTGAGCTCAAGAACCATGGGCGAGTTCACCTCCAAAACCAGGGGCACCCCCAGTTCCTTAGACGCCCAAAGGCCTGCTCGGTTTCCGAAGGCATAGCGTTCATAAATCCCATCGGGGCCGAATTCACGGCCAGCCCGCACCAAACGCCCCTTGGCCGGAACGGAATACATGTGCTCGGCGATCTCGCGAGCAAAATGAGGGATGCGAAGGAGGGAGCGCAGTCCCCCACTGGACTCCTCTTGGATCAAATCCGCCTTAGCCTGGGGCGCGGCCCCGCGGGACACGAGGGCCACCTCCCGAACTCCATGCCCCAAGCCTTCCAGAGCTTGGATCATCGAGCGAATGTGCACCGCTTGGCCGTCCTCAGCCTGGGTGCGATGGTGGTAGAGCAACTTCATATTGCTATCTCCTCGCAATCATGCCGACGGCGCCAGGCTTCAAAGACAAGCAGAGTCCACAGCAAGAGCCCATGATCCGCACGGCCTTCCAAATGATCGTCCTGCAAGGCCTTCACCTTGGACAGGTCAAACCAAGCGGGTGGCAAGCCACCCAGATGTTCCCGTAGGGGCGCGGCCAGGGGACCACGCAACCAGGCACTCACAGGAATGTCAAACCCACGCTTGGCACCAGCGATCACCCTCGGATCTAGGCGCTGATTGAGTGCGGCTCGCAAAGCCACCTTGCCTACTCCCCCATGAATCTTGTGGACAATCGGCATGGGCGCAAAACGTTCCACCATGCGGTGATCCAAAAAGGGCACGCGGACTTCCAAGCCAACAGCCATCGAGGCCCGGTCCACCTTGACCAAGAGCTGCTCCGCTAGGGTCGTACGCATGTCCGCGTACTGGGTGCGGTAGAGCGGGTCCGCCACATCGGGGCTGTGATGCTGAGCGGACCAATGGGCGAACGGGTCCGCTTTAGCCAGGGCCTCGCCTAAGCCAGGATGCAAAAGGGAAAGGGCCGCGGGTAGGGCCATATTGGTGGCGCTATCCCATGCGGCATGTGCCGAAGACATGCCCATGTGGGTCAGAAAGGTTTTGCCCCGCATCCAGCGTGGTGGATTACGAAATTGCGGGTGCAATTGGCCAGCCAGTCCGGCGATGGATGCCAGGGGACCGAGGGTCCGTCGCGCGCGCTGCTCCATCAACTCGTGGATGTAACGGCGATAACCCCCAAAAACCTCGTCGCCCCCATCACCTGAAAGGGCCACGGTCACATGCTCACGCGCCATGCGACAGACCATCCAAGTGGGTAAATTACTCGGGTCCGCGTGGGGTTCGTCAAAGTGCCAGGGCAAGTGATCTAAGACCGCCGACGGGTCTGGTTCTTGAACGGCCACATGGTGCAAGGCACCCATGCGTTCGGCGCTGATACGAGCCAACCCCGCCTCGTCGAATTCTTCTTCGCGGAAAGAAACTGTACAGAGTTCCGGGGGTCGGCCTGCTGCCCGTCCCATGGCATCCGCCACCCCGGCGGAATCTACGCCTCCGGAAAGGAAGCCCCCCAAAGGCACATCACTCACCAAACGTTGGGACACGGCTCGATCAAGGTACTCAAGCACCTCTCCATCCTCGGGCGCGGGGCTAGGGCCCGTCAGGGGTGGCGTCCACCAAGTACGCAAGACAGGAACCTGTCCCGAAACCCACTCCAGGGAAGTCCCCGGCTCCAAGCGTTCAATGCCATCCCAAGCGGACTCACTACCGCCCACAAAGCCGCGCATGAGGTACTCCACCATGGCGGCTCCCCGTACGCTGCGCGAGAACTGTCCAGATGCCAGCAGCGCCTTGGGTTCCGAAGCAAACCACAGACGCGCTTTATGCCGAGCCCAATAGAGGGGTTTGATTCCCATGCGATCCCGGGCAAGGGTCACCCTAGGCGAAAGCCTGTTACTGAAATCCACGATCGCCAAGGCAAACATTCCCTCAAGGCGTTCAAAGCAAGCGCTGCCTTCCTTGGCGAACAGGTGCAGCACCACTTCCATGTCGCTGCCGGTGGCAAGACGACACCCATCCCGCCGCAACTCCTCGGCCAACTCAGAGTAGTTGTAGATCTCGCCATTGCCCACCAGGGCAAAGGACTGATCGGGTAACACGAGGGGTTGATGCCCATGGGCCGGGTCAATGATCGACAGACGACGGAAGCCAAGGCCTACCCCATGGGCGGAATGGAATCCCTCATCATCGGGCCCGCGGTGCACGAGAGTGCGCGTCATGCGCGTGAGCTCTTGCGCGTCCACGACCCCGCGGGGATCATCGTGGGCGAAACCGGTGAAGCCGCACAAGGGGTCAGGCTCCCTCGATCAGAGGAGTGGTGCGGAAACCATTGGGAGATGAAGGGGCGGCTGTCCCAAAGCCACTGCTCTTACGGGCCACGAGAGGACCGCCGCGGCCGCCACTACCACGCACCGGATAGCGCACCTCATCGGCCATCTCCTTTGTGGCCACTCGCCCGAACACCAACACGATCGCATGCAAGTGATAGCCCAAGTCGAAGTGAGCACGGTTGAGGAACATGCTGCCCACCAAGAAGGTAGCCAGCACGGCTTCAAAGAGCGTGCAATAGGATAATATCCAACTGGCAAAGTAACGCCGCGACGCGGCCTTGCGTAATCGAAAGATGTCGATGAAAGAGGCCACAAACAGCAACAGATAGCCAACAAGAGCTGGGGTGCCACATTCCGCCCAGATCTGCAAGTAGCTATTGTGGGCCACAAGGGTTCCCTGGCCATCCAACTGGGAAGGGGTCGGGTTGGGTTCAAAGTCCAGGTAGCTACTGCGGAAACGACCGAAGCCCACGCCAAACAGGGGACGCTCGTCCACCATGCGCAAGGCCACCTTCCAAGCCCGAATCCGACCCATGGCCGAACCGTCTTCCTCATAGCTAGCAATCGTGCTCATGCGCTCTTGGAACTCAGAAGGTGAGAATGCAACGATGGCACCCACCGCCACAAGACCAAACATGAGTCCGATCAATCGGTTCCGCGTACGCCACACGAGGGCCGAGATGGCCACCAACAAAGCCAGGAAGGCTCCCCGGGAACGGGTCAGGATCACCGTGAACATGGTTAGAGGAACCATCAACTTGAGGCCACGGGTCAAGCGCGCGTTGCGCTCGCTAGTGGCCAGGTGAATCAGCATGGGCACGGTCATTGCCATGACCAAGGCAAAGTCATTGTTGTCCTCGATCATGCCGCCGGGGCCACGGATAATGTGCACAGATCCTCCGGTCAAGAACCCGTGAAGACCATCTTTGACCCCATAGAACGCGAAACTCATCGTGATCACCCAGACCAGGATGCGCAGCTGCTCACGGGTGCGGACTACCGCCGTGGTGAAGAGGGCGATGAAGATGATCTTGCCATATTCGATGAGGCCCCCTGAATCCACGGGCGCATCCCCGTAAGCAAAGAGGTGCCCGAGCCCCACCCAGACAAACAGGAAGGCCATCAGCCCTGTACGGATGCTGCGCACGGGCGGGTATTTTTCGCGAGCCGCCACCCAGCCCGCAATCATCACGATCGCCACAAGAAAAGACCAACGCTGAAAGCGCGCAAAGCCCCAGGTCAAATCCTGGATACGCATGTAGGCCAGCACCGAGAACACCAGCAGCCCTATGAAGGGGCGCCGAAAGCACAAGGGCAAGACCCCAAGCACGAACAGTGTGACCAGGATGTCGCGCACGGGACTAGCTCTGGTCCTCCGACAAGAGGGCTCGCACAGCCAAAACTCCCAGCACCAACAGCGTTGGGCGGATGGGTCGGTCGGTGCGGTGGGTCATGGACTCGTGGGGACGGTTAAAGGTAGTTGGCGCGGCGCCCCATGCAGCATGGCGGCACCCGGGTCCAACCGACACCTGGATCACTTGAATGTACCGCGGAAGGCCTCGATAGAATCTCGTACCTCCGGGGACAACAGGTCCTGCCTGAAGGCAAATGCCCAGGTGATGTAGGCCAGAATTACCACGAAACCCGTAGTGATCCCGCCCACAGCCAGGCGCTTCGCTGTGGCTCGACGTGCTTGCTTGCGGGTCACGATCACATTGACCGTTGCCAGCACGGGCACTGCCATCACGCGGGCCAAGTCTCCGGCCGTACGGAAGGTGGACTTGGAATACTCGCCAGCAATAGCAGCGGCCAAGCCAACTGCAAGGCCAGCCAAAACCGAGAACGCGCCGATAAGCCAAGGGTTTGGCTCCGTGGGCGAGGTTGGCAGGTTGGGCGAATCTTGAACCTCGAAGGGGTTACCCATAGGGCCATCCAGCTGGGCCAATTCCTGGCGCACGCTTTCAAGTTGAGTTTCAGTGGCCTGGAGAATCGCGTGCTTGCGGGCCTGCTCGGCACCTAGTTCACCCAGCTGTACGTAAGCATCCTGCAGCTCTTGAACTTCGATGTTCATGGCCGCGACCTTGTCATCTTGGGTAGTCAGGCGCTGATGAAGAACCACTAGCTGCTCCCCGGCGTCTTCAACCTGGGCGCTGGCTCTGACCTTGACGTCGTTGGGCACCATGATCTGCTCGATGAAAGCGGCGGTTTGCGCCGCCACCAGGGCGTCGCGCTCACGACGCAGTCGCCCGATTTCACTTTGCGCCAAACGATACTTACGGTGGGCTGGCAACCAGCCCCTGGCGGCCAGAGTGCTTTCCAACTGGGCGATTCCTGTGTCGACGGCCTGGACCCGCTTGGCGGTGTCATCAGCTTGGACCTTGGTAGTGAAGGGCACCTCGTCTTCCATCCGATCCCGAGCGCTGACCAATCGGTCTCGCAGAATCAGGGCGTTGACGTAGGCTTCCTCAAACTCCAGTAGCTGCTCTTTTTCGACCTCAAGAGCGGTGAACTGGGGCGCCAACCGTTGCTTGACCCGGTCCCCATCCTGCAGCGCCGGCGGAATGCCGTGGAGCTGGCGCAACTCGGAGATCTGCCGGCCAATGCTCTTCAGAACGTCCTCGGTTTGAACCCGAGATTCTTTCAGATCGTCATGGGCCTGACGTGTTTGGTTGTGTCGGCGCTCCAACACCTCAGTGCGCCAGCGGGCCATTAGGTTCTCGAGGAAATCCCGAGCTCGGGTGGCCTCCACGTGGGCAAACTCTGCACGGACCAACTGCTGGCCCGCATAGCGGTCCATGGGCGGGGTTTCCACCTCCAGATTGCCAAGAGTGCGATCCACGTAGAGCGACTCATCCTGTGCCACAAGCACAAGATAGTCATCCCAGGCGAGCTCCTTGAGGACGGCGCGCACGCGCGCTGGTGAACGAATGGTGTGCTCAGCCACACGGCCCTCACTGGTGCCTTCACCACTACCACCCCCACCGTCGCTTTCCACATCACGCAGCATGACTCGGGTACTAGAGACATACTTTTTGGGAATCACGATAGCGATACTGATCCCGATGGCCGAGATCAGGGTCGCTGGAAGGACGATAGCCCACACCCGACGCTTAAGAACGCCGAGAAACTCGTCTAACTGACTGGTGGCTTCTACTTCGACTGCCATGTTATTGCTCTAGAAGATCCCTCCGCCAGCGGCACCGCCGCCACCGCGCGAGGAGAAGGATGAATCAAATACACCGTAGCGGCTACCCCAGAACATGGCGCTACTCACCTCGCGGATCACTTCCGTAAAGGGATAGATCAAGGCTTTGATAAAGTAGGCCACCTGGGCCAGCATGGTGGGAGGAACGAAAATGATGTCCCGCTCTTGCACGTGGACATTGAAAGTGGAGTCCCCGTCAAAGAGCTCGTTGATGTTGACCGTGATCTTGAAGGGGTCCACGGGGTCCGGGCGGATCAACATGACCCGACCCAAGTTCGATGAGTTAGGCCGGGGCTCGGCCCCCATCACCGCCTCAAAGATCGTCAAATCCCCATCGAAGACCTGTTCGCCTTCTTTGTAGACCTCGCCGAAGACAAAATACTTTTTGCCCATGGTCTTGATCTGCACCTCAAGCATGGTCTCATCGTACAAGCTGCTGTAGCGCTCGGTGAGGTAAGCGCGCAGGTCGCTCCGGGTGTAGCCGGCCACATGAACCACACCCAAGTCCGGGAGTAGAACCGTGCCATCGATGTCCACCTTTTGGGTGCTCGACAACTCGGTGGGGCGAACCACATCCACGAAAGCAACCGTGTCTCCAATGGTGACGTAGTTCTCTTCCTCGGCATTACCCGTGTAGCGGTTGCCGAATCCGTCACGATTGAGGTACTGCAGGAGGCGCTTGTCGGGGGCGCTGCTTGAGTTACAGGCACTCAGAACGAGCATCAAGGTCAAGGCGACGAGGGTCCAACTGACCGAGAGCCCTCGGGTGAGGAGGTCAGTCTTGGTTCGCGGGCAGCTAGAATGCGATGAGTGGGGCATGGGCTCTGGGCCGCCGAATGGCGGTGTAATGGCTGAAGGCAGCCCAGCGGGCCACCCTCCTCGTTGTTTAAGTCGGCAGGAAGAGGTCAGGAATTGACCTCACAGTAGGTTCAATGGGGCCGAGTTTCAGCCCTCAGAGTCCGAACCGTACTGCTGAGCGTAGTAGTCCCGGTAGGCCCCGGTCCTAAGTCCTTGCAGCCACTCAACTTGCGACGCGTACCACTCGATGGTCGCGGGCAGCGCCTGCTCGAAAGTCCAGCGCGGCCGCCATCCCAAAGTTGCATCGATCTTGGAAGCATCGATGGCATAGCGCCGATCGTGCCCAGGACGGTCGGTGACATAGGTGATCAGCGACTCGGGTTTACCCATAGCCGCCAGGATGGTCTTGACGATCTCAATGTTGGGATATTCGTTGTGTCCCCCGATGTTGTACACCTCGCCCAACTCGCCCCGCTCAAGCACCGCCAGAATCGCCTCACAGTGATCCTCCACATACAGCCAGTCGCGCACCTGCATGCCATCCCCGTAGACCGGCAAGGGCTTGTCTTCGCGAGCATTGGCCAGCATCAGGGGGACCAGCTTCTCGGGGAACTGCCAGGGACCATAGTTGTTCGAGCAGCGAGTCGTCAGGACGGGGAACCCGTGGGTGTGGAAGGCTGCGCGCACGAGCATGTCGCTGGCTGCCTTCGATGCACTGTAGGGCGAGTTCGGAGCAAGGGGTGTGTCCTCGGTGAAGAACCCTTCGCTCCCGAGCGAACCATATACCTCATCGGTGGACACATGCACAAAGCGTTCGATGCCCCGGGCACGACAGGCATCGAGCAAGACTTGCGTGCCAAGCACATTGGTCTGCACAAAGGGCAGCCCGGAAATGATCGAGCGGTCTACGTGACTCTCTGCTGCCATATGCACAACACTGATCGGCAAGTCGCCACAGGCATCCAGTGCCCGCTCCACATCCTCGGTCTTGCAAATATCGCCGTGGATGAAACGGTGCTGCGTGGAGCCCTCAACCATCGCAAGGTTCTGCATGTTGCCCGCATAGGTCAAGGCGTCCAAGTTCACGCACAGCCAGTCCGGCCGCTGCTCGGCAAGCATGTGGACAAAGTTCGAACCGATAAAACCGGCACCGCCGGTCAGGAGGATTGCACGCGTCATGGTTTTTCTAGGTTCCAAGGAAGGTCTTGAGAGCATCGCGCCAATGGGCCATGGGCGCGCCGCGTAGGGCGGTCAATCGCTCACAGTCCAGCACGCTGTAGGGAGGCCGATGGGCCGGGCGCGGGAATTCTTCGGTGGGACAGGGTTGCACTTCGCGGTCCTCGATGCCGGAGAGTTCCACAGTAGCGCAAGCAAAGTCATACCAACTCCCCTCCCCTTCGCAGGTGGCGTGCCAGATGCCCGGCTCGCCCTTGAGCAACACGTCCCAAAGGGCAGGCGCCAACTCCAGGGTCGAGGTAGGTGAACCGATCTGATCGGAGACAACGCGCACATGATCGCGTTCCTCAAGGAGCCCCAGGATGGTCCCGGGGAAATGCTTGCCCCTGGGCCCGTAGAGCCACTGGGTGCGCACAATGCGGGTTCCATCGGGATGGAATTCGAGGGCCTGCAGTTCCCCGCTGAGCTTTGTACGGCCGTAGACCGACAGGGGATTCGTGGGGTGCCGAGGCTCGTAGGGCACCGAAGCTTCCCCGTCAAAAACGAAGTCCGTGGAAACCATAACGAGAGGAGTTCCCGCCACCGCCGAAGCCCTGGCCAACACTCCGCAGGCCATGCCATTCACCCGTTCGACTAACTCGGGTTCCTCCTCGGCCTTGTCCACCGCGGTGTAGGCCGCCGCGTGAATCACACCCTTGAAAGGCCCGTGCTCGCGGAACAACTCGGCCACCTGATCTTCATCGGTCAGGTCCACGCCCAGCGCACTCACCCCTGGTGCTTCGCGCAGATCGGTTCCAAGGGTCGCGACCCCTTCGGGTACGGCCAACAGCAGTTGGCTGCCCAACATGCCGGCCGCACCGGTGATCAGGACTTTATTTGAATTGCTCTCGTTCATGGGTGCCGTTTGGTTTACCTGACTCGAAGTTCGCTTAGATCGGGCTTGGCGAAATACTTAGTCCAAATGGTTGGCGCCACTTTCCGCAACGAGGTTGGCTGCTTGGTGGAGGGACTGGAAAGTGCCTGCGTCGGTCCACCAGCCCTCAAGCACGTCTGCAGTCAAGCTGCCGTCCTTGATGTACCAATTGTTCACGTCTGTGATTTCAAATTCGCCGCGAGCGGACGGCTCAAGGGAGTTGATGATCTCAAAGACCCGCGCGTCGTACATGTAAATGCCGATCACTGCCAGGTTCGAAACCGGGTTCTCCGGCTTCTCGACGATCTCCACCACGCGCCCCTTGTCCATGGTTGCCACGCCAAAACGCTCGGGGTCATGAACCTCCTTGAGCAAAATCTTGCCACCGCTACCCTGGGCAACGAAGGCTTCCACGGCCGCCTTAATATTGCGCTCGATCAGATTGTCACCCAGCACCACGGTTAGGGGCTCACCAGCGGCCCAGTGCTCGCACAGGCCAAGGGCTTCCGCGATACCCCCTTCGCCCTCTTGGTAGGTGTAGTTCAGGTGCTTCAGCCCAAACTCCTTGCCGTTACCCAGGAGGGACAAAAAGTCCCCTGACTTGCGCCCGCCTGTGACGATCATGATGTCCGTAATTCCGGCGTTGACCAGGGTTTGGATCGGGTAATAGATCATCGGCCGGTCAAAAACCGGCAGCAGGTGCTTGTTGGTGATCTTGGTCAGAGGAAAAAGCCTCGTACCAAGGCCGCCAGCCAAAATGACGCCTTTCATGATTTGGGTTCCTAAAGTTGCGGGGTTGGGGGGAAACGGAGTATTTCGGGCAGCAAGTTACCCGAAAGCGGTCCGTCCGGGGGCTTCTAGTCCCTCAGGGGCGGGCACGATACCACGCCACGAAACGTTCGAGGCCCTCGGTCACTGGAACTTGGGGGTCATAGGCAAGCATTTCACGGGCCTTAGAGACATCCGCATAGGTCACCGGAACGTCCCCCGGCTGGCTGGGGAGGCGCTCAAGCAGGGGCTCTTGACCGCAGGCGATGCCAATCTGGGCAACCAGCTCCGACAGGGTGGTAGTGGCGGATTCTCCTAAATTGTAGATCTCATAGGCTCCGCAGCGGTCCAGAGCCTGCACCACGCCCCCCACGATGTCGCTCACATAGGTGTAATCCCGCCGGCTGCTGCCATCTCCAAAGAAGGGGATGGGCTCGCCCTCATGAACGCAGCGCACGAAGCGATGGATTGCCATCTCCGGCCGTTGACGCGGCCCATAGACCGTGAAGAAACGCAGGCAGGTGGTTGGAATCTGATACAGATGATGAAACGTCCAACACAGCAACTCGCCAGCGCGCTTCGTGGCTGCATAGGGCGAAACCGGACGGGATACATCATCGTCCTCCTCAAAAGGCACCTTCTCATTGCCCCCATAGACGCTGGAAGAAGAAGCAAACACAAAGCGCGTTTTGGGGCGCTTCTGCAAGGCTTCTAAAATCAGGGTGGTCCCGCGCAGATTCACGTCTTGATAGAGCTGGGGATCATCCAGGCTTGGACGAACCCCCGCCATGGCCGCGAGGTGAACCACCCCATCGAAGCCATCCTGAACGATCAGGCGGTGGATGAGATCCTGGTCGCGGATGTCGCCCTCGATGATTTCACCTCCCGCTGCCAAGACCAACTCAGCGTTCTCGCGCTTGATCCTGGGGTCATAGAAGTCATTGAAGTTGTCGAGTACAACCACCTCATCCCCACGCCCCAACAGCGCTTCCGCAAGATGAGATCCAATGAACCCGGCGCCTCCGGTCACAAGATAACGGCTACTCATTCGACGGTCACACTCTTAGCTAGGTTTCGTGGTTTATCAATATCGCAGCCCCTTTGCTCCGCAATGTAGTAGGAGAACAACTGCAAGGGAATCACGTTCAACAGGGGCGACAGAATGTCAAGGGCTGTGGGCACCATGCAAACATCCCGAGCCAGATCGTGGGTCGCTTGATCCGAGCCCACGCTCAAGACCACCCCCCCGCGGGCCTGCACTTGCTCCACATTGGAGCGCATCTTGTCGGCAAGGGGCGACTGCCCATTCAGACAGACGATGGTCATGCCCGGATCAATCAAGGCGATGGGCCCGTGCTTCATTTCGCCGGCCGCATAGCCTTCAGCGTGCACATAGGAGATTTCCTTCAGCTTCAATGCACCCTCAAGGGCGATCGGGTAATTGATCCCGCGCCCGATGAATAGAAAACCCTTGGCCGCCGCATGGCGGCGCGCCACGGAGCGCATGTCCTCGCACTTGGACTGGGTCAGGAGCTGTTCCATCTGGGAGCGCAAGCCCCGCATCCCCTGCAGGAGCTCACGGGCGCGTTCAACACTCAGGGTGCCTTTGGCGCGACCCAGACGAATGGCGAAGAGAATGCCCGCCGCCACTTGGGCAGTGAAAGCCTTTGTGCTGGCGACTCCGATTTCGGGCCCTGCGTGGGTCAAAATCACAGCATCAGCCTCGCGCACCTGACTGGCCCCCTGCACGTTGCAAATTGCCAACACCCGGGCGCCTAACTTTTGGCAGAGGCGTGTGGCGGCCAGGGTATCCGCGGTCTCGCCGGATTGGGTCAGGGCTAAGGCCAAGGTGTTTTTCGCCAGCACGGGGCCCCGATAACGGAACTCACTGGCAAAGTCCACATCCACCGGCACCCGGGCCAATTCCTCGATCGCATAGCGCGTGACTAAACCCGCGTGCAAGGCCGTTCCGCAAGCGACCACTTGAATGCGTTCCACTTGTCGCAGAACATCATCTTCCAGCCCGGGCAAGATGACATCCCCGGCCTCTTCGTCCATACGGTCAAAAACCGTACGGGCCAAGACATCGGGCTGCTCATGAATCTCCTTGAGCATGTGATGGGGCCAGGGCCCCTTGTTGGCTTCCATGGGATCCCAATCGATGGCCTCGGGCGCGCGCTCCACGGGTTTCCCTTCCGCATCAAACAAGGTGTAGCCTCCTGCAGTCAAGATCCCCATGTCCCCGTCTTCGAGAAACACCACATCGCTCGAGTGGGGCAGCAGGGCCAAGAGATCCGAACCCAAGTAGGTCCCGCCTGGACCTTGGGCCACCACGAGCGGAGGCCCCTGGCGCGCGCAAAGAATTGCCGGGCCCGTGTCCGTATCCAAAAGGAGCGCCACCGCGTAGTAACCCTCCACTCGGGCGAGAGCGGCGCGCAGGGCTGCGAGGGGTTCGTCAGGAGCGGCGGTCAGCCCCCCGGCGATCAGATGGCCCAAGACCTCGGAGTCGGTCTGGGAAACGAACTTGATGCCCTTAGCCGCAAGCTCTTGCCTAAGGCTTTGATGGTTCTCGATGATCCCGTTGTGGACCATAGCCAATGCCCCGCCTCCCGCCATGTGGGGGTGTGCATTGAGGTCGCTGGGGGGCCCATGGGTCGCCCAACGGGTGTGCCCGATTCCGGCGCTGGCCCCGGCTAAAGCCCCATCCTCAAGGGCTTCTTCCAGGTTAGCAAGCCGCCCCTGCTTCTTGCGCAGAAGGATCTCCTGCCCCGTATGGACAGCGATGCCCGCACTGTCGTAGCCGCGATACTCCAGGACCCTCAAGCCCTCGACCAGGGCCGAAAGCACCGGCTCGCCCTGGCGAATGGCTCCAATGATACCGCACATATTGAAAGCCCTAGAGGGTCCCCACTCGTTCTTGGAAAGAGGTAAGGGTGCGCTTGAGCCCACTGGCCAGATCAACCTTTGGCTCCCAGCCCAGCAACTTACGCGCCTTAGTGATGTCGGGCTGGCGCACCTTGGGGTCATCCACGGGTAAGTCCCGGTAGACCACCTTGGACTTAGATCCGGTCAACTCGATCACCCGCTCAGCAAATTCCTTGATCGAGATCTCGGTGGGATTGCCGATATTCACCGGCAGATTCTCGTCAGACCAAAGCAGGCGCATAATGCCCTCGACCAGGTCATCCACATAGCAGAACGAACGGGTCTGGGATCCGTCCCCAAAGACGGTCACGTCTTCTCCACGCAGGCCTTGGGACATGAACGCCGGCAGTGCACGGCCATCGTTCAAACGCATGCGCGGGCCATAGGTGTTGAAGATACGCACGATGCGCGTCTCGACCTGGTGATAGCGATGATAGGCCATGGTCATCGCCTCGGCAAAACGCTTGGCCTCGTCGTAAACCCCGCGGGGCCCCACCGGATTTACGTTGCCCCAGTAGTCCTCGGATTGGGGGTGCACCAAAGGGTCGCCGTAGCACTCCGATGTGGAGGCGATCAAGATCCGAGCACCCTTGGCCTTGGCCAGTCCGAGCACTTTGTGGGTTCCAAGGGAGCCTACCTTTAGGGTTTGAATCGGCAACTCCAAGTAGTCGATGGGACTCGCCGGTGACGCAAAGTGCATGATCACGTCCAAGTCCCCCGCCACGTGAATGAACTCGGTCACATCCTGATGGATGAAGTGAAAGCGAGGATTGGGCATCAAGGCCTCGATGTTGACCAAGTCCCCCGTAACGAGGTTGTCCATACAGAGGACCTCATGGCCCTCCCCAAGGAAGCGCTCACAGAGATGGCTGCCTAGAAAGCCGGCGCCGCCGGTAACGAGAATCCGTTTCATGGTCTAGGTCTTTGCCTGAGATGAGTGTTGCACGAGTGAAAACTGAAAGCTGAAAGCAAGGTAGTGCTGGAGGTGCCCCAAGGGGCTCACTCCGTGACCTCGGTACTGGCAGCCTGCTTAGCCGCAGAACTCACGTGGGCCAGATCGGAAAGGCGCAGGCGCTGGTCGTTGACGGCAACCACTTGCACGCCCAAGGCACTCACGCCCTGGCCACTGAGCAAGTCGAACTGAACATGGCCGTCAGAATTTCCCGGAAGCAAGACTCCCGGCCCTAGCACGAGGGGCACAGCCCCCACACTTCCAGAGACCTTATAATCGGGATCAATCATTCGCGGCGCGGAGCCGCTGGGCAGCAGGGGCAGGTGAATTACATCCCCGGGGGTCAGCACAATGCGTTTTGTCCCGAAGGCCAAAACCGCTTGGGTGTAACCACGGTGGCGCAGCTCGAACACCTCAGGGCTTACCTTTTCCACGTAGAAAGGTCCCCCATCACCCAAGAGGTGAGAGCCACCCGGAAGGCGCACCACTTCTCCTTCTTCCATTTCGACGCTAGCCCGCTCAAGCTGCATGAACGAGACAAAGGGTTCGCCCCTCGAAGGTGAGCCAATCACCATAATCCCGTTGCCATGCATCCGAGCCACGGAACCACCAGGGAAGATCAACTCAGCCCGTCCGCCCGCGTCGGTTAGAACGGCAGCCCCCGCATGGATACGTGCTTGGCGATCATAGAAGTGCAGGCGGTGAACCGAGGTCTGACCCGCACGCTTAACGTGCACCGTATCAGCATGGCGCACCAATAGGGCCTCTTCAGGCCCTTCTAGGAGCATGTCAGTGAAGCCCGGGGGTAGGTTCTCGGGGCCACCCATGGGGCTGGGGTAGCGATGGGCATTGCAACCGGCAAGGATGCACAAGACGAGCAGGTAAGTAGTTTTGATCATGATCCTTCTTTATGGGATGAGAACCAGCGCTCGACAAATCCAGTGTCATGGGCGCCTCCACGGAATTCGGCATTGTTGAGGATTTCTTTGAGCAGCGGAATGGTCGTCGCCACCCCGTCAATCACGAACTCGTCCAAAGCGCGCAGCATGGTCTGGATCGCCTCGTCGCGGGTGGCGCGATGGACCAACAGTTTGCCGATCATCGAATCATAGTTCGGAGGAACGTGATAGCCACCGTAGCAGTGACTGTCCACGCGTACGCCGGGCCCGCCGGGGGGCACAAAGGCGCGCAGTTGGCCGGGGGATGGGCGGAAATCTTTGGTCGGGTCTTCCGCATTGATGCGACACTCAATGCAGTGACCGCTATGCACAATGTCCTTCTGCCGGAACCGCAAGGGCATACCAGCAGCGGTACGAATTTGCTCGGCGATCAGGTCGAGGCCGGTAACCATTTCGGTCACCGTGTGCTCCACCTGGATGCGAGCGTTGACTTCAATGAAGTAGAAGTTCTGCTGGGCATCCACCAAAAACTCCACGGTGCCTGCAGTGGTGTAGTTGGAAGCTTTCGCCATGCGCACGGCGGCCTCACCAATCTTGATGCGCAGCTTCGGAGAGAGGCTGGTGCTCGGGGATTCCTCGATTAATTTCTGGTGCCTGCGCTGAACGGAACAATCGCGCTCGCCCAAATGCACCACGTTGCCATCGAAATCCGCGAGGATTTGAACTTCCACGTGTCGCGGACGCTCGATGAACTTCTCGATGTAAACATCCCCATCACCGAAAGCGGCTAAGGCTTCGGCCGACGCGGCGCGCAGACCGGTCTTAAGGCTGGGCTCGTTGCTGGCCACCCGCAATCCCCGGCCACCGCCGCCGGAGGTCGCCTTGATCATCACGGGATAGCCGATTTTCTGGGCCACACGGATGGCCTCGTTCTCGTCCTTGACCAAGCCATCGGATCCCGGGACCACCGGGACCTTAGCCTCCATGGCAATCGCTCGGGCGCGAGCCTTATCCCCCACTGCGCTGATCACTTCAGGAGCGGGTCCGATGAAGCCGATCTTGCAGGAACGGCAAACCTCGGCAAAGTGCGCGTTCTCCGCTAGAAAACCATAGCCCGGGTGAATTGCATCCACATCCGCGATCTCGGCGGCGGCAATGATCGACGGTATATTGAGGTAAGACTCCGCTGCGGGAGCCGCCCCGATACAGATCGTCTCGTCCGCCTGGCGCAGGTACAAAGCGTCTGCATCGGCGCTGGAATAAACCGCAACGGTTTCAACGCCTAGCTCACGGCAGGCACGAATGATCCGCTGGGCAATTTCCCCACGGTTCGCAATCAGAATGCGTCGAAACATCAGCGCGGTTTAACGAGGAAAAGAGGCTGGCCGAATTCCACCGGCTCGCCGTTATCCACGAGCAGTTCGACAATCGACCCGCGACATTCTGCGCGGATCTCGTTCATGACCTTCATGGCCTCGACAATGCAGACCACCGAGTCTTCTTCGAGGTCATCTCCCACCGAGGAAAACGGAGCGTCCTCGGGAGACGGGGCATGGTAGAAGGTTCCCACTATGGGGCTTGTGATCTCGATCAATCCTTCTGCGCGACCTGGAGGAGCCACGGGTGGGGAGCCCGCTTCCGGAGGAAGGCCAACGGGAGCAGGTCCCGCCGCTGGGGTGTGGGCACTGCCCGGCACCATCAGTACCTGGGGGCCCGAGCCGGCTTCGGGGCCACGACGCAGGTGCACTTTAAGATGTGCCTGCTCGTCTTCGATTTTAAGCTCGGTCACCTCTCCGCGCTCCATGAGTCGGATTAGGTTTCGAATCAGCTTGAGGTCCATGGATGGTGTCAGGGGGTTGCTAGGGTCGTTTTCCACGGGGACAGGGTACCCACCGGGGACCCGAGAACCCAGAGTTCAGCAAAAAGGAGGCTCCTTAACCCTCACGTTTCCAAGGCCCGGACTTGCCGCCGCTCTTGGCGAGGAGCTCCACCCGCTGGATGGTGATGCCCTTAGAGAGGGCCTTGGTCATGTCATAGAGGGTCAAAGCCGCCACGCTGGCCCCGGTCATGGCTTCCATTTCGACCCCCGTACGGCCGCTGCAAATCGCCGTGCAGAGCACCTCAAGGCGGTTTTCATCCAATTGCTGGATCTCCACATCGACCCCGTCGAGGCCCAGGGGGTGACAAAGGGGGATCAGCAATCCAGTCTGCTTGGCGGCCCCCACCCCAGCGATGCGCGCCACCTCGAGCACCGGGCCCTTAGGTCCGCCCTCACGCAGGATGCCCTCGAGCAGGCCCTCGGGAAACTCCACAATCGCCCTTGCGGTGGCCTCTCGGTGGGTTTCGTGCTTGTGGGACACATCGACCATGCGGGCCCGGGGGCCATCCACGCCCTCCGTCACATGGGAGAGGGAGCTGGCGAGAGGGTCTTGGCTTTCCTGGGTCATGGGGGTGCTGGGAGCTGGGTGGAGTGGTCTGGGGCTGAATTATGGCCCAGATCAAGCCCCCGGCGGGGACCAATCCTCAGAGCCCTAGGTCCTCCCCCTGTTTGTGGCCAAAAGAGGGCCGCGGCGCCCCTCGCCGCCGAATCAACGCTAGGTTTTGGTAACAGCACCTGCAATGATCCCCTTAGAGCCGTAGATTGAAACGAAGGAGAGGTCGTACCTCCCGCCGGAGCCCCCCACCTGCCGATACCTAGACCGCTGGGGCCCACAATGGCCCCGTCCACTGCTTTCAGCGTTATGTGCACAGCTTTCATGAATCGATTCACCGTTGCCCTCCTGACCCTACCCCTCTCGGCCCTCGCCCAGGCGTCTTCGGCGCCAGTCCAGGAGGATTTCGCGCCCCTACTAGCGGAAAAAGCCCAGGCAGCAAAGCAGCTCACGGTGGCCGAACTCTTCCGCGAAGCCCGTCAGGTGGGACTCATCCTGGGAGACGAAGGGGGTGCAGCTTTCGACCGGGAGGTCGACCGGCTCCTACAAGTGGAGGGCAACGATCCGCGCACGACCCTTTTCTTGGTGGCCACGCGCCTCACCGGAGACGAGCCGGACCTGGAAATCCTCGGGGCCTCCTTAGCCCAAGTGCTCCAGGCATCCGATCCCCAAGCCTCTCAAGCCGCTGCGGAACTCGCTGCCGGCGCGGGCTTTGACCGGGGCCCCCTCGAAACCCGCCGCACCTTCACGGAAGCCCTCATCGCCGTCGCCACCGACGGGGATCGCGCCCCGGACACCAGGGTATCCGCCGCGGTTGCCGCCCACGGAATTGGTCTCGGCGACCAAATCGCTCGCCCCCGCAGAGTTCTCTTTGAGTTCCTGGAATCCAGCGACTTGGACATGGTCGGTCGCGGCGCCCTGGGCCTGGCCGAATTGGGAGCCATGGAAGAGGTGCAAGGTGTAGTGCCCGCCCTCGAACGCCTTTCGGCACAGCCGGGGCAGCAGGGCCTGCTCGCGCGCTCCTACCTCAAGCAACTTCAAATCCGCCGCTTCAAGGACACCGAATTGCGCCGCGCCCGTGAGCGCCAATCTGAACTCCTGCTACAAGGGGATCAAACAGACCCGGACTTGCAGCGCATCGGCAACCTGATCGAGCTCGTCCGACGCTACCACCTGGAGGGCGACACAGTGGAGCGCGAGGACCTGCTGGAGGCCGCTATGCAGGGCCTGTTGAACCGCATGGATCCGCACTCGTCCTTCTTCAATTCAAAATCCTGGGAGAAATTCGAACAGGACATCGAAGCGGAGTACGGTGGCATCGGGGCCTACGTAAATGTGGACCGGGAAGATGGGCTCTTCACGATCACTAAACCGATCTACTCGGGACCGGCCTACAAGGCAGGGCTTTACACCGACGACAAGATCGTGATGGTGGATGACTGGCCCACCATGGGCGAGGAAAGCACCGAAGTGATCAAGCGCCTCAAGGGCCGCCCCAACACTCCTGTCAAGCTCTACATCTGGCGCCGGGGTATGGACTCGGGACTGATCGACCGCCCCACTGAAGACATGGCGGTCACCATCGAACGCGGGGTCATCACGATCCCTCCCGTGCACTCGGCAATGCTCCCGGGGGGCATCGGGCTCATCGAACTATCCACCTTCAGCCGCGTGGCCAGCACCGAAGTCGCCAGCGCCTTGAACACCCTGATGGAACAGGATCTACGCGGCGTGATCCTGGACCTGCGTAACAACACAGGTGGTCTCTTGGACGAAGCGCGCAACGTGGCGGACCTCTTCCTGCCCAAGGGCAAGGTGGTTGTCTCCACCGAATCCCGGGTGCGCGCTGGACGCTCCTACCCTACCCGCCAAGCGGCGCTCGTGCCCGAGGATATGCCCGTGGTGGTTCTGATCAACCGCTTCAGCGCCTCCGCTTCAGAGATCGTAGCCGGTGCCCTTCAAGACCACGGCCGCGCGGCCCTGATCGGCCAACGCTCCTACGGCAAGGGTTCGGTGCAGAATCTAATTTCCATGCCCGGAGAAGAAGACGACGGCTTTGCGGATGAAAACCGCAACGGACGGCGGGACGCTTGGGAGAGCATCACCAACGACCGGGACGGGGATGGAGAATTCGACTACGCCCCGCGGGTCAAGTTGACCATCGAAAAGTACCTCTTGCCCAGCGGCCGTTCGATCCACCGGATGCTCGAAGAAGACGGCAGCATCAAGAGTGTCGGCGGCGTGCACCCGGACCAAGAGGTCACCTCCACCCGATACTCGGGTTGGCGACTGAAGGAGATGCGCCGAATCCAAGGCACACGCAAGCTGCGCCTATGGGCCCAGGAGCACGCCACCGCACAAGCTGAGACCTTCTCCAATCTGGCTGATTCAGACATGAGCGACTGGCAACAGTGGCCGGGCTTCGAAGAGCTCTACGCCGGGCTGGAAACCAGCCTCTCCCATGCGGATGTGCGCTTGCTCCTGAGGGCAGAAGTGCGCCGCCTGGTGGAAGACACCCGGGGTAGCGCATTCCCCATGGGCGACTTCCAAGAGGACCGTCAATTGCAGGCGGCGATCCAAGAGATCTATTCCCAAAAGCAACTGGACTGGAAAACGGTCGCCGAGTTCAAAGCCACCTTCGACACGGAAGTGGACGACCCCGATGGGCCTCCAGTCGCTGCGGTGAGTGCAGCCATCCTGGGGGAAGCACTGGCCCTCTTGGGCCGGGCAGAGTCTGCGGACCGCAGCCTCTCAAGCGAGGAGCTCAAGCAGCTGCGCGAGTTACTCCGGCGCACGAGCGACGGGGCCAAGTAACCCCGGGGCAGCCCCCGAGGCACCAGATTTGGAAACCGCAAGAGCCGACCTAGAGGGTCGGTTCTTCCGTAGGTGCATCCTCTTGAGCCACGCCGCCCTCGTCCGCAGCCGCGAATTGTTCCATGGCGGGCACGACCAATTCACGCACCAAAATTAAGCCCGACGCGGCGATGGGCAAGGCCAAGAGGAAACCGAACATACCCATGGTTGCGCCGCCGATGAAAATCGCCACAAACACAAACAGGGGATGCAGGCCCAGGGAGTCCCCCAGGATACGCGGCACAAGCAAATAGCCCTCCAGCGCTTCGACCACCCCAAAGACGGCACTGATCAAGCCGAAGGTCACGAGGAACTCCGCCCCCGGACTGGTCAAGGCCACTAGAAACGTGAAGGAGTAGCCAAGGAAGGCACCGACGAAAGGGACCAGGGCTGCAAAGCCCGACGCCATCCCCAAGAACACCGCGTAGGGAGCGCCCACTAAGAGCAAGCCCGCGGTCAGCATCAGGCCCTTGATCAGGCAGACGGTCAGCCGCCCCCGGAAGAAAACCGTCAGCACCTCGCCGATTCGACGGGCGATGCGCGTCACCCTCTCCTGTTCCGGTGCGGGCACGTACTTGCGCACGCCGGCGTGGATACGCTCCAGTTCAAACAAGAGATACCAGGCATAGATCGGCAAGAGCACCAGCATGGATACCAAACCCACGGCGGACCCGAACCAGTGACTCAAAACCCCGGCACCCTGGGCCGCCACATCTCCTTCGCGGCCCGCTCCGAATTCCTGCCACAACTGCTCGGCCAAGAGGGAGAGGGTCGACCCACCACCTAATGCCCCCACGCGCACACTGCCGTCCGCATCGTCAAACAGCCAGGCCAGCCAAACATCGCTGCGATGGGCCTCGATAAAACTGCCGAGGCGGGCATCCAAGCTAGGAATCAGACCCAGCTCGGGATCCAAAACGCGCTCGGCGAGCAGGCTCCCCTGGCTCCAAGCCGCAAGCCCCACCAGCACCGAAGACACGGCGAACAAGCAATAAATGGCGTTCACTGCTCGCAGTCGCGACCATCCGCGCCCTTCCAGCTTGAGCACTAAGGGCTGAGCGATGTAGGCCAGCACATATCCCGCAACCAGCGGGTTCAAAATATCACGCACCTGCCAAGCGCCAAAAACCGCCAAGAGGGTCAGACCTGCCAAGGCCATATTGCGTCGCTGAGGAGTAAGGCGGTCCAGCATCAGCCCCCGTTGCCCCCTTTACCAAAGAGTTCATCTTCCAGGGGCAGCTGGGGAGTCCAGGCCTCCAACAAACCCGATTCAAAATCAAAGACCCGATCAAAATCCTCCACCGTATCGCTCTCTTGGCGGGAAAATAACTCCAGATTTATCAAGACGAATACAATTTCGCCCCAGTCCCTGGTGACGGTCACGCCCCAGGAGTTCCAAACTTCCTTGGCTAGCGGACCGTAGGTATCCAGGGCTAAGACCCTCAGTGCCTCGACCAATTGCTGACCACTCACATGCCGGTCAAGGTTTTCCGCCTCAGACCGGCCGGTTATCTCCACCGCCTGATCGAGCCCAGAAAGCAAAAAGTGATAGGCCTCTACGGAATAACGCCCGTCATCCCGAGCTGCTCTTCGAATTGTATCCATGTTCGGTTCTCTTAGGAAAACTCAGCGTCGCTGCGCCTCTGGCAGCAGGCTGTTGGTGAAGTCGAGAACGCGCTCCAGCACGCCCCCCGGATTCAAGTTCAAGTCCACATCCCGGCGCCCCTGCAACCAAGCCGCTAAGCGTTGCGCTCTGGCAGCCGCAGGAGGCTGGGGGCAATCCGCCAGCCGCTTTCCGTGCATCAAGTCTTGAGGCGCAAGGCCAGCGGCCATGCGATCCTGATCCCGGTGCAACTCCATGCCAAGTTCCAGCAAAAAGCGGACCCGCATGCGCTCACCAGCCTTTGGAGTCCGGCCCTTGAACTCTCCTGGCAGCTCCATCAATTCGGCCATCAAGGAGGGCGCGTGGATCGGTTCCCTAAAGGCGAGGACCAACAGGTCCAAGCAAGCCAGCGCTCCCCGCTGGCCCATGGTCAAAAGGCGCCCAGGTGATCCCGCAGCCAATCGCAGAAGCTCGGAATCCGATGCCCATTCGGGGGCCTCCATGGCCAAGGCTTGCCTGACCTGGTCGGGGCTCAGTCCTGCCGCCACAGCCTGGACCACGCGACTGCGAAGGGTGTCCAAGAGGGCCTCGGGGCGAGAGGTCTCAAGGGCTAAAAGCACCTTTTCACCGGGCTCTTCGAGGGTTTTCAAGAATGCGTTCTGGGTCTCTTCGTTCATGCGATCCGCGTCCCGGATCAATACCACGCGCCAGCCCCCTTCTCCTGCAACGAGGCGCAGGAAGGTCTGGATGGACTCACCGGCCCATGCATTCTGGGGCCGGACTTCCCGGTGAGCCACGAAGTGAATGGTCAGTTCCTCGAACCCGTGGCTCAAGGCATCGACCCGCAACAAATCCGGGTGCGAGCCAGCCGTCACTCGGCGACAGGCAGGACAAGTACCGCAGGGTTCGCCCGGACCGTGCTGACAAAGGAGTCCCTCAGCCAAGCGCTCCAAGGCCAAGAACTTGCCCACACCGGTGGGCCCAGTCAAGAGCAACGCATGACCCAGCCGGCTGTTTGCGGCGGCCGACCACAAAGATCGCAAGAGGTCTCCGTGCCCTAGCAACGGTGGATCTTCTACGTCAAAAGACATTCTGCACCGCCTGGGCAACTCGCGCTGCCACCTGGTCCTCGTCCCCGTCCGCATCCACCCCTACGGTGGTCCGCGGGCACAGTTCCACATAGCGCTTCATTCCCAGGGCCACGCGCTCTTGAAACTCGGCTCCCCGATCCTCGAAACGATCCGTCGCCGCCCCGCGGCGCTCTACCGCCAAGCTGACCGGCAATTCCAGAATCATGGTCAAGTGTGGTTCTGGCGATCCAGCCCAGGTGTGCAGCATCTTGAGCAGCTCGTCCTCGGGCAGGCCCCAAGCGAATACCTGGTAAGCAAAGGTGGAAGGATGAAAGCGCTCACAAACCACGTCGACGCCCGCCTCAAGGCAGGGTCCTATGCGTTTTTCCAATAGCTGCCGCCGGGCAGCACAAAACAAGAGTGCCTCAACCCCCGGGGAGAGATCCGAATCTCGATCGAGCAACAACTCCCGCAGCAACTCTCCTTCGGTGGTGCCCCCAGGTTCGCGCAGGTGCTCCACCCGCCGGCCGAGGCCTTCAAGGTGAGCCACAAGGCGCCTGGCCTGGGTGGACTTGCCACAGCCGTCGACCCCATCCAAAACAAAGAATCGGGCCGAGCTCGGGCTCGTTGGTTCGCTGGACTGCTTCAAGGTGTGAGAGGATAATCTCCCCGGCGAACGATTTGCACCCCCCGCCGGTTTTCTCCCCCCTGGGCGGGGTTAATCGCCCCCCCCATACCCCAGGGCATCGAGGCGCGCCTCTTCCTCGGCGCTCAAATCCACACCGACCCGCTGGCCCGTGCTGACCTTTTCCAGCCAGTCCTTCACGTCCTTTTCCAGGCCCGCAGCCCGCTCGGGTTGCTCGGAGCCTAAATCAACCGCAAAGGTCGGGTCTTGCTCGGGGGCAAAGAGAAAGCTCTGGCCCACGTTCAGCTCGCGCCCAGGGCCCAACTGATCGGAATCCGCCAGGGTATGGATAAAGTGCAAATTGGTCTCGCAGCAACCCGCCTGCAACAGAGCGCTGTGCACAAAATGCACCCGCCGCTGGGCCGGCAACTCACCCGCGGCAGCTTGCAAAAGATCCTCCCCGGCCAAACTGTCGGGCATGGAGAGCCCAAGCCAATGCTGCAATGTGGGCACTAAATCCAGGGACGACACCCGTTGGTCCACGACTCCCCGGGGTCCTCCGGGCAGGGACACGATCATGGGCACGCGCAACACGGCGGGATAACAAAACAGGTGATTGAACCACACATCCTGTTCCCCGAGGGCTTCCCCATGATCACTGATCACAATCGTCCCATAGGCACCCTTTCCCCGGGTGCGATCCAAGGAACTCAACAGAGAACCCATCAACTGATCGGTGTATTCAACACCCGCCGCATAAAGATGCTGGGCGTAGGCCTGGTTGGTGACCCCAGCCAAGAACTCTCCGGGCTTGGTGTACATGCAGGGGCCGATGGTGGGTGGATCAACGATCTTGGGAGGAGCAGGGTGTTCGTTCTCATAGGCGGCCAAGAAACGATCGGGTGGCCCATAAGGTGTGTGGGGATCAAACAAGTGCACCCAGAGAAACAGGGGCGCGTCCCGGGATTCCCGCTCGAGCCAACCCTGCACCACTTCCAAGGTCAGGGCCCCATCTACCACGGCTCCCCGGCGCACCCGATGAAACAAATCAAACCCCCGGCCAAGCCCCGAGTAAGCCGGTTCCAGGTGATGCACACTAACCGCGGCCGCCGTGCGATAGCCCTTTTCCGCAAACGCCTGGGCCATGGAACGAATCGTGGGGTCAAGTCGGGCCCGATTGTCGAGGAGCCCGTGGCGCGGCACGCTGAGGCCGGTCAGGATCGACGCATGACTGGGCAAGGTCGAATTGCACGCGCTCCAAGCGTTGGAGAAAAGCAACCCTTCCCGGGCCAAGGCATCCAAACTGGGAGTTGCGGCCTCGCCACCCAAACATCCAAGGGCATCCCCTCGCAGGGTGTCGAGGGTCACCAGGATCACATCGGGGCGACTGTCCGGGGCCCTTTGCCCCAACACATGGGGCGCACCCCACCAGATCCCCGCGCGATCATGACTCACTGGGTTCCCCTTGCGGTCCATCAGGTTCGCCTGGCAGCGCACCTCGATAGTCGAACCCTCGAAGTCCGTCAGGTCCACCTCCATTCGCAGCCAGCCCCGTGAATCTTGCGGTCGAATCATCTGGGCCAGGGGCGCGAAAGTTTCGCCCTTCTCGGGGCGCACGGCCACCTGGAATTCCCAGTCCCCCAGAGCCCCTAGCCGCGCATCGGTGGCACAGTCCAGCACCAACCTGCCCCCCGCCGGAACCGTGCAGCCGGCGAATAGGGCTCGATCCGGCGTGCACACAAAGGTCCGTCTCAAGTCGCCGCCGCTCCCCAAGAGACCCGCATCCCCGGCGGCAATTCCGCCCTTCAAATCCCCAGAGGCATCGGGCCCATTCCGATAGCCACCGCGCACCAATTCAATGCCCCCCAAGCCATAGGACTGGGGCCCGCCCCCCACGGGATAAAGGGAAACGGTCTTGATCGTTCCGCTCCAATCCGGGGAAAGAGCCAAATCAAAACGCGCCACATTCGTGGCCGCGTCCACGGGAACCCCCAGACGAAAAACCTCATCGCCCCCCGCTTCGGTCTGCCAAAAAATCACCGCCTCGGTTCCCGCATGCCAAGTTCCGTGCAACAAGACTGCGTCAAAGGAACCCGCGTCCTGGACCTCATCCCAAACCCAATATGCATGGTCTACACCGCGCTGGGGAGCATAGTCCCGGGCACGTACACGCACTTCCTTGCCCCCTTCAAGCGGTTCAAGGAGGGCCCCGTTCACCGGGACCCAGGGCGCCAAGTCATCTAGTCCGGTTTGGACGGTTTGTGCGACCCAATACCGCAGCGAGGTGTCCTCCCCAGACAATACCTCCCCCGTGCTGCGCCCGTCTTGCAGCCGCAAGTCCAAGCGCACAATGCCATCGGCCGGGAGCACCTCGGGCGCGCAGGCGCAGAGCCCCAACAGCAGGACGAGAGCCCCTTTCAAAGCACTATTTCCCATGGGGCACCAGCGCATCGGCCGCCTTCCGCAATTGGGCCGCTCGCTCGAGCTCACCCTGCGCCAGGGCGCATTCCTCTTGCAAGAGAAGCAGCTCCATACGCTGTAAATCCGTGACAGGCTCCAGCCGCCATTGTTCGGGTCCACCGAGCCGTTTGCGTTCCGCCGAGGGCAAGGTGCCGAGAGTCGCACCGGGGCGCAGCTCACCTGGATTCCCCAAGAATATGCAATGGTCCGGATCGAGGTTCACCGGCACGGCGAGGGTCATGGAAAACTCACGCTCGGCTTCTTCGAAACGCTTGAGAGCCAACAAACTCTTGCCCCAAGCCTCGTGCAAATCGCGCCGAAAGGGATCTACCTCGTTCGCCTCCTCGAAGAGACGCACTGCCTGCTCATGGCGCTCCCCCGCGTGGTGCCAAAGGGCACTCTTCACGCGCAGGGTGTACTCCCCCATGTTCCAAGCCAACCAGCGGTCCATGGCCCCCATGGATTCCACTGTGCGCCCGGCCTGTTCATGCAACTTGGCCAAGGAACGCTCGGCTGAAAAAGATGGATCGTCGAAACCAGGGAAGCAGAGCTCCGCCTCTTGATACCAAAGTAAAGCCTCTTCCACATCACCGTCCCGTTCTAACAGGCGCGCAAGGGTCATCAAGGCCCGGTACTCGCGACCACCGGCTGCCGCCCCATCGAGGAGCAGCTCCATGGCCGCCTCGGGATCCTTTGCCTTGACCGCCATTTCTGCCCGCAAAAAGAGAGCCCGGGCCGAATCCAAGGGCGCCTTGGAGGAAATACGCAGGGCTGCCTCCGCATCCACCCGCGAGCCCTGTTGCCAGTACCCCCAAGCAATGGTCAGCCAATCATCCATCCAGGCTTCTTGGTCTGCGGGGTCAGCGGGCAATTCCTTGCCGACAGACAAGCGCAAGCGCCCAAGGCGCCGGGGGTTTTGACGGGGCTCGATGGCTAGCTCCGCCACCAATTTCCCCGCGTAACGGGCAAAGTCCACGTCCACTTCTTCGGGGGTCATGCCCAACTCACGCTCAAAAGCCTGGTCCAGATCCAATCCCTCATCAAAAGCCCGCAAGAGGCCAACCATCGGTGCAAACCCATGCTCTTCGATCAACATGGAGCACAAGAGTCCCCCCTGGTAGTACCCAAACAGGATGCGCGGCCCCCGAAAAGCCCGGTTCAGGTCGCGCACCAAAATCAAGTTCCCCGTACCTACGCTGTCGAGCAACTCCCGGCGCATATTGCGGGTCCAACTGGGATTGCGTTCGGTTTCCTCCCAAGTGGCAAGCCCCTCGGTGATCCAACGGGGGCAGCGGTTATGGGAAAGGCCCAAGTGCACCACGTGGCTGAATTCGTGCCAAGCTGTACGCGCCCAGGAGAAGGAACCGCGAATCTCAGCCAAGGGCGAGACGCTGGTGACCACAGGCCCAAAGCAAACTCCCAAGGCCGGGAAGCCTTCAAAGCCAACGGAACGCACGCTGAAATCAGAGAAGCGCCGAAACACTTCGATGCGCGTGTGCCCGGGGGTGTGCCCATAGCGAGTAGCGAACACCTGGCGCGCTTCCCCATAGAAGGGCACCAAGTAGGTCTCAAAAACCTCCGCCGCGTCGGGCATCCAAGCAAAAGTCAATTCCCCCCGGCGGTCATCCACGGTCTCCGCATCCAGCCGGTCCAGCACCATGGCCAAGTTGTGGCGTTTGGCGTCTTGGCGGCCCTTGGCTGCCGTCTTGCCATTCTCAAGAGCCACCCGGGCGGCGGGCTCATCCCCGCTGTTGGCGAGGGCCAAACCCAAGAGCGACCAGGCAGCATAATCCGAAGGATCCCGTTCCACTGCGCGCCGCAAAAACGGGCGGGACTCCACAAACCGATAAAGCTGCAAGAGGGTGCTCCCCACCAGTCGCTCGGGCCGCGAATCCTTCGGCCCTTCGCTCGCCAGGGCTTCTAGTCGTTCGTTGCAATCCGCCCGGCGGTGTTCAATCCAAGCCATTGCGGCTTGCAGGGAGCGCACGTCACGGCGGTTGGGGGCCAATTGTTCCAGCCGGCTCATGCGCCTTCGTGCGCGCACCAACTGACCATCCGCCAAATCACTGGTGGCTGCTGCAACCAAACCCAAAATCGAATCCGGCCGTAGGTTCAACAATTTCCCCAGGATTTCACCTGGGGACTGACTTTGGCGCATGCGGTTCAAGCGGTGCAAGTCTGCTTGGGCCAAGAGCGCGCCCTGATGACCCGGGCAAAGCTCCAAGGCTTCTCGAAGCAAAAGTCCCACCGAGCGCTTGCCCTCTGCTTCCACCTCTTGTTCACTCTCGAAATAAACACCCGCTAAAGCCACCAACACACTGGCCTCTCGCCCTTGAGCCAAACGATCGGCTTCCACAAGAACGCGCGAAGCTCCTACGAGTCCTCCTTCGTACTGATGACACAGTCCCCGGGCAAGCTCATGGGGCCAATTCCCTGCCGGCGCGCCGATGCCCGCCTGGGCACTGGCCAAGGCGGCCTCCAAGTCTCCCGCTTGATCATGGGCCTGAACCCAGGCCCAAGCGTCCAGGGCATTGGTCCCAGGGTCGTGAATTCCATATCGGCCATCCCTAGCGGAAAGAACCTGAATGGCCTCCTGTACTTGGCCTAGGGTCAGGTGTTGGGCCACAAGAGTGCGCCCGCAGTCAGCGATCAAATCGCGACGACTGGAGGGCACGGAACCGGTGCTGGCCTTCGCATCCCCAAGGGCGCGCTTGGCCTCGGCTAGAGCAAGCGGGGCCTTCCCCTGGTCCGCCCGCACCAGGGCGAGGATATTTCGGGCCGCCGCGTCTGTGGGCTCATCCTGTAGATGCACCTGTACCAGGGCAAGGGCTGCCCCGTACTGGCCCATGCTCAAGAGCCGGCTCGCCTCAGCCCGCTCCTCAGCTAAAAGGGCCTCGATTTCGTCGTCCAACTCCTGAGCCAGACAAACCTCGACACCCCAAGGAACGGGGGGCCCAACCAACAAAAGGATCAGAACCGCAACAGATTTCAGCCAGCGCATGCCCCAGCTTGGCACGGGGAGAGCCCTCCTCCAAGGCTTGAATTTCCCTTCTGGGCTTCTGGTCCCAACAAAACCCCTGGGAGACAAACCTTGGATCGAGCGACTCGGAAAGGAAGACTAGGGGAATGGATGCAATAACTCACGCGCTCGCCCGAGCCCCCAAGGCACGACTGCAAGCTTGCCTGCTGGCCTCGGGCCTGCTCGCGCTCCTGGGAGCCTGCGCCGGCCCCGGGTACACGACCCCCAGCCCACACCCCGGGGCCGGACATCCCCGCACCCAATCGCTGCCCCCCTGGATTGGGCTCACCGGTTGGAAACGGCTGGACCAGATCGAGGGCTGGCTCAATTCGAACGGCCCCGTGGAAAACCCTAAATGGATCAACCCCGCGCGCTTAGCGCTAGCGGACGGATTCTTGAACATCGAGGATGCCAGCGGAGAGCAACTGCAAGCCAGGCGCCGGGAAAGGGCCAAGGGTCTTTACTCTACGGTGAGCACCGACTTGAAGGCTACCGATCAAGAAAAAGAACACGCCGCCCATGGCCTTCGCCGTGCGGACAGTAGCGGCATCCCGCGCAGTCAAGCCGCTGCCCAACTTACGGGCGTGCTCCCACGCTCCGCCTGGGGTGCGCGCCCCGCCCGGCCCAATGACATGACTCCGGCGAGCGGCCCCTGGAACTGGATCACCGTACACCACAGCGCTCTCAGCGCAACCGATGGCACGGCCCGAAACCGGGCCGCCCACGATGTGCGCACGGTGCAGAACGGTCACATGGGAGCGAGCCGCGCCTACGGCGATGTGGGTTATCACTTTCTAATTGATGCGGGTGGGAGGGTCTGGCAAGGACGCGAGCTTCGCTGGCAAGGTGCCCATGCGGGCGGCTCGAACAACGAAGGCAACATCGGGATTTGCCTACTTGGAGACTTCGACAAGATCCGTCCTACCCGGGCGGCCTTGAGCAGCCTCGACCGACTCGTCAGTGACTTGCACCGGGTGACTGGTGTGCCCTATGGTCGCGTCCGGGGGCACAAGCATTGGAAATCCACGAACTGTCCTGGCAAGCACCTCGAAGACCACGTGTCGCGCCTGCGCTAGATCGCTTTACCCTGAACGAACCGGGACGGGCCATAAGGACACCCGCAAACGCTTCGATACCCAAGGATAAACCTTGTCCGTTCGGCAAGACAAAGACGTTCAGCGCCTGAGGGACGGCGACCCCAAGGGCATGGACGGAGAGCCGGCCGCCCCGGACTCCACTTCCAGATCCGCCGCAACCATTTCACGGATCAAGGAGTCGAAGTCGGTTCTCGGCTGCCAACCGAGGATTTCTCTTGCTTGGCCCGAATCCGCCACCAAATCGTGCACCTCAGCTGGGCGCAAAAAGGCTGGGTCCGTGCGTACATACTGTTCCCAATCCAAATCCAATACCGCAAACGCACGGGACACGAGGTCTCGCACGGAATGGGCTTGGCCGCTGCCGATCACCAGATCCCGGGGCTCATCCATTTGCAGCATGGCCCACATGGCCCAGACATAATCCCGAGCGTGGCCCCAATCCCGACGAGCATCAAGATTACCAAGCACCAACTCTTGGTCGAGCCCTAGGTGGATGCGCGCGACGGCCTGGGTCACCTTGCGGGTCACAAACTCGGGCCCCCTTCTTGGGGATTCGTGATTGAACAAAATGCCCGAGACCGCCCAGGTGCCGTAGGCCTCGCGCGTGTTGATCGTGGACCAGTGGGCGTAGAGCTTGGCGACCCCGTAAGGGGACCGGGGGTGAAAGGGGGTGTTTTCGGACTGGGGGCCGGAAATCGCACCAAACATCTCGGACGTGGAGGCTTGGTAGTAGCGCGCATCGGGCGCTACTTGCCGCAGAGCCTCCAGCAAGCGAGCGGCACCGAGGCCGGTGACTTCGGCCGTGGCCACGGGCTCGGAAAAAGAAGTCTTAACGAAAGATTGGGCGGCCAGGTTGTAGACCTCAGTTGGCTTTGATTCCTGCAAAGCGCGGACCAAGGAGCTCTGGTCCAAGAGGTCACCCGTGATCAACTGCAACTGGGGCAAAATGGACGTAATGCGCTCGTAACTCGGGCGCGAGGTACGCCTCACCAGCCCGAAGACTAGGTACCCCTTGCGGAGCAACAGCTCCGCCAAGTAACTGCCATCTTGCCCGGTGATGCCCGTGATCAGGGCCCGGGGTTGGGTACCGCCCCGAGATTGGGGGGTTGGGGATTGGCTGACTGGGGTAGGCATGCTCTCAAGGACGCCTCAAGGCGCCAAATCTTTCAACCAAGACTCTAACCGGGGAAGGCTTGGGCCGCCGGAGAAGCCTCAGCTTCCGACCAAAGAACCATCATTCCCCAAGCAGCAGGGTCAAAAGCCCCAGTATGGCGGTGTAGATCACAAAGGGCATCAAACTTCGACGGCGGAGGAACATCAGGAGCAAGCGCAGTGAGGCCAACCCAGTCAGGGCAGCCACCAGGACTCCGGCCCCCATCAGCGGCACCGAGACTGAACCGAAGCCCACCTCCATTGCATCAGGCAACTTCAACACTGCCGCGCCCCCCACGGCGATCAAGCTCATCAAGAACGACAAGCGCGCCGCCCGGGTTCCGGCCAAGCCAAGCATCAAGCCAGCCGCGATCGTACTGCCGGAGCGGGAAACTCCGGGCACAAGCGCAGCAGCTTGGGCCACACCGATGACCAAGGCCATCCAAAGGGGCGGAACCTCCTGGGAGTCTTCATCCGAGGAATTCTTGTGCTTGCGACAGCCCCGTTCCCCAAGGGCTAAGAGACAAGAGGTGACGAGCAACCCAATACCCACCACGCGCGTATTGTTGCTCGCCTGTTCAAAAAAGTCATCCGCCCCAATACCTAAAATGGCCGCGGGCACCGAAGCAACCACCAGCCAAATGGGCAAGCGCCACTCCCCACGCAAGAGCCCTCGCAAAAGACTCCACACGTCCGCGCGATAAGCCACGAGCACCGCAACGAGGGTGCCCACGTGCAGGGCCACATCAAAGGTCAAACCCACATCCTTCATCCCCAAAAGACTGCGCCCGAGCACCAAGTGCCCGGATGAACTGATGGGCAAGAACTCCGCCACGCCCTGCAGCACTGCCAGCAGTAACACCGCCACGAGGCTGGAGGATTCTGGATCGAACACTGGGTCCATGAGCCTAGGCCAATTGCCCAGCGGCCTCTTCCACCGGGGTCCAATCGATCCCCAAGTCCCGGCCCACGGGCTCGCAGGTCAAGGTTCCTCCCAGGGCATTTGCTGCATGGGCCAGGGCGGGACTGCCTTGGATTGCTGCTTTTGTGCCCTCAGAGGCGAGCTTACGCACCCAGGGCAAGGTTGCGCTGGTCAGTGCTAAGGTCGAAGTCCGGGGCACGGCTCCCGGCATATTCGCTACGCAATAGTGAACCACGCCATCCACCACATAAGTGGGATCATCGTGGGTTGTGGGCTTTGCCGTTTCAAAACAACCACCCTGGTCAATGGCCACGTCGACGATCACGCTGCCGGGCTTCATGACCTTGAGATCCTCAGCTCTGACCAGCTTGGGGGCCGCGGCTCCAGGGATCAGCACTGCCCCAACCACCAGATCGGCGCCGACCAACTCCTCGCGGATTGCGCGACGGCTGGACCACAGGGTGGTGCAGTTGGCCGGCAAAATCTCGTCCAGATAAGCCATGCGTGCATGGTTCACATCGGCGATAACCACATCAGCCCCAAGACCCGCCGCCATGCGAGCAGAGTTTGTGCCCACCGTGCCGCCGCCCAGGATCAAAACCTTGGCCGGTCGTACGCCCGGCACGCCACCGAGCAGGGTGCCCAGTCCGCCCACGGGTTTCTCTAGGCAACGGGCGCCCGCCTGAATCGCCAAGCGGCCGGCCACTTCGCTCATGGGTTCGAGCAAGGGCAAACGACCGTTGACCACGAGGGTCTCGTAGGCGATGCAGTGAGAGCCGGTGGCCAGCACGCCACGGGTCAAAGCCTCGTCGGCTGCCAGGTGGAAGTAGGTGAAAAGAGTCTGGCCCGGACGCATCCGCTGCCATTCGACGCTTTGCGGTTCCTTGACCTTGAGCATCAAATCCGCCTCGCCCCAAACACCGTCGGGACCCGAGATCAATTGGGCTCCCGCATCGGAATAGAGCTCATCCCCAAGGCCCGAGCCCTCCCCAGCACCGCTCTCGATGAACACCTGATGCCCATCGGCCACCAGTTCCTCAACCCCGGCGGGGGTCAGACCAACCCGATACTCATGGGTTTTGATTTCACGAACGCAGCCAATTTTCACTTCGGGATTCTCCAATAACGGGGACAGGGGATGATTCAGCGAGAGGAGTCTAGCGGGGAGGGCCCTTAAGGGGGCACAAAGATCGGGCCCTGGGCGCAGCACTCGGACAGCCTGAGCCGGGATTTCCTCTGCCCAAGGGCCTCCGCATATTGGCTCCTGGCCACCGCTCTGGTCTCAATTCCCCCCACCCGGGCCCCAAACCTGCGAAAACAGTTGGCAGGGGCGCTCCCCCGCGCTAACCTCCCCCTCGCTGAAAGCAAGGACCGCTAGCTCAGTTGGTTAGAGCGCTACGTTGACATCGTAGAGGTCACTGGTTCGAATCCAGTGCGGTCCACCAGCATCTGCTGGTGGATGAAGGTCTTGGCTCCTCGCTGGCGCCCCAAGGGGCGACTCTGCCGGATTTACCCTCCAACTTCCGGCTCCAAGGCCGTACAAGAGGTCATGCACAGTGCCCTTTTTCTGTTCGCCCTAGCGCTGCCCCAGGCCGCCCCCCATCCCGACGAGGTCCGAGCTGCCCAACAGGCAGCTTACGACGCCCTAGCAAGCGTGCCCCGCGAGACCCCCACGACCCGAGTGGCACGAGCGGTGGGCCCTAGCGTGGTCTTCATCGAAACCGAAGGTACACGCCGGGTTCGGCAAGGTCCAGTTGGCATCGCCAACGTGCCGGTTCAAGGAGCAGGTACCGGCGTGGTGGTCCATGAAGACGGCTATGTAATCACCAACTATCATGTAGTGCGCGGCGCCCAGCGCATTCAAGTTTCGTTCGCGGGAGAACCCGTGCGACATCTGGCTGAATTACTTTCCTATCGAGAGGCCGAAGACTTGGCCCTCCTGCGCATCACCAATAAGGGCACCATGGACCCGCAGCTCGCGTCTGCCGTCGCGGGTGAACACCCACTCGGATTGGCCGTAGCCCCCATGGCGCAGCGCGTCCCCCGGGTAATCGACATTCCAGCCCGACCCTATCCAGCGGTGCGCATGGGCACCAGCTCCGATCTGATGGTGGGCGAAGTCGTCGTAGCCGTAGGCAACCCCCATGGACAGCGACACGCGGTCTCCAACGGCATCGTCTCCGGGCTGCATCGGGACGTTCAAGCCCAAGACCTACTGTTCCGTGACCTCATTCAAACCGATGCCTCTATCAATCTGGGTAACAGCGGCGGCCCCCTGCTCAATATTCGCGGTGAGCTGATCGGCATCAACACGGTGATGAATGTTTCGGCCGAGAACATCGGCTTTGCAATCCCTGTGGACCGGGTGCGCGAAGTACTCGAAGACGAGCTCTTCCCCAGTGCCCACCGGGCCTGGATCGGAATTGACCTAGACGACGACCAGGAGGTAACCGGGGTCGTCCCCGGCAGCCCCGCCGCCCAGGCAGGCCTTTGCTGTGGAGACAGGATCCTGTCCATTGCCGGGCGCGCGGCTGCCACACCGGCGGATTGGACCCATGCATCCCTGCAACTAACCCCAGGTGCAGGATCCAAACTCGTGGTCCAGCGAGAAACAGGCCAGGTCAACATGACCCTGATCCCCTGGAGCAAAGCCAGCGGGATCCTCTGGAAGCACCTAGGCCTGCGGGTGCGCAACGTAGCCTCGGGGCCCACCCCTTTCATCGTAGTGACGGACATTCGCGAGGGCGGGCCGGCCCACGACATCGGCGCCCAAGTGGGCGACCTCATTCCAGCAGTGCGCCCGGTGGAATCGGGCGAGCGCCCCGCATCCCTGGTGCGCAATCGCCGGGATCTCGCGGCCATCGTCGAGGCCATGACCGCCGGGACCATGCTCGAACTGGACATTTATCGGGACGACGACGGGAACCAAGAATATGGGTACGAGGAGCTCTACAAGGGGGCTCTCTTGAGGCTCTGAGGGCCCCCAGAGCTTAGAGCCTCCCCAAACCCCGCTCCAGAGTCCATTCCGTGCAGGTTGCCCCCCTATTGTGGTCCGCAATCGCGCATGATTAGCCGATGGATGGCCTGACTCCCCCTTGCCCCTCCCCACCCCCTATCCCCGTGGATTCCACCTCTAGCCTGCTCCAGACCCTGCTGACTTTCAGCGAACGCTTCGGGCAGTTGCTCTCGCGCATCCTGCTCACGGTGCTCTACTACGTCCTTCTGGGCCCCGTGGCCCTGATCTACCAACGTTGCGCAGACCCCCTGCACCTCCGCAGGCGTCCCACGGGCAATTGGACCGCTTGGGAAGACCACGGCACTGGCCTTAAGTCCGCTCGCCGCCAAGACTGAGACTCACTCGCACCCCCGTACCCATGAACGTCCTCGGTCTCTCATTCGATTACCACGATTCTTCCGCCGCCCTCGTCAAGGAAGGCGTGCTAGTAGCAGCCGCTTCCGAAGAACGCTTCAGCCGCATTAAGCATGACTCGGGTTTACCCAAGCTCGCGGTGGAGTTCGCCCTCAACAAAGGCGGCATCACCATGGACGAAGTGGACTGGGTCGTGTTCTACGAAAAGCCCTTCGTCAAGTTCGAACGCTTGTTGCTCACAGGGCTTGCAACCTTCCCCCGTTCCGCAGGAGTGTTCCGGGAGTCCATGCAGCGATGGATTAGCGACAAGCTGTGGGTGAAGTCCCACATGGCACGCAAGCTGGGAGTGCCCAAGAAAAAGTTGCTGTTTGCGGACCACCACATGTCCCACGCAGCTGCAGGCTTTTTCACCTCGCCTTATAAGGAGTCAGCCATCCTCACTGTGGACGGCGCTGGGGAATGGACCACCGCCACCATGGGCATCGGTCGCGGCAACAAGATCGAGCTGCTGAAAGAAATGCGCTTCCCCCATTCCCTGGGGTTGCTCTATTCCGCATTCACCGCCTACTGCGGTTTTGAAATCAACGAAGGCGAGTACAAGCTGATGGGCATGCACCCCTACGGCACGCCGCGCTACACCGACAAGATCAAGGAACTGATCTGTGTGGGCGAAGATGGCAGCCTGTGGCATGACATGCGCTACTTCAGCTACCACTTCTCGCGCAATGACACCCTCTCTAGTGCATTCGAGGAGCACTTTGGGCGCCCTCGACGGGACCCAAAGGACAGCGACAAGAGTCTCGATCCCTACTACTGCGACATGGCCGCATCGATCCAGGCGGTGACAGAAGAGATATTGCTCAAGATGCTGCACCATCTCCACGAGGTTTCCGGCGGTATGAAATCCGTTTGCCTTTCCGGCGGCGTTGCACTCAATTCCGTTGCGAACTACAAGCTGATGCGCGATGGGCCCTTCGAAGAGGTCTACATCCACCCCGCCCCAGGAGACGACGGGGGTGCGGCGGGAGCGGCCTATTGGGCCTACAACCATGTCTTTGACCAGCCCCGGGGCCCGGCCCTCGACCATGCGTTCCTCGGCAGTGAGTACAGCAGCGAACAGATCGAGAAGTTCTTGCGGGAAAACGACATCCCCTACGAGCACATCGCCGACGATGGCGAGTTCTACCAATTCGTTGCCAAATCCCTCGAGGAGGGCCAGGTTTGTGGCTGGTTCCGAGGTCGCTTCGAATGGGGCCCGCGAGCCCTCGGTGCCCGCTCGATCATCGCCGACCCCCGCCGGGCGGAGATGAAGGAAAAGCTCAACGAGACGATCAAGTTCCGCGAGTCATTTAGACCCTTTGCCCCCAGCGTTCTCGAAGAACGGGCAAATGAGTTCTTTGAGATCCCCGATGCCGAAAAACACTTCCCCGCGCGGTTCATGCTCTACGTGGCTCCCGTGCGCGAAGAGAAACGCGATGTCCTGCCTGCCATCACCCACGAGGATGGTTCCGGACGATTGCAAACGGTCTTCAAGGACACCAATCCGGCCTATCACCAGATGATTGAGGCCTTTGGCAACCTGACCGGCGTGCCGGTGGTGATGAACACCTCCTTCAACCTGAAAGGGGAACCGATAGTCGAATCCCCCGCCCACGCTTTTAACACCTTCAGCCTCAGCGGCATGGATTTACTCCTGTTGCATAACTTCATCATCCGTGCGGATGCCAAGAAGAAGATCGCCGAAACTAAGTTTCACCTGCGACACGAAGGGGACTCGGTCCTGCAAATGATCAGCTAAGCCCATGCGCCTTTTTAATTCAATTCTCGCGGCCCTCGTAGCCATCCTGCTATTCGGCGGAGCCATGGAAGGCGGTCTTCGCCTGATAGGCTTTGGCCCACCCACAACCCTCAACCGGTTCGATGCGGTCACTGGCTGGAGCAAAACTCCAGGGCTCGAGGTACAGCGATCCGGCAAGGAATACGAGGTGGATTTCGCCTTCAACTCGGTGGGCCTACGGGATGATGAAGGAGTCTTGCCCGACAGTAAGAAATCAGACCAAAAAAGGATTCTGGTTCTGGGGGACTCATTTGTTTTGGGCTTCTCGGTCCAACGCCAGGACCTCTTTGTGGACCTTTTGGATGGGCGCTGGGGCTCACAAGCGGAAACAGTCAACGTGGGCACTGAAGGCTGGTCTACGGACCAGGCCGTTGCCTGGCTGGAAGATCAGGGGAACGATTGGCAGCCCGACGTCGTTCTGCTGATGCCCTATGAGAACGACCTCTACTGGAACACCCGTCAACAATACATGCGCCACCCCAAGCCTCGCTATTCCGAGGCCGGCGAGCGCGGTTCACAGGGCCTGACCGATCCTGGCCCGGCACCACTCCGAGATCGCAGTGCCCTCGCGCGCCTGTTCCTATCCAAGACCGGTTCCCTGCCGCGCATCGAAAGCAATGGCCACCGCCTTCTGGCGGAGCATGGGGTCCTGCTTGAGAATGGCGGCCCCGATGGGGACGCGATTCGCCGCCACACAAGCGGCTGCTTCAAGGCCCTGGCACGCTGGTCCCAAGAAAACGGAACCCCTGTACTCATTTGCCCCATCCCCGCCCACTCGGCCGTAGATGAAGCCTACGCGCAAGATGTATTCGGACCCCTAGTTCTCGGCGGCCTGGGCCGCAGCGCGTGGGACGCGAACCGACCGGTGGACCTCTTCTTGGAACTGGCCGCGGCCGAAGGCTTGGCCACGCTGGATGCACGCCCCGCTCTCAGCGCAAGTCTTGAGAAGGGCGAGCAGCCCTACTTCTCCATCGACTGGCACCTGAACCCAACGGGCAACCGGGTGCTGGCAGACGTGCTGCACGACGAACTGGCGCGATTGGCCTGGGTTCCCCCTGGGACAGACACCACCCCAGCAATTGGGTCAACGAGCCCCTCCTCCCCCTTCACCAAACCCGCCCTTCTGTACGCCTTACTCGTGGCACTGCTCGGCACCCTCTTCGCCCGCCAATACCCGGACGAAAAACCTGCCCGCGCTTACATCATGGTGGCTGGTCTCCTGGGCCTCGTCTTTGGCTTGGTCTTGGGATCCGGAGCACTCCTGGCCGTCGTCCCCCAGGACCTGCGTCCTGTGCTTTCAACCCTTGTGGTTCTCATCCTGTTTGGATTCATCGCCTACAAGCTCGGGGATCGCCTGACGATCATCGCTGGCCTCATGGCAGCCTTCATCCGCCGAGGCCATTGGTACCTGATGCCCCTCTTGGTGGTACTGCTCACGGTGGGCTCCCTCTTGGTTGTGGCCGCATCCTCCCCGCTGGTGGCGCCCTTCATCTACACTTTGTTTTGATTCCCATGATGCGCTTCCTCAAAGACAACTGGATCTGGATCCTCGCCCCCGTCGTGCTGATGATCATCGCGATGATCGTCATCAGCATGTTGAATCCCGGCGATACGCCCGCGGGTTTCGAGTACGAACTCTAGGCTTTCAGCCCAAATCGCTTCCACAAAAGGAAGCCGCCCGAGGCGTGGGCCACGAGCATGTGCAACGGTGTCGAGTTGTCGATCATGATCCGTGGCAAGCAATACATATCAGTGTCACAGGTCACCACCCCGGGCATGGTCGTCAGTGCCACTTTGTAACCCGCCGCCCGTACGGCAGCTCTGGAGTCTTGGTTGAAGTCCCAGTCCCGTCCATAGGGATAGGCAAAGGTCTCACCGGCGGCCCCTGGAAACAACTGCTCGAGTTCCTTTGCGGACCCACCTATCTCTTTGGTTTGATCTTCAACTGAAAGACTAGAGAGCACCTCGTGGGTGCGGGTGTGCCCCCCAACTTCAATAGCTCCTTGGCCCACGGAGCAACCCAGCATTTCACGCACTCCCTCCGCATCCAGGTGGATGCGCTTGCACAGGGAAGGTCCGTCCCCCCCACGGCTCTCAAAGCGCTCCCGCACAAAGGTATCGCGCTGTTCGGGCTGACAGTGGTACTTCAGGATTTTCTTGACGCTGTATTCATCCGCTGCTCCCACGGAAAGCAAGTCCTTGAATTGCAGCCCCGCTGAACTGGTGCCGTCAACCGCAAGCCAGGCTTGAGCAAACGATTCCGGTGAGTCTTTTCCTTCGCCCAAGAGCCAAAAGAACTCGTGCCCCCAATTGGTGCGCCCTTCAGTCAAGACGCGGCTCTCTAGGTACACCGTACAGCCGGCGCCGGTCGCCTCCAGAATCCGTGGCAAGGCGGTCAGATTGTCCCGGTACCCATCATCCATGGAGAGGGCCACAGTGCCCCTGGGGCCCAGGGAATCCGAAAGGACCGCGAGCCCTCCAGTCACATGATTGAGGGCAAATCGCCGCCCCAGCCCCCCGAGCAAGAACTCCAAGTGACCAGGCTCGATCCGAAGGTGGCTTGGCAAGCCAGCATTCACCTGGGGATCATCCACACAATGCCCCGCCAAAATGAGAAGCCGCCGGGGCGTCAAGCGATTGATCAGGCGCCAAGCGCCGGTGTGGTACAAAAACCGCGCCCAAGCCTGAATCAAGAACTGCTTGAGGATGTGCTTGCCCATACGCATTCCGCTGTCAGGAACAGTACTCATCGTCCCGGTCCGCATCGGTGAAGTACCAGGATTTAGGGTCCTGGGCGAGGACCGACAAGGGGGCTTGGGGATCGAGCAGGTGCGCGATGATTTGTTTGCGATCCTGGGAGTGTGGTGCCCGGAAGCCGCAGTGTTGCAGCTTATTTTGCCACCAGGAACCTTCCACTGCACTGGCCCGAGCCACGCTTGCTCCCATCTTGTGCAGATGTCCAAGGGCCGCCTCCATGGCGGCCGCAAAGGCCACATCATCTTGGGCCAGAATATCCACCACCCAGCCAACGGCTTCGCCACGCTCGGGAAGCTGCACCACCGCATAGCCCACCAAGTTTCCCTCAGGAGCAAATACCCCGTGAGCGCGAAAACGTTGGGATGGCGCATCGATATAGCGCCAATTCAAAAACTCAGCGCTGCGCTCCTGCATCCAGCCCCACTGGGGAGACACCTGGGCCAACAGGTCGTCCACCCCCGAGGTGAATCGCGGCAGGGCCACGACATTGACCTTTTCAAAGAACTGCTTGCGCAAGTGACCACGTCGCATACTGCCGCGCCAGGCGCTCCACCAGGTGAAAAAGGCAGCCAGCCGCCCGGCCCGCCGACGCTCCAAAGCTGCAGCTGCATCGGAGTGCAGCACAAAGGTCCAGGGGCGCACGGCCCCCACTTTGGTCCAACCAAGCTTACTGGTAAAAATATCCGCCGACTTGGAGTTGGGCAAGCCGATCACCACCGGCCAACCGCGCTCGCGGGCTAACTCCATTGCTTTGCGGTCCAGGTCCAAAAAGTACCCCTTACCGCGATGGTCCGGATGCGTCATCACATCCCCGGTCTCACCCACAACCCCAGCGAATTCGCCACGGCTCAACACCCGACGCCCATTGCAAGCATAGCCCCCCACCGCCTTCCCGCCGGGATCCCGGGTCAGGAGCGTGATGGAAGTCCCATGGGGCGAGGCCGTGTAGCGCCAGGGCAGCACCTGTTCCCCATCAGCCTTACCAAAGGATTCGGCGTACAACTCAACTTGTGCATGGACAGGTCCATCCTGCACCTCTTCGGGGGTTGATGACATGGCCCGTATCCTGCCGAATCGGGCAGGACGGAACTAGCTACAAAACCACCACATTTGGCCCGGGGGGCAAGGACCCCTCCGAACCTTGCGCCCCAGGGGAATGTGGTGGTTTTGTACCTGGTTCCGCACTGGCGGATTCTGTCACAGGGTAGAGTGTTCGGCCCAACCCAAGACCCAGCCCTCCCCCCATGCAAAAACTCATCGAATGTGTGCCTAACTTCAGCGAAGGTCGCAACTCCGCCACCCTGGAACGAATCGCCGACGCGGTCCGAGGAACCGAGGGCGTTTGGCTCCTGGATGTGGATCCTGGGAAAGCGACCCACCGCACGGTATTCACTTTTGTGGGCGCCCCCGAGGCGGTGATCGAAGCTGCCCTGGCAGCAGCTAAGGTCGGCGCGGAGTGCATCGACATGACCCAGCACAAGGGCGAGCACCCGCGCTTTGGGGCCATGGACGTTTGCCCCTTGATTCCGATCAGCGACGTGACCCTGGAGGAATGCGCCGGGTACGCACAGGAGCTGGGGCGCCGGCTGGGAGAAGACCAGGGGCGCTCGGTCTACCTGTATGAATCAGCCGCCCTGACCCCCGAGCGCAAGAACCTGGCCAAGGTGCGGGCAGGGGAGTACGAAGGACTGGCGGAACGCATGTCTAGCGGAGATCACGTGCCCGACCACGGCCCCGCCACCTTCGATCCACGCTACGGGGCAACGGCCGTGGGTGCTCGACCGTTCCTGATCGCCTACAACGTCAATCTGAACACCACCAGTGCTCGCCGGGCCAACGCCATCGCTTTTGATGTGCGAGAAAAGGGCCGCATGCTTCGGTCACCGGACCCTCTCATCGGCGAAATAACCCGGGATGAGAGCGGCGATCCGGTTTGGATACCGGGTGCGCTCCAATGCGTCAAGGGCATCGGTTGGTTCATCGAGGAATATGGCGTGGCCCAGGTCTCCATGAATCTGACCGACCTTGAGACCACCCCTTTGCACAAGGCCTTTGACACCTGCTGCGAAAAAGCCGCTGACCGAGGCATTCGGGTTACCGGTTCTGAAGCGGTGGGTCTGGTGCCACTGCAAGCCATGCTCGATGCGGGGCGGCACTACCTGCGCCTGCAGCAGCGATCCACCGGGGTCAGCGATCGAGAACTCGTACGCTTAGCGGTCAAGTCCATGGGCCTCGACGAACTTAGCCCCTTTGATCCTGACGAAAAGGTCATCGAGTACGCCATCGAAGCCAAGACCGCAGTGCCCCGACTGGTGAACAAGACCCTGCGCGGCTTCATCGAAGAGACCGCTTCGGAAAGCCCGGCCCCCGGCGGCGGTTCCATTGCAGCCACCGTGGGAGCCCTGGGCGCGGCCCTCGGCACCATGGTCGCGAACCTTTCAAGCCACAAGCGAGGCTGGGACGATCGTTGGGAGGCCTTTTCGAAGGTGGCTGAGCGGGGCAAACGCTGCCATGCGGAACTGACTCTCTTGGTGGACAAGGACACCGATGCATTCAACGCGATCATGGCCGCCTGGAAACTCAAAGGGGACGAGCGTGAAGTGGCCATCCAAGCGGCCACGCGCCTCGCCATCGAAGCCCCCCTCGCGGTCATGCACGCGGGAGTCGAAGCGATCGAAATCTGCGCCAGCATGGCAGAAGATGGCATGCGCGCGTCCCTATCCGACGCGGCAGTGGGCGCCCTTTGCGGCCGACTGGCCGTGCGCGGGGCCGCGCTCAACGTGCGCATCAACGCGGGCGACTACAAGGACAAGGCGCAACGTGATCTCTGGCTGCAAGCCACCTCAGACCTAGAGGAGACTGCCCGCGTGATGGAAGAAAAAATCATCGCAGCGGTGAACGAGGCCTTGGGTTAGCCCCTGGGAGAGACCCCTCTAGATCAGCGAGGCCCGGGCACCCAAGCGTGCGAGCAAGCCGTCGAGGTGGTTATTGAAGGAAGGCAAGCGCCTTTGCTCACGCCAATGATCACGCAAGAGGGACCCTCCTTGGATCCCGCGCACCGTACGCATGGCCAGGGCCAGCATCTCCGCCGGCAGGGCGGGTGAATGTCCAAAGCTGAATGGCACCAGGGTCGAAGGCAAGTCCGCCGGCGGTTGCCCGCGCCAAGCCGCAACCACCTCGGCCGCCACGAGGGCGCACTGGCAAGCGCGCAGATCTTCGGAGCCATCCACAGCCAGAAGAGCATCATTGATCCGCTTCGGTTGGGGATTGGCCACGAAATCCTCGAACCAATCGCTCGCCGATTGGTTGTCGAAACTCGCTTCTCCCCACATGTCGCCGGTCATCAGTTCACCCTCCGCATGCCCCCATCATGGGGAAATACGGGGCGTGGATCTAGCCCGAACGGCTCTCGAAATCCCGGAATGTGGCCAGGGGCAGCTTAGTGGTGGCTTGTGACCACGTGACGCTGGGGCGGAGGCACCAAACCAATCATTCGGCCTACGCGCTTACGCCCATAGAGCGGGTTCTCGGAGTAATACAGGGCCCGCTCCCAGACCCGGCGCAGGCGCTGGGGCATGGCGTAGTACCAGCGCTCATAGGAACGCACCATGTTCTTGCGTAGCTCTTCCAGTTCGATCTGGCTGAAGTTCTCGTGGCGGTAGCCAGAGCGGTTCGAGCTAACGTAGTTTTCGGACAAGTCATCCATGTCCAAGTTGGCCTCGTAGGCATCCCAGGACTCGGTTCCGATCAGGGGATTGAAGACCGAGATGCGGATCAAGTCGGGTCCGGCGAGGCGCAGAACCTTTTCGGTTTCCGCCACGTCTGCCTTGGTTTCCCCAGGCGAGCCCACGATCAGATAGACCTTGGCCCAGATTCCAGCACGACGGGTCATGCGCGCCGCGTTGATGATCACTTCGGGTGTCAGGTCTTTCTTCAGCACGTCAAGCATACGCTGACTGCCGGACTCCCATCCGTAGTAGATGCGTCGGCACCCGGCTCGGTGCATGTGCTTCAGGAGCGGGTAGTCCACGCAATCCGCTCGGGTGTTCGCCACCCACTCGAATTTGAGCCCCCGGCGCAGGATCTCGTCGCACATTTCATGGATGCGTTTTTTCCGCAGGGTCAAGATCTCGTCCACGAACAAGATCACGCCCGGGTCATAGGCCTTGATGATGTGCTCGAGCTCATCCACGATGGCTTCGGTGGAGCGCACTCGGAAGCCGCGCCCGGTGAGTTCCTTCTGGCAGAAGATGCACTTGAAGGGACAGCCTCGGGTGGTGAAGATGTAGATCAGGTGTTCAGGGTTGTTTTGGAAGTACGACTCCATGGGCAGCAAGTGCCGGGCCGGAGCCGGGAGCTCGTCCAGCTTCTTGATCAGGGGCGGCGCCTCGTTGTCCACCCACAACTCACGGTCGCGCATACTGGCCACGCCGGGGATCTCCATGATCGCCGCTTCGTCATTGCCGTCAATCGCCTTCAGAAGTTGGGGCAGGGTGTATTCGGCCTCGCCCTTGAGCACATAGTCAAAGTGCCCCGTGTCCAAAAACACGCCCTGGTCCACGGAGGCATGGGGCCCCCCCATGATTGTGATTTTGCCCTTCTCCTTGGCGTACTTGGCCCAAGCAATCGCGCGCCGGATGTTCGGCGTCAGCGCAGAGAAACCAATCACGTCATTGCGCTCGATTGCGGCCTTCATGTCCGCATCGGAGCCGATGCGCTCATCGTGCAACTCTACGGGGATGTTCTCTCGCTCGAGCATGGCGCCCAGGTACCCGATACCCAAGATCATGGACAAAGGATCTTCTTGAACGTGAGGTTTGACGTAGGTTATGAGAGTTTTTCGCATCGCAGAAAGTCGCAGTGAGTGTCGGGCTAAGGGAAAACCTCAATAGATGGGGTTCTCATAGGTCCAATCGGATGAATCCAGGCCGATCATCCAATCATTTCCGGGGGAATCTGGATAGTCCCCGCATGGTAAACTCTAACCGCAATGGCCAGTTTTGGTGCGCGGCCGTCCCAAACCGGGCCCCAGCACCTGACAGGGGCCTCAGGCCCGTCCTAGGACCTGCCCGTATTGCCCCAAATAGGCCTCTGCGGTGGTCCCAATGGTGAATTTTTCTTCGAGCCGGACGCGCCCCCGAGCCCCCATTTCCTGGGCCAAGGCCGGGTCACCAAGCAACTCCCCCACACGCCCAGCAAAGTCCGCCAGATCGAAGGGGTTGGCAATGAACCCTGTCTCCCCATGGAGCACCACTTCGGACGAGCCACCAAAGGAGGTTGCCACCACGGGTTTCGAGTGTTCCATGGCTTCGAGGTTGACCATGCCGAAGGTGTCAAAGCAGATCGAAGGAGTCACAAAAACATCCACCGCGGCATAGGCCTGCTGCAATTCCGCGCCGGACAACCAGCCCGTGGTGCGCACCCGCTCTGCCACTCCGAGGGCTTGGGCCTGGGGCAAAAACTCTTCCTCATAGATCTTTGCCTTGCCCATCACGAGCAAACACAGATCCGGATGGTCGGGGGCCAAGAGAGCCAGCATCTCCAATAATTTACCGACGCCCTTTTGGCTGTGCAAACGGCCGCCGATGGCGACCACCCTACGACCTTGCAAATCATGAGCGGCCCGGAAAGCCTGGACCTCTTGTTCACTGGGAAGACTTTCCTGCAGGGCCAAGCCATTGTGCACCGTGGCAGCCACGGGCACCTGGTTCATGCGCAGCACCTCACCCAAAGCATCCGAGACCACAGTGACCCGATCCACGTCCTGCTCCAGCACTTGGCGTATGCGCTGATTGCGGCCGGGGCGCAGGCGAAAGCGTTGACAGGGAATGCACTTGGACGGCCGCGCCTGCACATCAAAATCTTGACCCCCGCGCGCTTCGCCCCCGTGGAAGCAGGTGAGCTTCTGATAGCAGAAGGTCATCACATCATGGGCAGTGAAGACCACCCGCGCGCCAGAGCGCTTGGCTTGGGTCAGGGCGTGGTAGCCAAGATGGGTGTGAATCAAATGGGCGTGCACCAGATCCGGTTTCCACTGGGCCAAGACATCCTCAAATGGCTGGTCAATGACCTTGTTGTGCAAACTGCGCCAAGCACGAAAGCGCACCGGGTAATCGGAATGCAGGCGGAAGACACGGATTCCCTGAATTTCGGTGGGGGTCGCATCGGCAGCAGAGCGCACTGCCCCCACCACCGCACATTGGTGGCCGAGTTTTTCATACTCTCGCGCCAGCTGGAAGGTCAAGCGCGAAGAGGAGCCGACTCCGGGGTCGGAAATCTCGGTCAAAAACAGAATACGCATCAGGTGTTCCTCGCCAAGACCTGATCATACAACTCCAACACAGCTCGAGCATTGTGCTCCCAGGTGTTGGCTCCCGCGTGCAGGCGACCCTGGGCCCCGAGGGTCCGCCGTAATTCCCCATCAGCCATCAAGCGTTCCAGAGCAGCTTGCACGCTGCCTTCGGTCTGGGGCACCAAGTACCCCGTGACCGAATCCAGTATCGCGTCCTCCGCTCCACAATCGTTGGTGCCGATCACTGCCGTGCCCGCGGCAGAGGCCTCCAGATAGACAATGCCAAAGCCCTCGAAGCCACCGTCATCGGCGGTGATCGGCGTATGCAAGAAGATCTCAGCACGCTGCAGGAGGTCAACCTTTTCGTCCTCCGAAATGTTGCCCAGCACATGCACCCGTGAAGTCATACCTGCCGCTTCAATCCGCTGGCGTAGATCCCGCTCGTAGTCATCTCCCGAACACCTGCCCACGATCACATGGTGCCAGTCCGGGAATTTCTGGGCCGCCTTCAGCCAAGCCCCGAGACCCAGGTGATGGCCCTTGCGCTGTTTCACTTCCCCAATGGTCAAACTGAAAGGAAAGTGATGCCATGGGCGCTCGCCGATCTCGGGCGCATGCACATAACGCTCCGCATCCACACAGTTGGGCACCACCTGGGGCTGGCCCTCGCCCAAAGTGCCCGGAGGCACAGCTTCCAACCAGCGGCTCTTTGTGTAGTTGGAAACGCTGATCAAGCCACCCATGCGACGGCTGGTGGAGAGTGCCCGCGCCCCGTGGCGTTCGGAAAGCAAGGGTTGAATCGTGTAGGTCCCGTGTCCCGTTGCCACACAGGGTACCCCGGCCAAACTGGCCCCATCCACCCCGATCAGAGAGTGCGGATAGTCCTTGATCGCGTGCACGAGGTCCACACCCCGAGCGGAGCGCCAAACCTGCAAAGTACCCAGGGCGCGCCAAGCGGCAAACCTCAGGGGACTCATGTAGTAAAAGTAATCTGGTGGCAGTGCCACGCGAATGGACCAGTCCTTGGGCACCAAGCTCGAGGTCGGTCGGTGCTTGCGTGCCAGGAGTATCTCCGGTTCAAGATCCGGCCGAAGCTTCTGGCAAGCTTCGATCAAGCACATGGCATAACGCCCCACACCGTCGAGATCCGACAGGGAATCGGTCAAGTACAAAACCCTCACGCCCCGTCCCCCATCCATTCCAAGATTCTTAGGGCTCGCGCATCCCAGGTATGCTTCGGTGCCTCGGCCCGTAGAGCCGAGGAGATCGATTTCATGCGCGCGTCATCTCCCAGCAGCGAATCAAGGGCCTCCGCCAGGGCACCCGAGTCCTCGGGGGGCACAAACACAGCCATGTTGTCATCCAAGACATCGCGCATGCTGGGAAGGTCAGAACAAACCACAGGCAAACCCACAGCCATGGCCTCAAAGATTTTCAGGGGCGACGTGTAGCGCGCGCTGATGGCCGGGGTGGCCCGGTTGGGCACCACGGAAATGTCCGCGGCGCAGAGGGCCATGGCGGCCTTGCGGGGATCCGCAAAGCCAGTGATTTGCACATGATCCAGCCCCTCCGCACGCTGGCGCAAGCGAGCCACATCCCGGTCCATGCCTCCCATGATCAAGAAGGCAACTTCCGGCAACCGGCGGGCCGCATCCAGGAGCACATCGACTCCCTTCCAAGCCAAAAGCCCCCCCACATATGCAACCAGCGGTCGATTGGGGTCCAAATCAAGGGCAAGTCGCGCCGCGCTGCGACTGGGCAAGGAATCAAAGCGGCTGACCTCAAAGCCATCGTGTTCCACACAGATTGCTTCAGAAGGCAAGCCCAACTCGAGCAAGTCCTGGCGCACGCCCCCACTGATGGCGATCACCCGAGCGCCCTGCTCCACCGCGCCCACCAAGGCGCGCCTACGAAGGGCGTGCCCCGGCACCCGGTGCAATTCCAAGAACAAACCGGGACGCCCCCGAAGGAGGCCCGCAACTTCGGCTTCCCGGGTCAAGACGCGTGTCTCCATAGAGACCCTCTTGGCTCGTTGGGCGGCCCTGTAGGCAAAAGAAAACTCTTGGCAGCGGGCGGGCACAAACTGCAAGGCACGGGGAACCCGGTCGATCCAATCCATGCAGGGAACGGCTTCCACCGATGGCCGTATCCCACGGGGTACCGCGTAGTGATCGAATAGGGCTTCCACCGGTAATTCCACCGTGTCCCGGCGCCGGGCGTGAAGCAAAGTCGTGGCTGCACCAGCCCGGGCCAAGGCCGCACTGGCCTGGGCTACTTGCAGGGACTGAGCCCGTTGACTGGGCATACGCGCATTCGCGATCAACAGCAGGGGCGAATACATGGCGCGACTAACCGTCGATGCCTCCCCCATAACCGAGAGCCTCGAAGAGTTCATTCTCCCCGTCCCTCGCGCTGCCCTGGAGCATGTCCTGGCGAATTGGCATGCGCTTCTCTAAATCCACGAGCGCCTGCCGAAGACGATCCGCATGGGCGCGGAAGTTGTTCTGAAGGGGAGCTTCTCCACTCCGCAAGAGGTGCGCCAGATTGACCTTTTCTGCGGGGTCAATTTCAAGATCGAACAAGCGCACATCCAGCCGGTCCTCGGCCTCGGCGGCCGTAGCCCACCAAGTCTCCCAGGGGCCCACCCCTAAGAAGCCCGACCCAAGATCCCCGGCCATGCGCCTCTGGCGAAGGATCAGTTTCCAACGCCCGTCATTGGCGCTTTGAAAACGCCCGTTCTCGGAAAAGCTCATCCGTTCAGGCCAAGCGGTGGTCTCCCCCATCAGGGGCTTGAGGGAAATCCCATCCACCGCCGCCTGCACTCGCTGCAATTCCTTGCCCTGCACCGTGTGGGCGTTGAGGTTGGGGGGCAACTGGCTTGCATGCTCAAGGGCTTCCAGCCCCATCAGATCGAGCACCGTGGGTAAAAGGTCGATGGACTCCACCGGCTGCCCAATCTCTTTCCCAGCCGGAACCCGCCCGGGCCAGGAAAAGACCAGAGGGATGCGCAAGTTGTCCTCAAACATCCAATTATGTTCCCACCGACCGTGCTCCCCCAGGGATTCCCCGTGGTCGCTGGTGACCACCACCAGGGTGTTGCGGGTTAAGCCCGAAGCGGCCAGTTGATCGAGCAAAATGCCAATGTCCCGATCCGCCTGGGTCACTCCGCCCCGGTACAGGTCTCCGATCTGCTGCTTGTCCTCGGGAGTCGCTTCGTACTTGCCCTTTTCAATCAAGACCCGGTGCTGGGCATTGAACGATTTTTCAAAGGGCCCCCCATAGGCAGGATCCACATAGGGCTGGCGGCAAGCCGCGTCCGGGTTGTAATCCGTGTGGGTTGAGTAGAGATGCACCAGAGCCATGAAGCGCTTGTGGCGGTGATCGTGAATCCAGTTGGCGGCAGAATCCGCAACATAGGTGCTGGCCTTGTGCTGGGAAAACTTAGCGGCGATCAACCAGGGTAAGAGGCGTGAGCGAAAGCGACTCCAAGGATTGTGCAGGTCCACTTCCCCATGGCCCACCAACGCCTCCAGATAGGAATCAAAGCCATCCAAGAGGCCCGAACCATGACTGACGGTCCCGGTCATGAACGCTGCCCGCACAAAATCCCCTTCCTCCAGGGGCACCCCATCCTTACGCGGACGCTCTTCCAGGCAGCGGGCCAGGGTGCGGTTTTGCCCCCAGCGCAATCCGGGTTTCATGGACACAAGCCCATGGCGCCGGGGCAACTTGCCGGTCAACAGGGAGCCAAAGCTAGTCCATGTGAAGGGCGCCTGGGCGTGGGCGCCCCGGAACACGGTGCCCTCCTCGGCCAGTTGATCCAAGCGCGGCGTCTGCATTCCTGGCGCACCCCTGAAACCAAAAAGGTCGTGGCGCAGGGCATCGACAACCACCATCAGTACGTTGGGCAGATCCTGGTTGCGTTCGTTGATTTTTCCCCGTGAATTCTGGGCCACAAAGCTCCCGAAGAGAAGCCCTCCTGTGGCCATCATGAGCAACATGACAAACGGAGTCAGCAGGCGCACCATGCGCGGAGTGCGCCGCCGTAGGGCGATTGCACGGTGACCCAGGTAAACGCCCAAGGCCAAGAGCCCCAAGAAGACCAACAACCGGCGTGGGTCCGTGAAGGTCAAGCCGGCGAAGATGATTTGCCGGGACCACCAAACCAACCACAGTCCTAGCCAGGCGCCGCCCATCAGGGCCAGCAACCGCTCATAGCGGCCGGTCAAGGTGCGCGCCCCGAGGCGCGAGTGCAACAAGCCTCCGAGTAAAGCCCCCAGGCACATTCCTCCCCCGCAGTAAAACAGGTAGCTCACAAGCCACGCGCCCAGCAAGCTGGGCAGCTCCTGCCAAGCGGGCAGGTTCTGGGTCAGCGCACCGAGCCCAAATTTCTGCAGGTGGTAAATGAACACGCTGGGGTCGATCCCGAGCACATTCAAAAGGCCCTCCACGCTGGCCCCCACCAAACCCGCAACCCCACCTGCGTTGATCCCTGCACGCACGCTGGTCAGGCGGCTCGGAAGAGCCGGGGTAGATTGAGGTAGGTCGCTCATGGGCCTGCAATCCTAGCCATTTAGGGGATCGAGTCCCAACCTTCCAGTGGGCTGCTTTTGCTCGCTCACTCTTGGTGAGGGGGGCCCCAGGTCCCTCAACGCAAGCGATTGCCCTGTCTCAACAGGGAGCGCAGCTTGCCGCGCTGCTCTTTCATCAAGAAACGCCGTACTTCAGGATCCACGACCCTCCCCGGTCGCTTGATTCCGGCCCAAAGATACCCCGCCGCCTGGCAAAGTCCCCCGAGGATGAACGGGGCCTTTAAGCCGCGATAGGCAATGGTCACCCAGGCAAAAAGCGGGTGATAGCCAAAACGCCAAATCAAATAGCCGCGCCGGAAACGCAAGCCCAACTCACCCCCATTGCCACTGGTGACCCGGCCATGATGGGTCACGGCCAATTCACTCACGGTGCGTGTTTCCCAGCCGGATGCGCGCACTTCCAATTCCACCAGGGTGTCCTCACCCCCATCCTTGAGAGGTCGAAAACCCCCGGTTTCCTGGTAGGCCTGTCGTCGAAAGAGATGCACGGCCCCGGCAACCGCATCCAGCGAGTTGTCATGAGGCACGCGCTTACCGTCGTATTCCTCATAGATTTGCCCACCAGCCAAACCGAGCTTGGGTTCTTGGTCAAAGACTCCCAGCAGACGGGAAAAATAATCGGGCTCAAGGCGCAAATCCGCGTCCAGGATCCCCACAAAATCGTCCTTGAGTTCCCCGAGTTCACGGAAACCCCGCTGAAGAGCATAGACCTTGGAACCAAAATCGCGCTTTTGCCCCCCCTCAGTACGAACCAGGGAAATCCATGGCTCTTGGCTGATGAGCCTCTCCGCGATCTCGGCGGTACGATCCCTCGAACCATCATCCACAATGATCCAGTGGGCAGGCTTCGAGGATTGGGCGATGACCGATTGAATCAGAGCGCCGATGGCGTCTTCTTCATCCCGAGCAGCGGTAATGAGAGCGTAGGTCATGGAGTTGCGAGGTGCCTTTGTCCAAGTGGGTTTCCCTGGGTTGCACGAGCCCAATGAGCGACGGGTCTCATGCTACTTCGGGACCAAGGAAAAGGAAAGTGAGCCCGCACTCTGTTGCACCTTTGTGCCCAGTTTTGGAACAGTCTGATGGGCTTCGATCCCCAAGGCACAAGAGTCTTCGACCCGCAGTTCTTCCCCCTCAATCCTGTAAGAGCGTTCGAAATCCGCCCCTGGGACGCGTGTACCATCCGCATGGGCCAGCACCCCACGCACTCGGACTCCGCCAGGAATGACTTCTAGACTGGCCCCTCGATCGTAGGCGCTGGAAATCTGACGGGAGCCGTAACCCAGAATCCCCCTTTGGAAAGTGACCCAGGGAATCCCCGCAGCCCGCAGTACCTCGCCACCCCGAAGAGCATTGCGCATCATCCAAACCGAGAAGCGTAATTCCGTGCGATTGGTCCGCCAAGCCGCGGCCCAGCGGGCCCAAAGAGATCTCTTGTCACCAGAGCCCGAGGTGCTATACCACTCGCCCTCATGCTGCCGCCCATGAGGGTCCCTTTGGAGCAGTTCCTTGCCATCGAGGCACACCACCCGAATCAAGCCCGCACCAAGGGGACTCCCATGGTGCAGGTTCCCCGGTGGCCGTGGTCCACGCACCCACGCGCTCAGGCCCGAGCTGTCCAATCGGACTAGCCCCGTATCTGAAAACCCACGCACTCGGGGCTCTTGAGTCCTTGGGGTTTGGCTCTGGGCCGCAGCCTCCAACATGGGCAAGGCCCGCGCGACCCAAGAGGCATGGGCCGCCCAAAACATCGGGCACTGGTAGCTCTTCCCTCGGCCATGCCCAGGGTGGTGACTCTTTGGTTCTCCGCTGGGCAAGAGGTGCTGGGCCCAAGCCTCGAAACTCGCCAGCATGGCCGGGGCGCAACGATCCTCTTTCAAGACCGAAAAACCGATGCCGAGGGCATAGAGATCAAAGGGGTGGCTGGCCACCTCGTAGCTTGCCCCGTGATACCAGGGCTTGGCCTCCAGCAAGCCAGGCTTGACCCCATCGGGCCCCACGAGGCCCAACAGGAAATCCACACCCCTGCGTAAATCGTCGGCCCAGGGACTGGACCCAGAATCCACCCCTGCGCGCTCGAGGGCAAAGCCCATAAAGGCCGTCACCCGTGACTGGTAATAACAGGAGGCATCACCGGCCCCCGCATGCCCAGCCCCTGACTCAAGGGGGTGGTAGGGATAGCTGCCATCGTCCCGTTGCAGCTCCCCCAGGACGCGCGCACCTTCGCGCACCGCAAGGTTCAAAACCTCGTGCCCGCTCAGGCGAAAAGCTTGGGCGGCGCCGGTCATGGCCCAGGCCTTTTGGGCGGGGACACCCTTATCCATGATGCAATAGCGCAGATAGGTCTGGGCCGAGAGCACAGCGGCTCGGGTGAAGGCTTCGCGATCCGCCTCATCTAAATCAGCACCAAACGTCTCGACGCAATCCACCAGGGCGTCTGTGCAGGCACCCCCGTCGATGACCGAATTCGAACAGTTGTAAGGGTCATGGCGTCCGGGCCTAAACGTAAAGCAGGTGCTATCACCTTCACGCTCGAGCCCTTTCACAATGCGCAAGGCTTGCGTGCGGGCCACACGGGCCAAGTACGAGCGGTCCGCATTGGGGTCGTGACGGGCGAGGGCGCAGGCCAAAGCCAGGGCACCCGCGCTCTTGCCCGTGTGCTCGATGCGGTGATAGGGACAGATCAAAGCCCCAACGGAGTCCTCGTGGGACACCATCCAGGAAAGCACACGGTTCAGGGGCTCGATGAACTCGGCCCGCACCACGAGGGCATCTTTCATTGCTGGACAAACCTCCCGAAAGCCCGCAAGAGGGGCATGGCGGGCTCCGCCGGGCGCCCACGCAAACGACTCCACATTCCCCGTAGCAGCAAATCGAACAGGGTCCAAGTGGTGCACAGTTTCACGAAGGGACCGGCCCAAAAGCCAAAGTGCTTGCGCTGGTAGCGCAAGCGGTCACGGTGCCAATGGGCCGCAAAGTCCGGCAGCTGACGGGTAGAACTGCCCGTGCGATGCAAGGCCGTCAAGCCGGTCAAAAGCCGAATGCGTTGACCCAAGTGAATCAAGCGCAGGCACAGGTCAGCATCGTTGAAAAAGAGGGCCAGCTCCCCATCCATGCCCCCCAACTGATCCCAGGTACTGCGGCGCAAGAGCAAGCAGGCTGCCGGTGGCTGGGGCACGTCTTGATCCTCTGAAAAATCACGCCCGCGACAAAACCAGCGCCGGAGCTCACGGCTGTTCGGCATCCAGCGCTCGAGGGGAGTTCCAAAAAAGAGCGGAGTCAAAAAACCGGGTGCCTCCATGATCCCAGGATCCGGCTGCCCCTCCCCATCGGTCAAAAGGGGCGCCACCGCCCCATAGTCCCCATGGTCCCCCAAGTACTCCACGAGCCCTTTTAGGGTTTCGCTGGTCAGTTCACAATCGGGATTGAGCAACAAGAGCCAGGGCCGCTGACATAGATCCGCCCCCTGATTCACAGCAGGTGCATAGAGCGTGTTGCTCCCGTTGCACACCAATTGCACCCCGGGGAACTGCTTCGCCACCATCTGTGCGCTCCCATCCCCACTGGCGTTGTCCACCACAATCACCTCAAGCTCGGGGCTCGGGGCCAATAGCTCGAGGGCCTTTTGCAGTTGGTCCCGCACGTTCCACGAAACAATCACCACGCTGACCTGATCCAAGGCGGGCCGGCTCACAGGGGTACCCCCATACGTTCCACCAGCCGGGCCATCAAGGCGTCTACCTCGTGGTCACGCTCGATAATCCCGCGAAGATCGTCCCCGAGCGTCTCATGCTCGCCGGGGCCCAGATCCAAGAGGGCGCCGGTCTTGGCCGCAAGCTGCACGGGGTTGCCCTCTTCAAACACATGACGCCCGGATCGTTCCGCGCCTAAGGAAGTCAGCAAAGGGGGAAAGCTTGGGTTCGAGGTCACGATCCCGCGCCCGCTGGCCATCGCCTCCAGCACGACCTTGTCCACGCTGCCGGTTCGGCTGGCGGAAAGGAATAAGCTCGACCGTTGGTAGATTTCCGGCATGGAGCTTGGTGGCACGGGGCCCAGGAACCGCACGCGCTGTTCAAGGCCCAAAGACTCCACCAGATTGCGTACCTCCGCGCCGAATGCGGGGTCGCCCTGGGCCAAGGCTCCTCCCGCCCATTCCAAGCAAACATCGCGTCCCTCCTCGAGCAAGATCGCAAGCGCGTGCAAGATCGTCTTCGGGTCCTTGGAGGGGGTCAACCGTCCAGCGGAAAGCAACACCCGGGGTCCCTGGGTGGGAAGGGGCATGCGTGGGAAGGGCACCAAGTCGATGCCGTGCCCGGTGACCACCTTGTTGGATGGATCGAGGCCGAGAGACTCGCTACTTGCGGTGAACACACACTCGACTTTCTGTACGGCTCGGCGCAGACGCCCATCGACTCCCGCATGGGTGTACCACATGAAGTGCCGGGCCCCCGCACGCCGGGCAGGGCCCGCGGCGACCAGAGAGTAGCGGGGCACCATGTGGGTCAGCACGTGACCAAAGCCATCGTCGAAGGCCTCTTTCAGGTGACGGCGAAACAAGAGGTAGCGTTTGATGCGACCTTGCCGGCCCACCACGCGCCAGTCCACATTGTCACCCAGCCCTTCCGCGTCCCCCACCTCAAGGGCGATCACGCGCACCCGATCCGTGAGACGTGCGAGCCCCTCGATCCATCGGACGGTGAAACCCAGAATCGGATCGTTGCGGTCGAGAACCTGGGTGATGAACAGAAGACGCACGGTGAGTCAGTCTAGCCCCCCAGACCCAGCAATCCCAAGGCCCGTCCCTGCCGAGCTCTGCCCAACAATGCGCCCTGGAGAATCGCCCTCAAGAAGGGTGGCCCCGGGCGAGGGCCTTAACGCCATCCGCATAGGTCGCAATGGCATGGGAGCGTTCATAGGTCAATGCCCGTTGGGCAGCCTCGCGGCCCATGGCCAAACGCACACTTTCATCGGTCAGGCAGTCAGAAATGGCCGCCGCCATGCTCCAGGGATCGAAACCTGTCAAGCGGCCGCACAGTCCATCGGCCAGCAGGTCCCCCATGACTCCGACCGGCGTGGAGACCACCGGCGTTCCACAGGCCATGGCTTCCACCGTGAACCGAGGCCCCCCCTCGCAGGAGGACGCGCAAATCACCAGCCGGCTGGTGGCATAGATCTGAGCCAGATCCTCGGGCCGATCGACCCACTCAATCCAGGTAGCTCGAATGCCCGAGTCCCTGGCCTGAGCTTGCCAACGGTCTTTTTCCGGACCGCGCCCCACAAGCACGATGGAGAAATCCTGCCCCCGACTCTTGAGAACTTCCAGCGCCTTGAGCACGTGGTTCATGCCCTTGTTGTTCACCATGCGCCCCACAAAGCACAGGTCGTAGACCGGTTTCGGCGCGGGTTCGAACGGTCGAAACACATTGAGGTCTAGATACACCGACGGGAGCACCAAGATTTTGGAAGCGGGAACTCCCCAGCCCAACAACAGGTCCGGCATTTGCTTTTGATTGACCACGCGGAAGGCGGCCGCACGCTTGCGTGCAAAGCGCAGATAGGCCCGGGCGATCACCCGATCACGGCGCTCGCGCCAATCAGCAGCAAAGGGATACCCCGGCACGTGGTGGATCTCGGAAAGGTACGGCACACCGGTACGCGCAGACAATTGAGCGCTCCCAAGGCCATTGTAAAACCAACCATAGTCATGGGAAGTGATCGCCCCATGGCCGTGTTCCTCAATCAGCTCTGCGCCTCGACGGCTGATCCAGCGGGCCATGCCCAAGCGCCCACAAGGGGCCACATGCAAGTGCACATTGCCGTGCATCTGATTCACGGTTTGGGGCTTGCCCGGATTGGGGCAAAGCACGTCGATGCGCTCAAAGTGCTTGGAGAACTCTTTCTGCATGGAGTCAAAGGGTCCACGCTCGCCGATCGAGACCTGCCGATCGCCACTCACCATCAATAGATTCATGGGGCCACCTGGACTTTGGATGTCCCTGCGAGTACCCCTGAATAAACCGCTTCCAACCGATCCGCTAGGGCCTCGGCCCCATGACGCTTGCCCACCTTGACCCGCGCCCGTTGCCCACTTTCCCGGGCCAAGCGTTCATCCTGCAGATACTGGTCCAAACCAAAGGCCCAATCATCGACGCCCTCCCCTAGCCAACCCGTGCGTTCATGGGCCACCACTTCGGGCACCCCCCCCACGGAGCTAGCAACCACGGGCAGCCCGGAGGCCGCCGCTTCCAAGAGACAAACCGGCGCCCCCTCGTTCGAGGATGTCAGCAGTACCCCATCGAGATCGCTCATCACGGCCACCATGTTGGCTTGGGAGCCGATCATGTGCACGCGTTCTTTCACCGCTTCGGAGCCGTTTTGAATGCGCCGGGCCAAATCGCCCCAAAGAGCCCCGTCCCCGATATACACCAGATGCAGCTTGGGATAGCGTTGGGCCAACATTTCAAACACTTGAATCGCCAACTCCGGGCGCTTGACCGGAGCCAGGCGCCCCACAACACCCACCAAAAAGTCTTCCTCCCCAGCCCCCACCATTCGGCGCACGAAACCAGAGCGGGCCCGAATCGAAAGGAACGGATCCAGATCTACCCCCGGGGGAACCACCACCAGGTCTTCCTCGGCGCAGACCCCAAGACGCACCAGATCGTCCGCGGTCTGATGAGCCACTGTCAAAATCTGGTCCGTGCGCCGCGCCATGCGGCGCTCCGTATGAATGAGAAAGCGTGACACGGGCCCGGGAAAGTACCCCTCCAAAACATGGCCGTGAAAGGTGTGCACCGTGGGCAAATCGGCGGCCCAGGCCGCGCGTCTCCCGAGCCAACCCGCCTTGGACGCATGGGTGTGCACCAGGTCCGGCTGGAATTCGGCGAAGGCTCGGCGCAGGGCGCGTCCCGCCTGGCAATCACCCCACAGGCTGGGCCTCCGGCGCATTCCCGCAATCGTGGTCACCTCAACTCCCTTGGCGCGCAGCAAATCCACCAGGTTCCCTTCTCCCGGTTCCGGTTGGCCTGTGAAAACTCTCAGGGTGTGACCCCGGGCTTGCAAGATCGGATCACTCGCCAAGGTCTGGCGTGCGGGCCCACCTAGGTTCAGGCGGGTGAGGACGCGGGCGATGCGCGCGGAAGCAGGGCATGGGAGCCCGGGTTATCGAAATCAGCCGGAGAGTCGAGCATCTCGTGCACCAACTCAAGCAGGCCGCGGTGTCCAAGGCACAACCCCAATTTGTGGGCTCGATCCAATTGCGGTGCGCGCCGGCGCACTTCTTCAAAGGATGGATGCACGGCGCAGGGATCCACGTGGGCAATGTGATCCACGGGCTGACCCGCGGCCTCAAGCACCAGCCGCGCCAGATCAATCATGGAGGTGTGCGCCACCCCCCCCAGATTCAGAGGCCCGCCGGGAGCGTTGCCCATCTCGATCAGGTCCCCAATATCTCTTCCCAAATCACGTACATGGGCAAAGGTGCGCTCTTGCAAACCGTCACCATGTACGGGCAAACACTCACCCGTTCGGGCCGCTTGAATGAAGCGCGGTAACACCATTCCCGTGCGAGGGTCATGACCGGGGCCGGTCACATTGAAAAAGCGCAGGTGGATCGGACCCTCGGCGCCGGGGTCCCGCGAGCCATGTAAGTTCGTCCACCACCGGTCCAAGACCTGCTCGGCCTCGACTCGCGAAGCGGCATAGGCCCAACGTCCTTGACCCTTGGCGGAACGCAAGGGCGCGTCTTCACCCAAGAGCCCCTGCCCATCGCAATAGACCTCGCTGGTGGAAGCGGCCAAGATCCGTGGTCGTTGGGCTTGGGGCAAAGGCCCAAGGGCCTCGCAAAGGGATTGGGCCAGGTCTCGGGTCAAAGCTCTGCAGCCTTCCGGATCATCCAGGACACAACCAACTCCAACCCGTCCAGCCAAGTGCAAGACTCTTTGGAAAGGCCCCAGTTCCCGAAGTAGCCGAGCCAGGTTTTGGGAATCCCTTGCGTCCCCCTCGTGGAACTCCGCCCCTGGGGCGACACGGCTCAGTTGCGCCTGGTCCCCCGCCGACAGGTCGTCCAAAACCACCACGCGCCAGCCGCGGCCGAGCAAGTCTCGGGCGCATTCGCGGCCAATGAAACCTGCGCCTCCGAGGATCAAGATCGAAGGGGCGTTCAAAATCGAAGGGGTAGGATGCACGGAGGTCAGACGCTGGGGACGGGGCTTTCTTCCCCTTGAGGAGGGAAGGGATCGCTCCCATGGAACGATCCTAGCGCCCCGGGAGGCCGGATTCGCCCCCCACCCTTAGCGAAAGAGGCTCAGGTGGTACAGATTCAGGAGGGTGTAGGTCCCGGCGGCCACAAAAAGGCCCCATCGGGCCAAAAGGAAGTTCTTGTGCAGGACCAACACCAAGAGCGCGATGGTGATCAGAAATGCCTTGCTCAGCACAAACCCCACGCGCCCGGTGCGCAGCAGGGCCTCAGCCACGGGATTCAGCTCGATGCCCCCGGACTGCAGGTGAATCAAGGTAAAGATACTGTCCCCGGCATTCATCAGAGCGGTCCAGGCAATCAGCAGCACAACACCTTTGCGATAGCGATCCACAAAAGAACCCTCCTTTTCCTCGGTCCGACGCACCCGGGCGCGGCGGCCGCCAAAGAGGGCATAGAAGGAAAAGCGTGGGGTGGCACTCTGCCGGCGATCCGGTCCCCGATTTTCGAGCACGCCTCCGGCACTGCCAGCGCCCGTTTCAGGGGCGCTGACAATCGGAGACAGCTCTGGGGAATCGGAGGAGTGGAGATCCATAGACCCTTCTACATCGGCAGCACAAGGCTCCCTACTGCACTTCCCCTTGGGAAGGTGTGACCGAAAGTCCCCATCCCACCCCGAGGCCTTTTCCCACCTCATCGATGACCGCGGTTGCAAAAGCACCCGGGGGCAACTCGAAAACCACCCACAACCCATCGGGAGTCTCCTCCGTGCTGACATTGCTGACCAGAGCTCGCAGGGGCCGGCGTGCCCCAAGGCGAGACAGGAACGGACCCGTACCTTGCAAGTCTTCATTCGAGACTCCATCCGCCGCGAGCGCTCCCTCTTCCAATTCCAGCACAGCCCCTTCCGGCAGACGGGCTCGCCGACCAGGCAGGGGGCCGCTGGCGCTGATCTCCAAGTCCTTGGCCCTCGAAGCATCTGCCTCTTCTTCAACCAAGAATATCCCGCCGCTTTCATGGCGGATCGCCAGGTCGCCGGGACAGACGGTTTGCAATCCCCCTTCCCAGCCCATGCGGGCTTCCAACACAGCGTTGAAAATCTGCGCCTGCCAAGCCCCCACCATCAGGGTCCGCAAGGCCTTCGGCCAGTGCTTATGCCCCTGACCCCGGGCGGCTTCACGGGCCCCCTGAACATCCCCCAGCACCAGCATGCGCCCGATGTTAGCGTTGTCCCCCTTTTGGCCAAAGCGCTGGGCCATGTAGCGATTGGGCACGCCGCGCTCTTGCAAGAGTTGCATGACCTTGTCCACTGTAACTTTGCTTCCCTCGGGCAAATCGCGCAACAGGATCCTGAAACGGTTGCCCGCAAGATGTCCACGGCGCAATTTATGCCCGTGGAGCGTCGCATCGATAATACGCAGGCGCGAATGCTCAAAGGCCATGGCCTGTTCCACGCTGATCCCTTCCAGGGACAATCGTTGCTGGGTCACCGCCCGAGCGTCCTTTTGTCCTGCGTGCCCGATCGTGCGCGGGTCGAGATCGAAATGCTTAGCGAGGACTCGCTTAGCCCGGGCCGTGTCCAGGCCCGTCTTTTCGATGGTGATGTACAGGTGCCCGCCCTCCCCCGTAGCAGGGTAGAGGGGTAATTCCTGCACCTCAAAGTCTTCCACTTCGCGGCGTATCTCAAAGGGCAAAGCTGCGCACTCGGGCGTCATCCAGTTGGTTTGTGTCATGGCATTCTTAGGCGAACCAGTGGTGCATGATACGGCCCTCGTTAGTGGGGCCGATCAAGCGTCTGTTCAAACCTAGGTGCCGCACACTAGTGGAGTAGGGATCAATGCCCAAGGACCAAAGCATGGTGGCTTGCAAATCGCGCATGCTGACCGGGTCGCGCGCAATGCTATAGCCCAGCTCATCGGTGGCCCCATATACCTCTCCCCCTCGAATGCCTGCCCCGGCAAACCACATGCTGAAGCAATCCGCGTGATGGTCCCGGCCCAGTCGAGTGGAGCCAAATCGCGCCTCATTCATGGGCGTGCGGCCAAACTCACCGCCCCAGACCACGAGGGTGTCCTCCAGCAGGCCCCGGCGATGCAAATCCCGCACCAGGGCAGCGATGGGTCGATCCACGGAAAGGCACTTTTTGGGGAACGTGTCCACCAGATCATCTCCGGTGCTGGTGCCATGCAGGTCCCAACCCCAATCAAAGAGCTGCACCCAACGCACGCCGGACTCCACTAAGCGTCGGGCCAAGAGGCAATTGGCTCCAAAGGACGCTTCGCCTGGGGTCACCCCATAGTCCTCAAGCACATGGGCTGGTTCCTTATTCAGGTCCGCCACATCCGGCACGCTGCTTTGCATGCGCCAAGCCAGTTCGTACTGTTCCATGCGTGCGCGCACTTCAGGATCACCGCTTTGTTCGGCGGTCAAACCATTTAGCTGGGAGAGGGCATCCAAACCCGCACGCCTGCCGGGACGGGAAAGACCAGCGGGATCCTGCACATACAGGATCGGCTCGCCCTTGCTACGCAGACGTACCCCTTGATGTTGACTGGCCAAGAACCCGGCGCCCCAGGTGCTCTTGCCCCCGGTGGGGTCGCTGCCCCCCGATCCCAACACGCAGTAGCTAGGCAGGTTGGGGTTCAAGCTACCCAATTCACTGCTGGCCCAGGCGCCCATGGAAGCAGCCCCCGGTTGGGCATTCCCCGTGAACATCATCAAATCCGCGGGGGCGTGGTTGAACTGATCTGTGTGCATGGAGCGCACCAGGGTGGTGTGCTCGGCGATGGAGGCAAAATGGGGCAAGTGCTCGCTGACGGTCCAGCCCGTGCTGGGCACTTGGTAGTTCCGCCAGGGAGAACCCAAGAGGGTCGGTCGCCCCTTGATGAACGCCAAACGCTTGCCCTCGATGAACTCCATGGGACAAAGGGTCCCATGCAGCCGATTGAGGGTTGGCTTAATGTCAAACATGTCAAGCTGGGGAGGCCCGCCGGACATTTGCAACCAGATCACGCGCTTGGCCCGGGGGGATCCGGCGAAGCCGCTTCCAAAAGCATGCCCCGCTAGTCCCGCAAGACCTGCGCCGCCGGCCGAGAGCAGACCACGCCGGGAAAGGGGTTCGTGGGGACCGCTCATTTGGTCAACACCTCGTCCAGGTTTAAAAGAGTTCCCGCCACCAAAGTCCAAGCGGCGTATTCGGCGGGGTCAGCACCCTCGGGCAAACCACCAAGGGGAGAATCTCCGGGGGCGGCGAACTCCAGGGCTTGCGCTTTATCCTCTCCGAAACGCTTGAGTTCCGCGGCAAACAGTTCCTCCACGATGGCCAGTCGCTCGGGATCCGCGGGGCGCAACCGAGTGCGACGCAGGGCAAAACGTGCTTTCTCTACGGGGCTGCTCCCACCCTGTTCGACGATCATGCGCCCAAGGGCCACGGCGGCCTCATGGAACACCGGATCGTTGAGGGTCACAAAAACCTGCAGGGGTGTGTTGGTGGCGATGCGGCGGATCGTGCAGTTCTCCCGGGAGGGCGCATCAAATGTTTCGAGCATGGGATAGGGCGTGCTGCGTCGCAGAAACACATACACCCCACGCCGAAAGCGGTCCTCTCCCCGGTCGGTCTTCCAATCACGCTGGCCGTTGAACGCCGCTTGCCATAGGCCCGGGGGCTGAGGAGGGAAGACGCTGGGGCCGCCGATCTTTTGGGTCAACAGGCCGCTCATGGCCAGGGCTTGATCGCGCACCATTTCCGCTTCGAGGCGCACCCTGGGTCCGCGGGAAAGCCATTGATTCTCCGGATCCAAGCTGGTCTTCCGTTGGCTCCGCTGGGCATCTTGGCGATAGGTCGAACTGAGCACCATGGTCCGCAGCAAAGCTTTTTGATCCCAGCCGGAAGCCATGAACTCAAGGGCCAACCAATCAAGCAGCTTCGGGTGACTGGGGGCGCTGCCTTGATGGCCAAAGTCCTCCTCGGTGCGCACAAGCCCTGCGCCAAACAAGCGCGCCCAAAGCCGGTTCGCATGCACTCGGGCGGTGAGGGGGTTTTGACTCGAACACAGCCAGCGCGCCAGGTCCAGACGGGTGGGATTGCTGGGGGTTGATCCCCGCACAAAGGCGGCGGGTACGGCCGCGGGGACAGGCCTAGCGGGGGAAAGGAAATTGCCCTTGATCAACACGTGGGATTCACGCTGCTTGTCGGGGGCCATGGCCCTCATGATGGGCGTCCGGGTACGCGGCAGGGCATCGAGTTGACCTTGCAGGACATCGATCTCCTGTTGGAAGTGGAGTAACTTTGGATCGCTGAGCCGCGCCTGGATCAAAAGGCTGCTTCGCTCTTGTTCATTCCATTCCAGCTCGGGCTTATGAAGGACCTGCGCGAGCGCATCGTCGAGGGCAATCAGTTCCCCGGGGGCGGCACTCGTCGCCAGCCGCAGGGCCCCGATGGTGTGCTGAGTGCCATAATCCTGCCACAACTCAAGCGTCCATTCCCCCGCCGGGGCCAGGAAATCCAAGCCGAAAATTGCCTCGTGGCTGTTTCCTTGGCCGGGTCCAATTCCCCAGCCCGACTTCCCATCCAAGCGCAGATCAATCGCGTTCTCGACGCCCCAATCGGTTTGGGAAAAGCTCGCGCTGGCAGTCTGGATCGGCACCCGCATGGGATCGCGCCCGGGGTGAAAACCCAGGGACGGGGTGGGCACTTGCTCGAGGGTCGTGCGCCAGATCACCTGCCCCCCATCATCCAGAAAACTGACCACCACTCCGGCCAGACGCGCTTCTAGGTCAGCGCCCGTCCGGTTGTGGAGCACGACTTCTTCGATCCCATGGGCGACGGGCCACTCGACCTGCCACCAGGGATCGTCTTCCGTAAGCGTGTGGGTCACCGATCCCTTGGTGAAATCGCCGCTGGTGTTGCCGTCCACCGCCAACTCAGGAGGGCCTTCATAGGCCACGCTGGACTGGGTCACGGTTCCTCCACCGGCCACGTTGAGGCCACCGGAAAGGATCTCCACCTCGGCTAGGGAGAGGATGCGCTTGGCGCCGGGCAAATCGATGCGTACGGTTTTGGCCAGGAGCACCAAGGGTGGATCGGGAACGAGCCGCGCCTCCAAATGACTGAGCACAAAGTTCCCGTTGTTTGTGGAACGGCCCGGGCCGCCCCCGGGCAAGGACGGATCTGCCTTGGCCGTGAGGCGCAGGGCTGTTAAGGGCCCGCTTTCAAAGGTCAAGACCAGGTGCTCACGGTCCGGGTTCGGACCGCCCAGCAGCATGAGCCCATCCTCCGTCAGGGTGCCAGTGGTGCCCTCCGTTCCCGCGGCCAGCATCTTGGTCACGGGCAGCCATGATCTGTCCAGGTCCCCTTGGCGCTGGACAAGGCCCGCTAACAGATTTTCATCCGACTGGGCCCCATCACGCTCCCCATGCAGCGCGCTGATCTCTACGCCCAAGTCTTGCGCCCGTTCTAAATCCGACCCGGCCAACACTTCAAGGTGTGGCCGATCATCACTGTGATCCGCATCGGCGGTCTGATTGAAGATGGCAAAGGCCGAGTAATAGTCATCATGGCTAATGGGATCAAACTTGTGACTGTGGCATTCGGCGCAACCCATGCTGAGGCCCATCCACACCGCAAAGGTCGTGTTGGTGCGATCCTTCACCGCGAGAACCCGGAACTCTTCATCGTCCGTGCCCCCTTCGGTATTGGTCATGGTGTTGCGATGAAAGGCGGTGGCCAACCGTTGCGCCTGGGTCGGCTCCGGCAAAAGATCGCCAGCCAATTGCTCCAGGCTGAATTGATCGTAGGGCAGGTTGCGGTTGAGGGCATCGATCACCCAATCCCGGTAGGGCCAAATCGTGCGCAGGGGGTCAGACCCATGGCCCATGGAGTCCGCATAGCGGGCGAGGTCCAACCAAACCGCAGCCCAGCGTTCCCCGTAACCTGGGTCGGCCAGATACTTTTCGACCAGAGCCCGGTATGCCTCGTCGCTGGGATCCGCCGCGTAAGCAGCGGCCTCTTCCCAACTGGGGGGCAACCCGCGCAGATCGAAGGACAAGCGGCGCGCGAGCCCAAAGGAATCCCGGCTGTCGGTGGGCCGCAAACCCTCGGCCTCAAGGCGCGCGAGGACGAAACAATCCAGGTCCGATTGGGCCCAAGAGCCGTCCCGGGTCTCGGGGATCGAATGCTGGACCGGTCCCACAAAAGCCCAATGCTGGGATGCGGGGGCCCCCGCCTGCACCCATTCGGTCAACAGGGCGATTTCGTCTGCAGAGAGCGCGTGCCCCGAATCCGCAGGGGGCATGGGGTCAGCTGGGTCCGTGATTCGCTGGACCAGCAGGCTGACGCCATCGTCACCTGGATCCAAAACGCTGCCGCTCTTGCCTCCGACTAAAAAAGCCTCGCGCTCATCCAGTCGCAATTGGGCCTTGCGCGCCTCCTGATCAGGGCCGTGACAGGCGAAGCACTGACGGGCCAACACGTCCCGGGCGGCGCTGGCCAAGTCATCCTCAAACTCAACGCCGAGGGGCAAGCATAGGATCAAGGACAGGGACCACATGCCCTCTGTTATAGCATATCCAGTCCAGAACCGCGAGGCTCAGGCTCCTTGGCCGGCCAGCACTTCTTCGTAGATCGCGAGGGTCTCGTCCACCATGCGATCCAAGCCGAAATCCGATGCAACTCGCAGGGCCCCGGCCTTCGCCCAACGGGCGCAAAGTTCAGGATCCAGAGCAGCCTCCAACATGCCAGCCGCCAGACGCCCGGGGTCATCCTTGGGCACCAGGCGACCGGTCTCTCCGTCCAGGACTACCTCGGGGATGGCGGAAACATCGGTGGAGACCACGGGCACTCCCGAGGCCATGGCCTCAAGGAAGACCAACCCGAGTCCTTCCCAACGGGAAGCCATCACGAACAAATCGCTGGCGGCCATCAAACGGGGCACGTCGCGCCGGATGCCAGCGAACTGCACCAGGGTTCCCAGTTCCAGCCGCGAAGCCACGTCCTCGGCTTTACGCTTACCCTCTCCAAAGGGATCATCCCCCACCAATAGGAGTCGCATGCGCGATCCCACGCGCTCGTCCCGGCGGGCGGCATTCAGGGCTTGCAGCAGGACCTCGTGAGCTTTTTGTGCAGCGAAACGCGCCACGCAAATCATCACAAAGGCGTCCTTAGGCCAACCAAATTCCTCGCGCACACCGAGAGGATCTGGCTTCTGCGCAGCTTCCTCAAATGGAGTCCGGTCGATGCCATAATAAACCTGGCGCATGCTCTTGGGATCCACACGCCCGTGTTGAGCCACGAAACGGCCCACATGTTTCGAGAGAACAATCGTGCGCGCCGGCCAGTTACCCAGCACCCCGTGAATGCGGCTGACCCAGGGGCGCAGCAAGGCGCGCTCGTCATTGTGCTTGCCACTGATCAGTCGTGGCCGAAAGCCACGCAATCGAGCAGCCAGAGCCGTGGCAGCATCGGCTTTCAGAAGATGGCTGTGCACAATGTCCGCCTCCTGGGCAAGTCGAGCAATACGTGAAATGCAGCTGGGGCCCGAACCGAGGCTGGACACCGATTCGGCCCCCACGGCGAGAAAGTCTTCCGCCAGGGCGCCATCGCCCTTGAGATAGGCCACCCGTACCTGGTGCCCACGGGCAACTTGGCCCTTCACCTGGGACAACAGGTGAACCTCTGCCCCGCCCACGTCCAAGGTGGTAATCACATGTTGAATCTTCAAAGCAACTCCAAATACACACGGTCCAGACCGCGGACCATACTGTCAAGACTGTAGTGCTTGGCCACGCGCTCTTGACCAGCGCGCCCCATTTGCGCCCATTCCTCCCGGGACTTGGCTAGAGCCTCGCGCAAGGCCGCTGCAACGCTGGGGGCGTTAATGGCTGAACTCAGAAATCCCGTCACACCGGACAGGACCACCTCCCGTGCCCCATCCACAGGGGTCGCCACCACGGGCATACCCCGAGCCATGGCTTCCAAAACCACATAGGGCAAGCCCTCCCAACGGGAGGGCAAGAGCAACAGGTCCGCCCGTGCCATAAGAGCCGGAACGTCATTCCGCGGACCGAGGAATCGCACCCGCTCGGTGACCCCAAGGGCTTTGGCTTGAGCTTTCAGTTCACTGGTGTCACCGGGCCCGACGCAAAGCAACTGCACCTGTTCCAGCCCGGCCTCCGCGAGAGCCGCGAGGGCTAAATCCTGGCCCTTGGCCGCGTAGATCAGGCCGACCAAAATGACCAGGGGACCGTTTGGATCGAGACCGAAGTTCTCTTCGCTGGGCATAGCCGTGGCATAGGGTTTTGGATCAATCCCGTTCGACACCACAGCAACCTTTGCAGGATCAATGAACCCAGCCTTGGCAAAGGTTTCCGCTTCTCCCGACCCAACTGCCACAAATGCCCGGGTGGACTTGGCGTAATGCTGCTCGATGGTGCGGTAAATCCAGCGCTTAGGAGCTGAAAAGAGCGCTTCGAACAGAAAGGAAAACGTGTGAGGCGTGTGCACACGGACTCCGATTCCCGTACTGATCGAAGCTTGCCGACCAAGGACCCCGGCCTTGCTCGAATGGGTGTGAACAATCTCTGGCCGAAAGTTGCGCAGGATTTTTTTGATCCGGCCCAGGTGCTGGAAATCCGTCCAAGGGGCTGGTCGGCGCAACATGTCCAGCACATGAACTTTTACCCCAGCGGCGCGCATGCGTTCCAGATCCGGAGGGAAACTCTCGTCCCGCAGGGTAGATACCACCACCCCCACCTCGTAGCCCAAGTCACGCTGACCGAGGGCCACGTCGACCAAGTGCCGCCGCGTGCCACCAATCGTGCACTCCATCAGATGTAGGACCCGCATTCAGTCCCTATTGCACCGTTTTCAGGCCTCGAGTTCCAGGGCGCTGCGCCAGAAGACAATAAAGCCCAGCAACCAGGGCGGGACGACCTAGTAGGCGCCCGTACCCTTGACCACTGCAACGCCGGTCAAAGCAACGATCACCAGGTCCAACAGAAAAGACTGGTTTTCGATGTAATACAGGTCGTAGTCCAGATTGTCATGGATCGCCATCTGACGGGCATAGCTGATCTGCCAAAGGCCCGTTACGCCGGGCTTGGCCCGCAGTCGCTCGCGATCTCCATCCGAGTACTTGGCAACGATAAAAGGCATCTCGGGACGGGGCCCCACCACGCTCATATCACCGCGTAGGACGTTGATAAAATTGGGCAATTCATCGAGGGAATAGCGCCGCAGCAAGCGCCCAATGCGGGTCACCCTGGGATCCTGTTCGGTTTCCGGGGCCTCAGCATCCTCGCAGTCAGTGCTGTACATGGTGCGAAACTTCAGCATCTCAAAGGGCAAGCCATTGAGGCCCACTCGGATTTGGCGAAAGAACACAGGACCGGCAGAATCCCTTCGAATCAGCCAAATCGAAATGAAGAGGAGGGGCAGTGCAAGCAGCAGCACTACGGTGGAAACCACCAAATCAAAGGAGCGCTTGGCCAGTCGACCCGCCAATGGGTCACGGCGCTCGACCCGGGCAATCAGGGGGATCGAATCCAAATCCTCGATGCGGATCTTGTAGCGCATCAGGTGATAGAAACGGGGCACAACGTAGTAGTTCGTACCGAGGGCTTCGAGTTGGCCGACGATTGCCATCACCCGGCTCTCTTCCGCCTCTGGGAGGGCGACGAAAACCTCGCCCACCTTCCGCTCGCTCATGATTTCGTCCAGCCGATCAAGGCTGCCCAGGACTCGGGCCCGTTCAACCAGGTCGCCCACCTCGTCCTGTTTTTCGCTGACGAAACCCACAAAATTCAAGCCCAAAGTCGGCACCAGCAGAAACTTACGCTGCAAAGCCTGGGCCGTTTTCCCGGTCCCGATGACGATCACGTTGCGGTTGCCAATCCCTCGCCGGTGCAAGTTCTGAATCACCTTGAAGCTAGCAAAACGGCCCACCAGGATCGAAAAATGAATCACGCCAAAGGCGAGGATCAGGGTCACCCGTGAAAGCTGTTCCGAGCCACCGGTCAAGCGCACGAGTTCGTGAATCGCTTGCAACAAGCCCCAAAAAGGGCCCGACCCAGCATCCAGGTTCGTGTCACGCAGCAGCACCAGCAGGGACAGCACCACCAAGAAGGCAGTCAAGGTGGCCTTGGTCACAGCCTTGAACTCTTCCACGTTGAGCAGGCTCTTGATCGGGCTATACATCCCGAAGCGGTGGAAACTGATCAGACAAACCGCGGCGGTGATCGCAAAGATGCTGCGATAGGCCTCAAGGGGTGTCCCTGCTCCTTCGGGAGCGAATTGCTCGCGGATCCACCAGGCCAATAGGCAAGAGCCGACCACCGTGACCAAGTCCACCAATACCTGTGCCGATAGCACAAGCGGCTCAAAGTGGCGGCGAAGGGTAGTGCCTGCGCGGGTCATGAGGGGGGATCGGCGCGTTGCGCCAATGGGGTGGGTTTAGTGTTGAGGAGAGGGCTCCCTCAGGATAGCGCAATAACCACCAATTGGGGGAGGGGATCAAGGCAGGGGACTGAGGAGTTCACCCTATGAATCGGCCAGAAAGGCCCTGAGACCTATGACGTTCTTCATGAACCTGCTCCCCGCCTCTCATCCTGCCGTATCCGTCAGCTCCACGTGAGTTCCCAAGGGCGCATTGGCCCCACGGGACCCCGCTAGACCCCCCGCTAGACCCCCTGCCAGGCCCTCAGGATCAAGGTGTGCCCTCCTGCCCGCAATGCCCACCGTCAGCAAGATCCCCCATCCCGGGCGAGCAAAAAGCCGCTGCCCACCGCGTTTCCTTTCCCAAGAGCCCAACAGCTCGCGAGCGCCAGGCGCCGCCAGGATCAGGGCGTGGAACATAAACCCGCAAAATGATCCCTGCCAAAAATCCCCTGAGGCAAGGCGCCAGCACCCCCACCGGCCCCGATGGCGGGAAGGATATGGAGTCACTGTGCTCCGTTCTTCCCCTCATCCCTCCACTTTGCCTTTCGAAGGGGCCGATCAACTCATGCCCTAGGTCTTGTATCCTGCCCCCCTATGTTGATCGCCATTACTGGAGGAACCGGCTTCATCGGCCGTTATGTGATCCGCCGCCTCTTGGCGGACGGCCACCAAGTGCGTGCCCTTTGCCGCCCGGGGCGCGAGAGTGCCCTCGAGGATCTCAGCCATGAGAATCTCCTGTTCCACACGGGTGACCTGGTGGATGGGGATTCCCTGGACGGTTTCTTGGCGGATGCGCGCTACCTGATCCATCTAGCCAGCGCCCACGACCACTTCACCGATGAGCAGATGCAGTTGGTCAACGTCAAGGGCAGCGAGAACCTGGTTGCGGAAGCTCGGGCTCAACGAACCCCTGACAATTTTCAGTTTGTGGTGGTCAGTTCCGCAGTCATCGGCGTTCCGGTCTACAGCTATTACCGGGACTCCAAGCGCGTGCAGGAGAAAATCTTCCGGGCCTCCCAGTTCCCGTGGGTCAGTTTCCGCCCGACCCTCGTCTATGGGGTGGACGACATCCGCCACACCGCTCCCTTGCTGCGCCGCTGCGCCGAAGCCAAGGGCACCTATTGGATTTTCCACGAGGGCCTCTCCAAGATCAACCCCGTCCATGTGGATGACATGGTGGACGCCATCGTGCGCTTCTTGGACTACGAGCGCGGCAAGGAAGACTACCGCATATTCGAAATCGCCGGCCCCGCGGGGATCCCCTTCAATCAATTTGTAGACACGGTCATCGAAGCCACCGGTGGCGGAGTCAAACGGCGCAATATCCCCCGCCGCTGGGTCGAACGAATCACCACGTTCTTGCACATCTTCAAAGACATGACCAAAGCCCGCAGAGGCGCGGGTTACTTCTCTCTACACCACGAACACAACATCCTCCCCGCCCAGGAAGAACTCGGCTGGCAACCGCGGTCCTTTGCCGATGGGCTCAAGGACATCACCGCCACCGACTGGTGGCGCGAGTGATCCCGCGAATCCAGTGATTCGTTAGGTGGTGACACGGAACCCAGTTCCGCATGACCGCCTCCTGATCAGCGTACCTGGGGCTGCACGGGAATCTGAATCAGGGTGTAGTAAGCCCTGGGATCGACCAACGCTTCCCCCCCTTGAGAGCGCAGGCCCTTGGGTCGGAGCTCATGCACGTAGCCTGATCGCAGCCCATTGACTTCGAGCAGGACCCCCATGTTATCTGGGTCGATGGTCACGGCCAGAACCTCACACTTGGCCTGGTCCACCTCGGGGCTGCCGTAGTCCGAGTGCAGCATGTAGGTGTAGCTCGCCACAGACCAAAGTTTGGGGTCGGCGGCGGTCTTGGGGTCGAGGGCTTGGGTGAAGCGCACGTGGAAACCGTTCGGGCGGGCCGAAACCGTGTGCATCTCAAAGGGCACTGCTCCGGTCCAGGAAAGTCGCTCGAGGCCAAAGCGCTCGGAACCCTGGCTGGCCCAGCCGCGGTCGGTTTCACCGATCAACATGGAACCATCAGGTCCCCAGCAAACGCGAATCGCTCCGCAGGAAAGGCCCTTACGGAAGGGATAGCAGGCTCCCTGCCAGTGGCCGCCCACCTGTTCGAGACTGACGCGCATGACTTCCGCAGAGAACTGGTCGACCACGAAGATCTGGCCCTCATAGGGTCCAAACCGCCCGCCCGTCTCATCAAATACAAAACCGGCGGGAGAGCGACCCATCTCGTCGTAGGGAAACCAAACCGCGGGCATTTGAAAGTGTGGCAGCAGTTTCGCAGCCTCGGGCATCAACACCCTGTTGGGGGTCTCCCCCGGATGGGGATAGGGCCAGAGCGGATCCTCGCAAGAGGCCACGCCGAAGGGGTGCCCGTAAAAAGCCCCGGGAATCAGCTGGCTGAGCTTGCTGGCCCCAACCCATTCCCCTTGGTTGTCCGTGTAGAACAGATCGCCCCAGGGAGCTGCGGATAAGCCCGCGGGGGAACGCAGGCCGGAACATTCGGGGTGCATCTTGCCATCCCCGTCGATGCGCAGAGCAAAGCCGCGCCACTTCGGAGCGCCAAAGGGCTGGCCCCCAAAGGCCCGGTTGGTAGTCAGCCAAAGATCCCCCTCCTTGCCGCGCACGGGACCGAAGTTGTACTCGTGATAATTGCCCCCCACACGCCATTCATCGCAAACGGTCTCCACGGAATCAAAGGCGCCGTCCTGGTCCTGGTCCACAAGGCGCGAAAGTTCGCCCCGTTGAATCACCAGCACCGAATCATCTTCCTGCACGAGGAATCCAAGGGGCTCCTGCAATCCCTCCATGACCTTACGCCAGGAACAATTCAGGGGGTCTCCGTCGAAGACACCCTCCACGACCCAGACCTCGCCCCGGCGTGTCGCTACCAACACCCGATCCCCATGCCAAATCTCAAGAGCGCTGATCTCCAGCACTTCCCCCTCGGGCAAGGGCAAGGTTTCCAACAACCAAGGTTCCTGGCCTTCGGGAACTACAGCGGGAACTACAGCGAGATCACCGACAAAGGCCATCGCGGCCAGCAAACAAATCATTACCACACCAACTCCAGGCTTAAAGTTGCGCCAAAGCGCTCGGGATCCTCAGGCAGAGATTGCATGACAATAGGCCAGCGCAACTCTCCCGAAACGGACGACACAGGTGGGCGCCCAAAACCTTCCCCGAAGGAAAGGTCCAAATCATGACCACCGAGGGTCACGCGCCAAAGCCCTCGGGCCAAGGCCGACATCTGGGCACCTCCCATGGGACGCAGAACAAGATTCTGAGCAGCTGCGGCATTTTCGGCCACCACCGTCCAACGGCGCAACAAGCCCCGGCGACCCTTGCCGAGAACCGGCGTCAGGGTTTCTTCCACGGTCACTCCTTCCATGCCATATCGGAATACGGGTGCCTCCCCCAGAACCTGTTGGCGGCCCAACACATGGAACCCAGCCTCGGCACCCACGGCCGTGGGCCAGGAATCCTCAGGGGAGTCCAAGCGCGCCAAGGCCATACCCGGGGGCATATCGATCACTCGCGAACC
>CALEMP010000203.1 GCA_937910685.1 uncultured bacterium
TCCTTTCCTCTTGCGCCTCCAACATGACCGACCCCTGGGCCGGTATTGGAGCGGGCGCCACCACCATCGGCACTTCCACCGGGTGGGCGTTCTACGGGGCGGCCACTGAGGCGGAAGGAACCGGCGGTGTTCTCTCTGGAGAAACCGGCACGGATGACACGGACCTGACCCCCAACTACGGGGGGGCGCTGAAGGTCAACCACTTCATCACCGATGACTTTTCCCTGGGGCTGGTTTACGAGTTGCGCAACTTTGACGCGGATCCGATCGCGCCCCTTTCGGCGGAACTCACTCCGGATGCGTTTACCACGCACCACTTCTTGCTGTCCTCCCGCTACTGGCTGAAGCCTATGGGTAATGACGGACGGTGGAAGCCCTTTGTGGGCGTCGATCTGGGGTACATCCCGGAGGTGAACTTTGGCGAGGTGGATGTGAATTATCCGGGAGCGGTTCCCAACGAGAGGGTGACCATCGTGGGTTCCAGTTATTGGACCCTCGGCTTGGTGGCTGGGGCCTCCTACATGTTGCGAGAAGGTCTTTCCCTGGACATGGGAGCTTTTTACGAGTTTGCCCTGACCCCCGGCGAAGACACCTTGGTCTTCCCGAACCTCGGGAATGCGACCGCCGACGTGGAGGTTTGGGCCGAAGGCTTGGTCCTCTTTGGCGGGTTGACCTGGTACCTCTAGGTCAGCACAACTGATTGAAGCAAGCGCGGGCTGGCATCCTTAGGGGTGCTGGCCCGCAGTCGTTCGTGGCCCCAAGTTCGCGCCTTGGAGCGAACGGGGCTCCGCTCGCAAGCATTGCCCATGACCTCCCCTACAAATGAGTGTGGACCGGTCCGCGGAGCCGGAACGACCCCGCTCTGGCCAGGGCGAAGGGCTGAGCGGGCCATCTCCGCGCCGCCGGATGGCGTGGGAGGGTCTTGCCGAGAATCGCGTCCTGAGGTACCGTGGGGTCCGCAGTAAAGGCATCTTTGGAACTGCTCTCCGTCCAGCTACAACGAGCCGATGAAGAACAACCTGTTCGCCAAAGCGTTTGCTGCCAAGGGCACCAGGAAGGGCTCTCAATAGCCATGAATCTGCCGCTGAACACACCTATCTGGGAGACGGGGAACTGGAAGAAGCTCCCGCCGGTTGCAGGACCGCTAGGGGCGGATGTTTGCGTGGTTGGCTTGGGCGGCTCTGGGCTCACCGCCATCCATGAGCTACTCGGCCGCGGGGCCCGGGTGATCGGCGTCGACGCGGGGATGGTCGCCGGCGGGGCAGCGGGCCGGAACGGCGGGCTGGCGCTCGCCGGACTGGCTCCGTTCTACCACCACGCCGTTTTGGACATCGGCCAAGAGCGCGCGCTCGGGTTCTACCGCGCAACGATTGAAGAGCAAGCACGCATGCGCGAGGCCACGCCGGACTGCGTACGCGTCACGGGATCGCTGCGGATCGCCGTGGATGCGGAGGAGGGCGAGGACTGCCTTAGGCTATTCGAGTCCATGCAGTCGGACGGCTTGCCGGTAGAGCTCTACGACGGCGCCGAGGGGCGCGGGCTCCTCTTTCCCGGCGATATGTCCTTCAACCCGCTCGCACGCTGCCGCTCGCTCGCGCTCCAGGCGCTGGAGCGCGGGGCGCAGCTGTTCGAGGATTCAGCTGCCACGGAGATCGCCGGGGACGCCGTGATAGCGAACGGCCAGACGATAAGTTGCGGCGCAGTCATCGTAGCGGTGGATGGGAGGCTTGATCTCGTTCTACCAGAGCTGGCCGGAAGGGTCCGGACGGCTCGACTGCAAATGCTTGGAACGGAGCCCGCGACCGACGCCACGCTGGAGCGCCCGATGTACTTGCGTAACGGCCGCGAATACGTCCAGCAGCTGGAGAACGGGGCCTTCGCCCTCGGCGGTTTCCACGACATGTTCGAGGAGGAGGAGTGGACTCACGAGAGCTCGCCCACGGACGAAATCCAGGGCCTGCTCGAGAGTTTCCTGCGTGAATGCATTGGGACCACCGCTCGGATCACGCACCGCTGGGCGGCATCGGTGGGCTACGTTGGCGGGACGCTTCCAGTGATGGAAGAGGTCCGTCCTGGCGTCTGGGGCATCGGCGGCTACAGCGGCACTGGCAACCTCGTGGGCGCGCTGTCCGGGCGGGCCGCCGCGGTGGCGGCATTGGGCGGGAAGAGCGAGCTACTGCAGCTCTTTCAGCAGCCACAAGGCTAGGGCCCGCAACTGATTCCGCCACACACCGAACCGCCAGGCAACGGCTTACTAGAGAAGGTCAAAGGTCTTCTCGGCCACGATCTTGCCGTCCATCGCCAGCCACATGCGCCAGGGCCCGAGCTTGTCGTGGATGGGCTCCCAGATCGTGTCCCCAAGGTAGAAGTCCCATTCCTGTGTCTTCACATGGACTTCGCCGTCGAAAGGGGGACGGCGCTCGCCCTCCGCATCCAGGATCCCCGGATGCTCAATGCAGTAGGTGAGCCTCTGGTTCTTCGCGCCCGTGACCGTGGCAACGAAGCCGAATTCGACTCCGACGAACGCATGCACGCGCGTCGTAAACTTCTCGATGTGAGGTAGCTCCTTGGACTCTGAATCCCAGTGGGTGTAGATGCCGTAGGACTTGATCTTGACGTCTATCTTGCGCTTGGCCATGGGATGTGTGCTAAGGGCGTGTCTTGAACACGCGGGAGGTCTTGTGGCTCGCGCCGGTCTAGAGCTTGGTTCAAGCCGCCCGCTGTCGCTCTTGGCCCCAAGTATGCGGCTTGGAGCAAACGGGGCAAGCTCGTAAGCACTGCCCATGACCTTCCCTACAAATGAGTGCGGGGCGGCAACCCTTTCGGAATACCGCCCCACGAGAGAGAGAGAGGACATCCCAAGGATCACGTGAATGAACCCTCGGGTGTACGGTGTGTGGCTTTGGCTCGTAAGGAGGGCTTAGGAGGCCAAAGGCACGATTCGTTGATTCGGTTCGGGGCGGTCCTGCGTGGAGGTGCGCAGGTAATCGTCCAGGGTGAACGAATCAACTTCAATCGTATCGTCCCTCGCGGCTTCCGCCTCAAGGACTAGTTTCACTTCTTCGGGAGAAATCACACCCGCGCCCTCAGCCTCTGCAAGCAGGGTGATCGGCTTCTGGCGCGGTAGACGACGGTCCTTGATCGCCTGCTTAATTTTGTCCGCCACCTCATCGGCCCTGGTGATCAGGTCCAGGGTGCGTTCCATGCGCCCAGCGGCCTCGGTGGCGTCTTCGGGGATATAGAGGCCGGACGTGATGCGATCGCGCTGCTCTCCGGGGACCTGGAGGGCCATGGCCACCTGGCTGCCGATGCGGTCCGAGGGAGCCGAGCCGATGGGCACGATGCGCGACCAGGTTCGGATGGGACCGGCTAGGGCCCAACCGATCAGAGGCAGATTGAGGTTCGTGTAGAGACCATCAAACGCACTCTGGATCTTGGCAAAGCCATAGTCCGCGGACCAACGCAGGAAGGGCAGGTCCTCGGCGGGGCGGCCTTCGGCTTCGAAGCGACGCAGGGTGGCTTGCACCAGATACATCCAGGAAATGATGTCGGCGAAGCGACCCGTGACCTCTTCTCGGCGCTTGAGATCGCCGCCGATCATGGCCATGGACAGGTCCGACAGAATAGCGAAGCGGGCCGAGGCCCAGTCCAATCGCTTGTAGTAGGGCGCGCAAGGTCCGTTCACGGGGGAGCGTCCCAGGCGACCGCCGGTCAGGTCCAGCAGCACCGTGCGGGAAAAGTTGCGGGCCACGTGACCCACGTGTCCAAAGAAAGCCTTGTCGAAGGCGCGGCTGTCGCCGCTTTCGGCGGCCATGACTTCGGACCAAGCATGGGGATGGCAGCGAATCGCGCCTTGACCAAAGACCACCAGGGTGCGCGTCAAAATATTGGCGCCCTCCACGGTGATGCTGATGGGCGTCGCCATATAGGCGTGAGCCAAGAGGTTACGCGGGCCGCGACTGATGGCGGCTCCACCGAGCACGTCCATGGCGTCGTTGATTGCCTGGCGCGCAAGCTCGGTGGTGTTGTACTTCATGATGGCGGTGATCACCGCCGGCTTTGCACCTTTGTCCAAGGCACCACAGGTGTAGCGTCGTGCAGCTTCGGTCAGATAGGCGAAGCCACCGATGCGGGCCAGGGGCTCTTGGACGCCACCAAAGCGCCCGATGGAAACACCGAACTGCTTGCGGATGGCCGAGTAGCTTCCGGCTAGGCGAGCGGCTGCCTTGCAGGTGGCCACCGCCGAAGCGGGCAGGGAGATACCACGGCCAGCGGCCAGGCATTCCATCAGCATGATCCAGCCGCGGCCGATGCCGTTGTGCCCGCCGATCAAACAGTTGATGGGCAGCACCACATCGTGTCCTTCGGTGGGGCAGTTGTAGAAGGGAACGCCCATGGGGTCATGGCGCTCGCCCTTTTCGACACCGGGAGTGTCGGTGGGAATCAGAGCACAGGTGATGCCCAATTCTTCGCCTTTGCCCAGGAGGTTACCCGGGTCGCGCATCTTGAATGCAAGCCCCAGAAGGGTCGAAACCGCGGCTAGGGTGATGTAGCGCTTACGCCAGTTGAATCGCAGGTAGAGTTCCCCGTCCTCGCCCCGGAAGACCTCGCCTGATGCGGTGATTGAACCCGCGTCAGACCCAGCTCCGGGCTCGGTAAGGGCAAAAGCAGGGATTTCACGGCCGTCCGCCAAGCGGGGCAGGAGTTCGTCTTTTTGCTCCTTGGTGCCGTAGTGATGCAGCAACTCGGCGGGGCCGAGGGAGTTCGGCACCATCACGGTGATACCTAAGGTGCCGGAACGCGATGAGAGTTTGGAGACCACCGCACTGTTGGCCGAGGCGCTGAACCCATGGCCGCCGTATTCGGTGGGGATGATCAATCCGAAAAAGCCCTCTTTGGCTAGGTAGTCCCAGACTTCCTTGGGCAGGTCGCGATCTTGCCAAACCTGCCAGTCGTCGGTCATGCGACAAACGGTTTCCACCGGGCCGTCAAGGAAGGCTTGCTCGGCTTCGGTCAAGCCCGGATAGTCCTCTTCAGACAGGCGCTTGAAGTTTGGCTTGCCACTAAATAGTTCCGCGTCGGCCCAGGTGGTGCCTGCTTCGAGAGCCTCCTTTTCGGTCGTTGAAACCTTGGGCAAGAAACCGAGCTTGCTCATCATCTTCATCAAAGGGCCGCTGATGAGCATCGTGCGCACGGCAGGGACGAGAAGGATGGCCGCTATGCCAGCGACCACGCCAAGCCACCACCAACCGGTGTGGATGCCGGCGGCGACGAGCAGGCCGAACACTGCCCATGCGGGCGCCGGAGCAGCGAACCAGCCAAGGGTCAGGAAGGCGACGGGGACGAGAAGAAGAGTTGGCCAGTTGGACCAGAAGAAACCGTTCATGAGGAGATACCGGGTTGGGAGGGGAGAGGACTGATCTCGACAGAGCGCATCGCAAGGCGAATCGCATCGTCGAGAAGATCGGGGCCGCGTAGGGACTTGTCGATACGCATAGCTTGGTGAAGGGAAATCGCCCCGTGCAGGGTGGACCAGACGAGGGTCGCGGCGCGCAGGGCGGACTCGGGGGAAGGGGCTGATTCTTGACGGCTCGCAATGATGGCGTCCCCGAGCAGGGCCAGATAGTCCCGCTGGGCTCGGTAGCGCTCAACGGGATACCTTTCCATTTGGGTCGGATGGAGGTGGAACATCACCTCGTAGAACTCCGGGTTCGCGCTGGAGAAATCAACGTAGGCTGCGCAGAGGCCGCGAAGGTGCCCTTCGTCCCTGGGAACCGCCTCAAGGCGGGTGTGCAGGAGCTCGAAGCCCTCATCGATCAAGGCGTGCAGCAGGGCGTCCTTGTTCTCGAAGTAGTGGTAAATCGCAGCGGCGGTGCAGCCCACCTCACTTGCGACGCGCCGGGTGGAGAGGGCCGTATAGCCATCTTCCAGCAGTATCCTGCGAGCCTCCGCAAGGATGCGGGGCTTGAGGTCAGTTCCGTTTCGGGGCATGGGGGGATTTCTCGAATCTTCTCTTCGGCTTATTGCGCGCTGGACCGAAGGGGTTATCACTGATAAGTTATCACCGTTTAGTACCCAATGCCCGTTTGGAGAGTCGAACCGGCGTTTCAGGGTCCTGAATGCGGAAAATTCTGGATTTGGGGAGAGAGCAGCATGGATTCTGATCCCCCTGGTAACGACCCTGTACCTCTGATGATTGCACCAAGCACTTCCTCCATTGTCATCGCCGCTGGCTTGCGTAGCCCCTGGATCAAGGCTGGTGGCCAGTTCCGGGGTGAAGACGCGGGCCATTTAGGCGCTACGGTTACCCGTGAACTCTTAGCTCGCACGGGCGTGCCCGCCGAGGAGCTTGATGAGGTGATCACTGGGGCCGTGGGCCCGCCCCACGATCAGGCCAACCTTTCCCGGGTGATTGCCCTGCGCGCAGGGATTCCTCGGGAAGTCCCCGCACGCACAGTGGCGCGCAACTGTGCCAGCGGTATGGAAGCGGTCACCCAGGCGGTGACCGAAATCCGAGCGGGGAACGGCTCGCTTTACATGTGTCTTGGTGTTGAGGTGATGAGCGCCTATCCCTTGATCATGGGACGCAAACTAACTGGGTTCTTTGAGTCCATGATGAAGGCGCGATCCTTGCCCGCGCGCTTGGCTACCATTGCTTCCTTCCGTCCTTCCATGCTGGCCCCGCGCGTGGCCTTGCTCGAAGGCTTGCGCGATCCCGTGACGAACCTCTTGATGGGACAAACCGCCGAGGTCCTGGTGCGCGACTTTGGCTTGACCCGCGAGGCCTGCGACACCTATGCCACCGAGAGCCATCACAGGGCGCGCATGTCCCGGGACCGGGGACGCTTCGAGCGCGAAATCTTGCCCATGGCTCCTTTGAGTCGCAAACCCATCAAAGACCTGGTGCGCCATGACGACGGCATTCGCAATGATCAAACCGTCGAGGCCTTGGGTCGCATGCGGCCCTATTTCGAAAAACCCGACGGGGTGGTGACGATTGGTAACTCTTGCGGCATCACCGATGGGGCGTGTGCACTGTTGATTACCACCGAGGAAAAAGCGCGGGAGTTAGGCCTGCAACCCTTGGCGCGCATCAAGTCCTATGCCTGGGCGGGTTGCGATCCTTCGCGCATGGGATTGGGTCCGGTGTTCTCGAGCAAGCTGGCCCTCGAAGCGGCCGGTTGCAGCCTCGCGGACATGGACGTGATCGAAATCAACGAGGCCTTTGCAGCACAGGTCTTGGCCTGCAAGCAGGCCTTCTCCAGCGACGACTTTGCGCAAAAGCACTTGGGTCAAGAAACCGCCATGGGGGAAATCGATCCGGCCAAATTGAACCCCAATGGGGGCGCGGTGGCCCTCGGGCACCCGGTGGGGGCTACCGGCGCCCGCTTGCTGTTGACGGCAGCCCACGAGCTAGCGGTGGGCGACCACAATCTGGCGTTGGCGACCCTCTGCATCGGCGGAGGTCAGGGTGGAGCAGTGGTTTTGGAACGCATGGACGGGAGCGCCGTCTGATGGAGCCGTCAAACATTGAAGAGGCCCAGCAAACCGAGGACGCCATGACAAGCACTGATTCCACGCAAAACGATCTGCACATGAGGCCTTCCGTTACCGGCTTCCCCATGCCCGATGACGCACCCGCCCCCGGGGCTTGCATCCGGGTGGAGCGCCCCGAAGCCGGTCTAGCGGTTGTGATTTTCGATCCGCCCCATCGGTCCTTCCCGATTTTTGACGCGCCCTTGTTGCGGGATCTGGACATTGTCTTGAGCGGGCTTGAGGGGGACACCAGCCTAAAGGGCATTGTGTTCACCGGCCGTCATCCCGGGCAGTTCCTGGCAGGCGCGGATGTGGAAGCAATCCAGAAAATCACCGACCCCGCATTGGTGGAACAGGCAGTGATTGCCGTGCATGCCCTCTTTGATCGGGTCGAGCGCCTCAAGCCGCGTACGGTGGCTGCAGTTGGCGGTCCGGTCCCGGGCGGGGCCTTTGAGTTCTCTCTTGCCTGTGACCGTATTCTGTTGGTGGACGGCAAGTCCTCGCGCATCGGTCTGCCCGAAACCATGCTGGGGATTCTTCCCGGCTGGGGAGGCACCCACCGCTTGCCCCGACGCATCGGAATCCCAAAAGCCCTCGACTGCATTTTGACCGGTCGACTGCTGCCCGCCAAGCCCGCTAAGAAACGGGGGCTGGTGGATCGCTTGGTGCACTCGGAAGATCTCGTGCGAGTGGCTATAGAAGTGGCCATGGGGCGTAAGAGCTGCCGCCGGGCATCACGGGGAATCTGGAGGTGGTTGATCGACCGCAACCCACTCGCCAAAGCCATCATCCGAGATCAAGCTCTGAAAGGGGTCGATTCCAAAGCGCACGGCAAGTACCCGGCGCCCTATGCGGCTCTGGACCTGGTGCTCTCGGCTCCCGGCGCCTCCCATTCCACTTGGGCCCGCAGGGAGGCCGAGGCAATCGGCTCGCTTGCCACTGGCTCGGTCTGCAAGAGTCTCGTGGGGATCTTCTTTGCCTCCGAGGCTGCGAAGAAACTCGGCAAGCGCGCGGATGGCAGCGAGCCCAGCCGCCCGGTTCAAGCGACCGTCGTGGGAGCCGGAGTGATGGGGGCGGGGATTGCCTCCAGCCTGGCTTTGGCCAAGGTCAGCGTCCGCTTGGGAGATCTCTCCAGCAAGGCCTTGGCCGGCGCCATTACCAACCATCGCAAGGAGGTGGATAAACGCCGCCGCCGCAAGCGCTTGCAGCCCCATGATGCCAATGCGGCCATCGATCACTTAGTGGGTGTGGAAGGGTTAGTGGGCATGACCCAGTCGGAAATCGCCATTGAAGCCGTGGCCGAGGTGCTGCATGTGAAAGCCAGCGTCTTTGGGGAGCTAGCCGGACAACTGAGCGACGACGCGATCCTAGCCACGAACACTTCGAGCCTTAGCGTTAGCGCCATTGCCAAGGACCTGCCGCACCCCGAGCGTGTGGTGGGCATGCACTTCTTCAATCCCGTCAAGGCAATGCCCCTGGTGGAAGTAGTGCGGGGTGAAGAAACCAACGACGAGACTGTTACGCGTACCTGTGCACTGGCGATTGCCATGGGCAAGACCCCGGTGGTCACCCGTGACGTGCCAGGCTTCCTGGTCAACCGTATTCTGGGCCCGTACTTGGACGAGGCGGTGCGCCTCTTCGTGGGAGGTGCGGATGTGGAGCACGTGGATGCCTTGATGCTGAATTTCGGCATGCCCATGGGACCCTTTGTGTTGCTCGATGAGGTGGGCTTTGACATCGCTCAGCACGCCGCAGCGAGTTTGCATGCGGGTTACGGCGGACGCATGGCGCCATGCCCAGGATTGACAGGCATGAGCGATGACACACGTCTCGGTCGTAAGACCGGCAAGGGTTTTTATGATCACCCCAAGGAGGGTGACCGCAAGAGCAAGCGCAAGCTGGCCCAGGACCTAGCTCACTTTCAGACCGAATCTTGGGCGGGGAGTTTGCCCGACGGGGAGATCACGGATCGCTTGGTCTATGCCATGGTCGGTGAAGCGGCACGCTGCCTTGAAGAGAACGTGGTAGAGAGCGAGTCCATCCTCGATCTTGCTTCAGTCTTTGGCACGGGCTTCGCCCCATTCCGCGGCGGACTTTGGAGTCACGCCAAGAGGGTTGGTTTGGGTGCGGTTTGCAGCCGCATGACCGAGTTGCACCAAAAGGAAGATGTGCAAGCCCGAGGCGCCGGCGCCGAGCGCTTCGACCCGGCTCCGGTGGCTGCGCAGATGGTGGATTGAAGGCCCCTGGGGGAGATTTAATCAGGGCAAGGGTGCGAGCAACCATAGGGGGCAGCCTGCCTTTCGGCCAAGGTGTAAACCGCGTGGCACTCGAAGGTCTGGCATGAGGAACTGCCCCGGGCCCCGTTGAGCATAGGCATGTCCCATGACCGCAACAGAACCGCGGGGGTTTACTGGGACCATGGGGCGCGTGGCCTGAAATGACTGCCGTCCCTGCTTACAGAATCAGTGGCAAGCGCTCGATCAGGTCCTCTTTTCCGTCGTCTTCGATCGGGTCCTCACCTAGGAACACATCAAACAGTGACCAGCAAAGGGACTTGGAAATGAGCTTCGGTTGTGCCTTTCCGTTGATCGAAGTGTGGAGTTCGCCACCCGGGCGCCAAGTGAAAACCACTTCGCAGTACTCTGCCAGTTCATCTAGGTTGCCAAAGTAGGCGCGGAATTTCTTGAGGGCCTCAGTTCCGTTGTCCCAGTCCTTGCGTTTGCCAGCAATGGTGAGCCGCGGCTCAATCGAATCGCTGAACGCCTCTTCCACATCTTCACCGTCCACGTCGCGGCAGAAGACCAAGCGGATCGACTTGATCATGTCATCCTTCAAAAGGGCTGCGTAGAGCTTCTCGTCCTTGATCAGGGTTTCCTTGTCCTTGCCCTTCCAGGTGCTGAGTTTTGTTTTGGCTGCCTCGGTGTCCACATACAAGCCGAAGGTGTAGACCCAAACGCTGAACCAAGTCTTGGTGCGCAAACCAATTCCAGCGAGGGACGTACCGGTGGCTTTCCCGTCCTTGGGTGTGCCTTCCGCATCGCGGGTCACAGGAAAAATGTAACCCTTGTCCTCATAGTCGATCGTTTCGACTTTCTTTGCATCCTGAAGGGAGTGCAGGCTGGGGACGAGGAGAAGGGGCAAGAGGAAGAGCAGTGATTTCACGGGGGACTCCTGAATGTTGGAGGTTAATGGCGGACGAGAAATATTCACGCCAGGGAAACTAGCCTAGCGTTTCGAGGGTTGGGGCAGGGGAAAACCCTCGCGCACCCCAGCCTAACCTTGCTGCGTTCCAGTCAAGATGTCACCTCAGGCCCACAGGCACGCCCGCTGGGGCAGGACCTCAAGGGTCAGCTCATGTCCTGGGAACCATTCCCCATCGATCACGACCCCCGAGTCATCCTCCAATCGTAAATCCACGTGAGTCGCTTGCCGGTGACGCACGAGGGGCGAGCCCATGTGCTTGCCCGAATGCACTTTCACCAAGAGTGCGAGTAACTTGGGCCGAAACCCGCGCCGGATTGTGACCACATCGAGTTTTCCATCGTCGAGCAATGCTGGCGGGGCCACGCGCATGCCACGGCCGGAGTGTTGGGTCAGGGCGGCTACGCCCAGGACCTCGTCCCGATCGCATTCGCCGTCAACGTACGTGGCACCGGGGATGATTCTTGGTCTTAGGAGTTCGACCAAGGTGGCCAGGTCATAGCGCAGGCCGCGCGCCCAGCGCATGCTCTCCGAGCGTGTCGTGATGCGCGCTGCCGCGCCCCAACCGATCACGTTGATCGCATGGTGTACGGTGCCGTCGAGAGTGGCCCGGATGACATCCAGTGGGCGCGTCTTTCTAGCCAACACACGTTCGATCGCTTGTTCGCAAGAGGTCAGGCCCACGTCCAAGGCCAGTGAGTTTCCCGAGCCAACCGGCAGGGTGCCGATATTTAAGTCACGCCCGGCGCCCATGAGCCCGTTCACGACCTCGTAGATCGTCCCGTCCCCGCCCACGGCTATGACAACTTGGGCTGGAGCGCATGACCCAGCCAATGTTGCTGCGTCCCCCGCGCCTCGGGTCTTGAGGACTTCTGAAGTCCAGCCGCCAGCCTTGAGCTGAGCCTTTGCTTTTTCCGCTTCGCCTATGGCTCGACCCTGGCCGGCGGCGGGGTTTGCAATGAGGATCGCATGGGACGCATTCGGGTGGGGCATATCCCGATCATAGAGATCTTCCGCGGGTTCCCCAAAAGGTCTCCTGTTCAGCCCTTACGCCAGAGGTTAGGGCTGATGCCCACTTCACGCTTGAATGCGCGGTAGAACGTGGAGAGATCTTCGAAGCCGCACTCGAAAGCGATGGAGAGCACCGTCTTCTGGGGCTCGGTCAAGAGTCGTTGGGCATGACGAATGCGCAACTTGCGCACATAGGCCAGCCAGGATGAATCCGTTGACTGTCGAAACAGTTGCGTGAACCTGCGGCGGGAGAGGCCGAGGCCAGCCGCTGCCACATTGAGGTTCGTGGCCTCGAAAAAGTGCTCATCGAGATCCTGCACGTAGGCTTCCATGCGGGCCATGGAGTCCCCTTGGTACCAGGGCCGGCCGGATTTCTCTTGGGGGGGCTTTCCGTCTGATGCCAGATCGGCGAGCAGACGCAGGGTCAAGCTCGTAGCGAGGGCACAGGAGTGGGGCAGGTTCCGGCTGCGTTCAATCTCGACCCGACGCATGAGCCCCGCGAGGCGCGAGGTGCGGTCCGCGTCTAAGGCGACGATCCCGGCGGGCAGCTTGGTTGGGTCGAGGGCCGCGATTTCCAAAAGCTCGGGACTCACCCGCAACTCGTCCACCACCAGGGGATCCTGGGGCTCATCCCGGAGTTGCCCACTGGTGTGCGGTCCAAGGACTAGGAATTGGCCGAGTCCAATGGGGATTCTTGTACCGGCCGATTCGAGCCAGCCGTTGCCCTTGCGCACGATAATCAGGCACAGGTCGTGCAGCAGCTGGGGGTCAGATGGGTGGAACGGGCTGGTCCGCGTGGAGAGGGATAGTTTCCAGGAGCTGTTGGAGACCATTCTGGGTGCGGTTACGAGAGGGGCGCTCGGCATGGGAATAGGGGCTGATGTGAGGAGGAGTGGCCCTGGGGCCCGTGTTGTAGCATGTTATTGCAAACCTCGCGGATTGGGCGAGCCAATTGCCCAGCTTGCACAGGTCTAACGAACGGGAGGGGTCCCAGGGGGCTCAGGCCTATCGAAGATACATGGCTCCTGGGCCTCAGGGAACCGATTCTGACCCCGCGGTTGGCTCAGGATCCGAACAGCAAGGGCGGCAACGCCCTAGGTCTCGCTCAGCACTTCCAGCAAGAGAAGGACTGGGCAAGGGGCCGGGGGGGGATGTGCTAGGATGAGAAGAATGAAACTCGCCAGCGCAGCCATCTTCCTCGGTGTGATCGCCGCTTTTTGCGTGGCGCTCCGGGGCCTCTTCTCCCGGCGACGATCGGTGATCGGCGGAGTGATCGCTGCGTCGATGGCTCTCCTGGCGACGGGTCTCGCCTGGTACGCCTGGGCCGAATCACAGTCGACACCCTGGACCCTTGGCTATGTCGTGGTCGCCGTGGCCAGCGTCGCTTCGGCGTTTCGTCAGTGGACCGCTGGCTCCCCCGGGCGGTGATCGTGCTCGATCCGATCGCGAAGGGCTGAGCCCTACTGGTCCAGTTGAATCAGCACGGGATAGAGATGTCCCTTGTCGCCGCGCTCGGCAGAGTGCAGTAGGGACTGGAGGGTGGGCGTTGGTACGCCGCTCCAGACCTGTTGTTCGTTCAGGAAGATGCGCACCTCTGTGGAAAGGTCGAGAGTCGCGCTGTCCAGCCAAAGGGAGAGTCCCTTGGTGGAGGCCACGGGAAGCTGAATGTGAACCTCGTTCTTCTCCCGGTCCAGTTTGGCCACCAGCACGGAATTGATCACAGGCTGCTCCCACCGCAGCCAGTAGAAGTCTCTCTTCCAAGTGAGGGTCGGTTGCCAGACCACCTGGCTGGGGCGCGCGACTCGCAGCTTGTCTGCGATCTTATCGAAGAGCGCTTGATTGCCTCCGGGGGGACGTCCATGCCCACGTCCAGTGACCTCCCAGTACTCGAAGTCGTAGCCCCCATAGATGGCCCGTGCGGCTTCGAGCGCCTTGACTGCGCAGCGGTTGGCGTCGGGTGGGACCTGCACATCGTCATCGCTCTGGTAGATCCGGATCGGGACGTTGAAGAGGTTGGGGATGACCCCTTCCACGATGCCCTCAAGCGTGCCGCTGGGCCCGGTGAAGGCGGTGGGAGCGCCGGCGGAGGGGGCGAGTCCTGCGACGCGGTCCGCATGATGTGCACCAAGGGTCCAGGAGCCATAGCCGCCCATAGAGTGCCCGGCGAGATAGACGCGTCCAGGATCGATATCCCAGGTGCGGCAGGCCCGTTCGATCAACTGGATGACGAACTCCTCGGTGCCTGCGTCGGTCCAGCCGCACTCGGTTTTCTCGAGCACCTGCGGTGCGATCATGAGCAGATCGTGGGCGTTCGCGGGGAGCGCCCAGCTGGACGCGGCGGGGCCCGCATCGCCGCTGCCAACGCCCCCGCCGTGCATGGCGATCAGTAGGCCCTTGGGGCTGCTCGTGTTGCCACCAACGATGTAGAGGCCGCGCTTCTCCTCCTCCCAGAGGTAGGCCCGGCCACTGGACTTCTCGAGCTGCGGCCCCTTGGACCAGAGCTTGCCGATGGACTTCAACCAGGATTTTAGCTGCCGATCGCTGAGGGGCGGAACGTTGGCCAGCTCTTCGATAATGAGCTCTCGGCGCTCACGGTCTGGGCTCAACCAGGCATCGAGCTCAAGGAACTCCTGCACCAGCTTATTTTGCTGCCGTTTGGATGGCGCGCGCCCGGATTGCAGGGGGCTCGCCGAGAGCGGAACGCCCGCGCAGATGAAGATCCCTAGGGCCAAGAATGAAAGTCCTAGTCGGTGCATGGGCTCAGCCTACCGCGAATAGCACAGGTACGGCGAGCTATGGCTGCAGGGCTTAGGCCCCACGAAGGGGAGGGGACGCAGTGGCATAGGGAGGCCCTTGGGATGTGGAGAACCCGTGGAACCGCTGGTTCGGAGGCCCGAGAAGCCCACTTCAGGGGACTAGGAGCAGGTTTTGGGGTTGGGTCATGTTGGGGCCAGTTTGGGGATGTCTTGGGGATAACTCTATTTCTAAGGGTGGGGATGGTCTTGTTTTGGGGTCAACTTGGGGCAGATCGTCATATTTATTAAGAATATGATCCTTGAGTGGAGCTGGGGTGGGGGTCGATCCCTTAGAGTTGGATAAGGCTCAAGTCAGCCACTGTCCCGCACCGGTTTCCTACTGCACACACATGTCCTCCCCGATCAGATTGCTAGGCGAACACCCGGCCCTTCTGGACCCGGAGGGCAGGATCCAACTCCCCCTCGCCTTGCGCGACGAGTGGAACCACCGCAAATCTGATTTTGCGTTGATGGCGAATCTCGAACCAGACGGCAGTCTTTGTCTGCGTCTGCGGGAGGATTGGGACAGTTTTACTGAGGATCTGAGAAGGAGTCCCGGGCTTTCCCCCCGGGCTCGTCAGACCTTGCTGCTTTACGCTGCTCATTCCAGTCCCGTCAGGTGCGATAAGTCCTGGCGGATTCGCGTCCCCGATACTCTTCTTGAGTTGATCGGCGTGGATCGTAAGGGGGGTGGCCAGCGTGATGTCGTCGTTGTGGGCAACTTCGATGACGTTCGTCTGTGGAGCAAAGAGGGATGGCAATCCTTCCGCGCCTCCGCCCGCGACGAATACGCAGCTGGGATGGACGAACTCCTGAACGGAAAACCCCTCGGTCCGGAAGGCTTGGTCCAAGAAAGGTTGGCGTAGCGAGGGAGCCGTTTGGTTCCCTCGCTCCCACTTCGTTTGCGGCGCCCGATGTTGGGCACGACTGCTCTAGGGTGTGCGCGTGTCCAAGATACCTGTCCAGGTTCTTGGGGAGATCAGCGTGGGCGGGGCATCGAATAGGCTTGTGAACTGACCCAGGGTGAGTTCCCAAGATAAGGGGCGTCGATCAACTAAACGCCCCAATTGGCGAATTGCGGTGGCTCGCGCCGATTTACTGCGACTCTTGTCGGTGGCAGCGGTCAAGAGGGTGTCGAGATTCTTCCGGTCTCGGGTGCTTGCAAGCGCGGCGCAGGAACCAGCGGTGGTCATCGGGCAGTCGCAACTCGCGTGGATCACCCCTAGGTCTTTTGATACCTGGGGATCCTTGAGGAGCGCTCGCGCGCGACCGGTGGACTCCAATAGATCCGGGAGGTGCTCTGCTCCGGCGCCCAACTTGGCAATGGTCGGTAGTCGCGAGGTGTCCCCGGACATTCCTAAGGCCAGCACAAAGTGCGCTTGGCTGTGGGGGTCCTTGATCGATTTCAAGCCTCTCTCGATGGGGGTCCCTGAACGTGGGTCATGCAACAGCCCTAGGCCCAAGGCGATGGTCGCGGCGCGCATGGGTTGGCGAAACCGTTGAAGGGGTTTTTCGAGGGCAGCGCGCATTCGCTCGGGAACGGGTTGTTGATGCTGGGTCATACCATGGCCCGCCATCCCCAGGGCGATAGCATGGAAGGGAAGGTCGCGCCCATTTGCCTTGCCGAACGCACGCAACATTCCTGAGATCGCCCCGTGCATCCCGTTAAATCCATCGTCGGTTTCGTCGGGCCGGCGGAGGGAACGACCCAGGGCCAAGCAGGCGTAGTGGCGCGCCACCAAGTCCCCGTTTTGGGTGTGCCATTGGAGGTGCTTGCGGGCTTCGGTGTCCAGGCGCGCCCCGCCCGCGGTGGACAATTCTCCGAGGGCAAGAACTGCGCACCGTTCCACCTCGTTGGGGACCTTCGCGTGCATATCCGTGAGCTTCAAGAGGGCATTCATGCTTCGTTCCCGCAGCCGGGGTTGCCGGTTGGCAATTCGAGCGAGGGCCGTGGCACAATATCCCCGCGCCGAACGGTGGAGACCCTCGTCCCCCATGAGCTTTTCCAGGAAACCGAAGAGCGCCACGCTGCTGGAGCTGGGGGCTAGATTGGCAAGTTCCAATTGCCCTTCGGGATCCTCACTTGGGGGCATGTCTGGCAGGGGAATGACTGATAGGGCCAGGACGCAGGCGCTGGCCAGGTCGCTTGATCGTTGGGCGCGGGTGCGCAGCACCTCCACAAGGGTTTGGGCCCCAAAGGTGCGCATGGCCTGGGGTATATCGTTTGTGCACGCGATTCCAATTCCATAGGCGGCAAAGGCTCGCAGGCGAAGGGGCACGCGAGTGCTGCCAACAAGGGCCTTGCCCTTGCGCGTTTCAAGTAGCAAGTCCCGCAGGAGAAGCAGACTTTGTGAGCTGCCTTGGGCTGCGATCGACGTCACTGCAGCTTCGGTGATCTGAACTTTTGAATTCAAAAGAAATTTTGAAGCAATAGACACACCGCCAGCATCTGGCGCGACCTTTCCGCAACGCCCCAAAGCGATCAGAGCTTCGTGGGTGACCTCGGGACCGATGTTTGCCGTGCCGAGTAGATCGATCATGGTCTTCGCCACTTCATCCCTGCGGTCTAGGGATTTGGTTTGACCGGGGGCTTGATTCGTGCTCGGTGTGAGACTGATTTGCTCTTGGACTGCTGGCCGAGCGAAGAGGTCCTTGTGCAGGGACCAAAAGATCATCCAGTCATCGGAGTCCAGGCCAAGGCCTCCGGGTGTGATGGGTGCGGCGGCTGGGTTGGCAGGGCCCGCGGGACCAGGAGTTGCAGCAGGGCTTGTGGCGGGTGTGCCCGTTCGAGGCCCCGGAGCGCCGGGCGCCGGCGGACCGTCACCCGATCCGCCCGACTCGATAGGGGGTGGGTCCACAGTTCCTCCCCCGTAACCCGACGTAGGGTCGCCCCCTCCCGCCCCGCCGCATTCAAGGGCCACCATGGCGAGGGTTGGGGCGAGAATTAGAACGCTGACGAGCAGAAGGCGCGGAATGGCTTGAGGGATCATGGGCAGGTCTGTGGACCAGGCTCGCTAGAGGGGGGAGCCGGCAGGGCGTAATTGGCGTATTTATTTTGAATTTGGGTCTCTCTTTGAGGGGGGCGTTCTGGGTCTGTCTCAGCCGGAGGCACCCTCTCCAGGGGCCTCTATGCCCAGTGTGTCAAGGCGAGATACTCCCAGTGGCCTCTTGCGTCACGAACTTCCAACATTCTGCTCCTTGCAGATCTATCGGACTTGGGCATGATTGAGGGGTCCTTCGGCTCCTAGCACTCTTTAAACCGCCTTCCTATCACTATGTTGATACCAAAAATTATCCGGCTTGCGACAACCACCGCCCTCTTGCTCGCCGCCCCGATTTCCATCGCACAGGATAACGTACTGATTATCATCGCTGACGATGTGGGTGTTGACATGGTGGGTTGTTATCAGGAGGGACCGGATCCCGCGCCTACCCCGGTGATCGACGCCCTCGCGGAGCGCGGTGTGCTTTTCCGCAACGCTTGGGCTAACCCCGCTTGCTCACCCACTCGAGCCCATGTGCAGACCGGCCGTTATGGTTTCCGCACGGGCTTGGGGATGGTGGTTTCCCCGTACGGCTGGGCTCTTCAACAGCAGGAGAACACCGTTGCGGACCTCCTCTCCTCTCAAACGTCCTTGGGCATCACCACTGGATTTATCGGCAAGTGGCACCTCTCCAACATGATGACGGGCTCTTACATGGCTCCGCTGCTGCAGGGCTACGATCACTTTGTGGGGACCATGGGCAACATCCCCAACGGGCATTCGTTTTACCACTACGAGCGCGTTGACAATGGCACGGCAGCGATGAGCACCACCTACGCGACCACCCAGCAGGTCGATGACGCACTGGACTTCATGCAGAATGTGCCTGAGCCGTGGGTCTGCTACCTAGCTTTCAACACGCCCCATGCGGCCTATCACGAGCCGCCCGCACATCTGTTCACCACCGTGATTCCGAATTCTGATCCGAGGGTTGAGCCACGGCCTTTTTACAAGGCGATGCTCGAATCTATGGACACGGAGATGGGCCGCCTGTTCGACACTATGGGAGCTAACATGTTGCGCCGCACCAACGTGGTGTTCCTCGGGGACAACGGTACGCCCGGCGAGGTCAGCATGTCGCCTTTCGAATCACACCACGCCAAGTTGACCCCCTATGAGGGCGGCGTCAATGTTCCCTTGATCGTCGCTGGCCCGGTGGTGGATTCCCCCGGCCGGGAAGTGGCCGAGCTGGTGAGCGGTGGCACCGATCTGTTCCAGACCGTGATCGATCTAATGGACGCAGGCACTGCCCAGGCATCCGGTACCATCGAAACCGATTCGGTGAGTATGCTGCCCTATCTGCTCCATCCCCAACAGGGCCCCCTACGGGAGACGGTGTTTGCGGAGTATTTTGGCCCCAACAGTCCCACGGGCTTTGGCTCGACCTTCACCGCTCGTACCATGCGGAATAGTCGTTATAAGTTGATCGAGTTCTTTCACTCAACCGGGCACCGTTTTGAGTTTTATGACTTGCAGTCCGATCCGTTTGAGCAAATCGACATGGTTTCTCGCCGCCTCTGGAGTCAGCAATCCCGAGCGGCCTATGTGGACCTGAAAGACCAATTGAAGAATCTCGTTCCCTGACATTAATCTAGGTGCCAACCCTAGAGACTCAAATGACAACGGCGCGCCGTCCCGGGAAGGGAGGGCGCGCCGTTGCCGTTTGGAGTGGGTTCAGCTCGGTTTCCGTCCACGAGGCAGGTTGGCCTTGGGCAGCTTGACTCCCTGGGATTCAAGATACTGGCCCAGGGCGCGGCGCCCGTCCGCCACCGCGTGGCGCAGGTGATTGTTGCTCTCTTCAGCGGCCTCATTCAAGCAGCGATCCATGGCCTTAACCAGAGAGACCGCGTGCTTCATAGCGGGGCTTGACTTGAGTTCCTTGACCGCAGCACGGGCCTTTACCTCGCGGATTTTATTTTCAAGGTCCAAGATGAGTTCATCAGGTGAGCGGCGCTTTCTGCGGGTAGTTGCTTTTCTTGCCATGGTATTTATTCTCTTTGACGTATTGGGAAATGTCGATTAGTGGGAGGATTGTCCATAGATCGGGCCCTATTGCAAGAGCTTGGATCGCGAGGGGTGGGCTAAGCTCTTGTCCCGCGGAGATTAGGGCCTGTTGAGAGCCTTCAAGCCGGGTCCGAATCCAGATATGACACAACTTAAGCAAGCCTCGGGCGTTCCTTAGGCGGGACCCTTGGGTTTGCCGATGAAGTAGGTGATGAACTCTGTGCGAATTTGGACTGTATTGGCTGTGCTCTTTGGAGCGGGTCCCGCGGGTGCAACTGCATCCCTTGGGATGGTTCCCGACGGGGTGTCTCTGGGTGTGCCAAGTGAGGTGATCCTCGTGGTTTCCCAGGGGGCGAACCGGTTGGCCTTGATCGAGCCCGGGGTCCATGCACCCCAGCAGGTTGTGCGCGTGCAGGATGATCCCTCGGTCCTTGTTTTTAGGAATGGTGGGGATACTGCGGCCATTCTGCACAAGGGAGACTCAAAGGTGGGTGAGGCGGTAACTCTCTTCAGCCTGCGGCTCGGCCGCGTGCTGAGGGTGATTGATTTGGCCAACGAGGCGAATCCTGAAGCTTCACTCTTTGGCCCTTGTGCGGCAGCATTTGAGCCGGATGGGGCGCACCTCTTGCTGTGCGTCGAAAGCAGCCCCCACCTCTACCGCGTGTCAACGGGTGATGGGAAGTATGTGCCCCTGCTCAACCTGGGAGCCGCAGGTGCTTCCGATATAGTGAGCAGCGCGGATGGCCGATTCGCTTGGGTTTCCTACGCGGAGTCCGGGACTCTGGTGGTTTGCGACCTGCTGCGTGGCCGCGTCTTGAGGCGGATTTCCCTAGGGGGAGGCACCTCCGCCATTGCCCTTCACCCCGATGGGCACGAGCTATGGGCCGCCAATGCTCTGACCAATTCGATCAGCGTCGTGGACTTGGATACGAATCGTGAGGTCTTGGAATTCCCGGTTGGATCCCAGCCGTGGAGTTTGGACTTCACTCCTGATGGTGATTCAGTCTTGGTGATTCACCGCCACGGTGGCTCGGCCACGCTGTTTGACTCCAAGCGACGTGCAGTCATGGCAGAGATCAAGTTGGGGCCGCCCCGAAAGGGGGAACTAGGGGAAGGCGCGGGCTACGAGGATGTCCTCGGGGGACCGGGAGTCCTGCCCTCATCCGTTTCGATTGCCCCCGACGGGCGCAAGGCCCATGTGACCTGTGAGGGGACCGATGAGCTCGTAACTCTGAGTCTCGCGCCCCTCGCTATAGAACGACGCCGACCCATAGGGCGGCGCCCGACCGCAGTTTGCCACGCGGTACTTGGAGTTCCGTCAGGATCCTGATTCCGCGGCCGGTGCTGCTGGAACCTCGGGGCTGGGGCCATCTGGGGCATCACTTGGAGGGGGTGACCCCTCGGATGGAGGTCCTTCCAACTGGAATAGGCTCGCCGTAACCAGCACTCCGCCGATTCCCGCCATGGCGGTCCAGAGGAGAATCTCGCCGGGGCCCTTTTCAAGCACATAGGAACCGATTGCAAACAGGATTCCATAGATCGCAGCGAGGCCTCCGCCGATGCCCCGCATGATCGGTTTTGCATCACGTGCGGGAGTCAAATCTGCACAGAGGACCCGTACCGGGCCCCAGGCTCCAACCGGGCGTACGCGCCGATAGAAACGGATCAGGCTCTCTGGATGGGGCCTGGGCATGAGGATTGTGGTCAGCACAGAGCAAGTGGTCGAGACCGACACCACGATCAACAGGCGCCCTGCGACGGTCAGATCATCTCCGTTTGCAAGCGGGCCGAGTTGCGCCCAACTAATGTTGGACCAAGGCGCAAGCCAGCTCATGGCAGCAAACTCGCCCGACAGGTAGCCGGCGACGCGCGGGCCAAAGGTTAATGCCGATGCGGTTAGAGCTGAGGTCACCATAGCCACGATTTCAGTGGTGGCCCGCACGCGCCACCAAAGCCAGCGCATCACATAGACCGGTCCGACCCCAGATAGGAAGGCGAGGAAAAATGTGTAGAGGTCCGAGATCCGATCGTTGGCCCAGGCCAGGGTGGCTCCCAGGATGAGCGCTGCAATCGAAGCCAGGCGAGCCACAAGCACATAGTGCCGGTCCGGGGCGCCACGGGTTAGGAACCGTCGGTAGATGTCATTGACGAAGAACGAAGATGCGAGGTTTGTGTGGGTGTCCACTGTACTCATGAACGCCGCCAGCAAGGAGGCCACCAACAAACCTAGCATCCAGGGGTTGGTTAGGTAGCGGCGCGCCATGACCACATAGGCCGCTTCGGGATCCGTACGGGAAAGGGGTTGACCTTGCACCACTTGATCGCCTTCTTTGACCATTGCTTGGCCCGGCTTCCAGTCATCAGTCGCCCCCTCCACATGGACCAAATCCACCTCAATCGGCTGATATTCGGGTCCTGGCTGGATTTGCGCTCGCCCCGCATCCATGTCGATGGCCACCACCGTGCCGGTGACAGGCGCTACCGAATGGAGGGTTGGCAGTACGACCAGAGAGCCCACAGCCACCAATATCCAAGGCCAGGGGCGCAGAGCATAGTGCGCGATGTTGTACCACAGGCTGCCGAGTAAGCCGTCCCGTTCCGTGCGCGCAGCGCTGATGCGTTGCACCACATGCCCACCCCCGTCCACTTGATCGGTGGCCCACCATTGGACCCCGAGGAAGACGCAGACCGTGACCAGTGGGATTGTCCAGAAGGAAGCGTCTCCGGAGTTACCGGGACCGGGTGGTGGGAAGAAACTGAGTTGCTCCGGTCGGATCACTCCGTTGGCGACCGCTTCATGGACCGCCTCCATTCCCCCGACTCCGTTCCAAACAGCGATGGCTAGGGCCACCGATCCAATCATAGCCATTACGAACTGCACGAGATCCGTGATCACCACTGCCCAAAAACCCGCCAAGGTGGAATAGGCCAAGGCCAATACGCAAGCCACCGTCACCGCCAGCACCTTGTCCACTTCGAACAGAACACCCAGGATCTTTGCCGCCGCAAGCAGCACCCAGCAAAGGATGATCGTGTTGGTTAGGCCTGCTTGGAAGATGCCTTGAACCAGCCGCAGCAAACTTGCCTCTTTCCCGCCATAGCGCAACTCGGCTAACTCTGCGGTGGTCATCACTTCGGCCCGGCGCCAATAGCGTGCGAACAGAAAGGTGGTCAACATGCCGCCCGCCGCCAAACACCACCACTGCCAGTTTTGCCAGATGCCGTCTTCTCGCACCCAGCCCGTGATCACCAAGGGCGTGTCGCTGGCGAATGTGGTTGCCACCATCGAGGTACCCACGGCCCACCAGGGCAGATTGCGCCCAGAGAGAAAGTACTCATTCACGCTGGACCCGGCGCGCTTGGCCATCACAACTCCAACGCCTAGGGCCAAAGCCACATATGCGCCCACAACAATCCAGACTTCAGTAGGGACTCCCATCCCCTGCACGGTAGCGATCGGGGACCGCTGAGACCAGCGCGCATGGTTAAGTGGCCCGGAACACCTTCCAGCGATCGCCATGAGTTGGTCCCTTGGCGGAGATCTTGGGCACGTGGGTGGAGGCATCGTCACCGAGTGCGTATACACCGCGATGCACACGCTGATCACCGTGATTGACACGCCAGGATTTCTGGACCGTGGTGGACCTTGGTCTACGACTCGGGTTTGGCGACAATTGGGAAGGCTGGACCGTTCTGGTGGGTTTGGGCCGCAACCTCGGGCGTATGGTGGCGCGCTAAGTTAGATCGTCTCGTCCCCAAGGCATTTCGGGCGAAAATTCTGCAACTTTGATTCCCATAGAGCGGTCTGATTTGCGGATGCTAAGGGCATGATTCTGTTGCTCATGGCGGCCCTCGCGGTCCCGAATATGACTCCCGATGGGGAGCCCTATACCACTCAGCGTTTGGATTCGACTTTCGTTGGGGAAGGGGCCTCGGGCTTTGATGTGGATGGGGACGGAGCCATGGATGTGGTGGCCGGCTCCTGGTGGTGGGCAGGCCCAAAGTTCGAACAGCGCTTTCGCTTCCGGCGCGGCGATTCCTTTGATGTCGAGGGGTATTCCGATCACTTCTTCACATGGGGCGAGGATGTGGATGTTGATGGGGACTTGGATATTGTGATGGTGGGGTTTCCAGGGGCAGCGGCCTTTTGGTATGAAAACCCAGGGGACGCACGCGAGACCGAGTCTTGGCCACGGCACATGATTCATGGGATGGTGGACAACGAGTCGCCCGCCTTTGCGGACATAGACGGAGACGGGCGCCGAGATTTGGTCTTCCATTCCCAGGGTACGGTTGGCTGGTGCTCGATTCCTGCCGCGGATCCTACGCAGATTTGGGACTTTCACTTAGTTGCCGAAGGCACCGGCCTACATCGATACACTCATGGTCTTGGCGTGGGGGACCTAAGTGGCGATGGGCGCTCGGACTTCGTGCTGAACCACGGATGGTGGGAGCAACCCAGTGATCCCCATGGGAAATGGGTATTCCACCGCCAGGTCTTATCCCCGGGACAGGGTGGTGCGCAGATTCTGATTCACGACTGGGATGGGGATGGGGACGCGGATGTGTTCACCTCCCTCAATGCTCATGGGTACGGACTCTCATGGTTCGAGAACCGGGGCCGACGTGATGATGGGACTTTGGATTTGAAAGAGCGCCCGATCATGGGCGCCGAGGGGAGCAACCTGGCGGGAGGCTTGGCGATTAGTGAACTGCACGCTCTGACGACCACCGATCTTGATGGGGATGGCCTGCTGGATGTGGTCACGGGCAAACGCTTTATGAGTCACAGTTTCCGCGAGGCGGGATCGCGAGGCCCTGCCTGGATCATTGGTTTGCGGCAGGACCCGAGCCAACCAGATGGGTTTTCCCTTTGGCCCATTCACGCCGATTCCGGCGTTGGTACCCAGGTTTGCGCCACCGACATGAACGGGGACGGGCACGCGGACTTTGTGACTGCATCTAAGAGGGGGATCTTCGTGCACCAGCGCAGGCCCGAGGTTCCGGTGCAAGGGATCACCGAGCAAACCACGACTCCGCGCCCCGATCCGTTTCCTGAAGGGGGCCAGCGGGCCGAAAAACCGGGCGGTGGATTTGTCAACTTAGATTTTGAGCTGGGCAATCTGAGCGACTGGACCTTGGAGGGCGAAGCATTTGAGGGCCAACCGATTCGGGGGGACACGGTAGTCCTCCGCCGCAGCGAGACACTGAGCGCCCATGCGGGGTCTTTTTGGATCGGTGGATACGAGCTGCATCAGGACACTCCGACCGGACGCATGACATCGATTCCCTTCAGCCCTCCGGGACGCTTCATGGCATTCCTGATTGCCGGCGGTAGTTCTCACAAGACGCGGCTTGAAGTGCTCGATGCTGACTCGGGCGAAGTTCTGTTCGAAGCTATGGGGCGCGACGCCGAAGAACTGCGCCCGGGGGTGATTGACCTTGGGGCGGAGGCCTCGCGCTCAATTCAAATTGCTTTGGTGGACGAAGAGACCGGGGCTTGGGGACACTTGAACGTGGATCACATTCGCTTTTATCAGGAGCGGCCCGATTTCCCCGAGGGTCAAGAGGTGCAGATTTCCAGTGACCGGGTGGTGCACGAGGGGCTGAGTCCAAAGGAGGCAGCGGCAGCCATGAGCGTCCCCGCTGGATTTCATGTGGACCTGATTGCGGGGGAACCAGATCTACACCAGCCGATAGCTCTTTGGATTGACGACGGGGGTCGGCTTTGGGTGGCGGAAGCTCACAGTTATCCCAAAAAACGACCCGCTGGCGAAGGCCTTGACCGGATCGTCATTTTTGAAGACTCCGACCAGGATGGATCCTTTGAAACCAAAAAGGTTTTTTGTGAGGGCTTGAATCTGGTCTCTGGAATGGCGGTGGGTTTTGGCGGGGTCTTTGTAGGGCAGGCGCCGGAGCTCTTGTTCATCCCCGATCGCAACGGCGACGATGTTCCCGATGGCCCGCCGGTAGTTCTCCTGGACGGTTGGGGCTATGAGGACACCCACGAGACGCTCAACGCCTTCACTTTTGGTCCGGATGGCTGGCTCTATGGTTGTCACGGAGTGTTCACCCATTCACGGGTGGGTGCGCCGGGGACGCCCGATGAAGATCGTGTGCCGATCAACGCTGGGGTTTGGCGCTTTCATCCCACCGCTCATCAGTTTGAGGTTTTTGCGGAAGGTACCAGCAATCCATGGGGCGTGGATTTCAATGCCCAAGGCGAAGCCTTCGTGAGCGCATGTGTGATTCCACACTTCTATCACCTGGTTCCTGGGGCCCGTTACCTCCGGCAAGCGGGTCAGCACTTCAATCCCTTTGTCTTTGAAGACTTGCCAACGATTGCTGACCACCGCCACTACTTGGGAACCGATCCCCATGGGGGCAACGGGCGATCGGATCTAGCGGGAGGAGGGCACGCGCACTGCGGCCTATTGATCTATCAAGGCCAGCAATTTCCCGAGGAGTATCAGGGGGGTGCATTGTTCTTCAACGTGCATGGCAATCGCATGAATCATGACCTCTTGACCCCGGACGGTGCCACCTGGATCGCGGGCCATGGGGATGATTTGGTGCGCGCCAACGATACTTGGTTCCGCGGGATTGCCGCGCGTACGGGTCCTGCGGGCGAGGTGTTCTTCATCGATTGGTACGATCCTCAGGCCTGCCATCACAATGACACGGAAATTTGGAACCGCACCAACGGGAGGCTGTTTCGGTTGCGATACGGGGACCAGGGCACGAGCTTCTTGGACCTGCGAAAGTCATCCCCCCAAGAGTTGCTCGAACTGGCCCTGACCGGCACAACCTACGCCTCCCGGCGCGCCCGACGGCGTTGCCAGGAGCGCGGTTTGACTCCCAAGGAGGGCACCTCTGTAGAGGCGATGTTGATTGGCGATGAAGACCCGGCCGTGCGCCTGCGCGCCCTTTGGTTGCTTCAGAGTTGCGGAGGTTTGATGGAGCAAGCTGCGGTTCATGCCCTCACAAAGGATTCCGATCCAACCGTGCGTGCATGGGCGGCGCGCTCCTTAGGCGAGCGAATCAACCTCGAGCCCTCCACGGGCGAGATGCTGGTCTTACGCGCAGAGAGCGAACGGGACCCCGTGGTCTTGCGCGAACTGGCCAGCGCAGCCCAACGTGTGCCCAATCACTTGCGTTGGAATTTGGTTACGGCCCTCGCCAGCAATCCTTCGGCCATGGCTGAAAACTCGGTGGTGCTCTTGACCTGGTATGGACTTGAGCCACTTGTGCCCCTAGATCCCGCCCGGGCCTTGGCCTTGGCGCGCAACGCTTCCTCGGAACGGATCGCCCGATTCGTCGTGCGGCGCTGCGCAGCGGTGGATACGGCCATGCCCGCCCTGGTGAGTCACTTGCTCACGGTTACCGACGACGCGACACAAGTGGAATCCCTTGACGCCTTGCTTCAAGCCCTGGGTGAGCGACGCGGGGTGGAGGCCCCGCCGGGCTGGAGCGCAGCCTTTGGTCAACTCAAGCAGGGCAGTGATGGGGTTGCCGAACGGGCCGTGCTGGTGGCCGCGCGCTTCGGTGACGAGCGCGCCTTTGGAACCCTGCGCTCGTGGTTGGCCAGCGGTGAAGATGATCAACGCACTCGGTTGGCTTTCGAGGTGCTCACTGAAGCGGCGGATCCGGCGACGCATGAGATACTGTTGGCCCTGATTGAAAACCCCGCATGGCAGCAAGATGTCTTACGCAACCTGGGCCGATGGCCCGGGGCACGGACCACGGGCGCAATCTTGGCCCACTGGACAGGGTACTCCCCTGCTGCACAACGGGAAGCGGTGGCGACTTTGACCAGCAACGCCAGCGGCGCACGGGCAGTCTTGGAAGGAATCAGAACCGGTTCACTTGGTGGCCGCGAGATTCTGGCTCCCACTGATGCCCGGCGCATCGTGGAATTGGGTCCCGAACTCAGCGAGCTGTTGAACGAGGTTTGGGGCACCCTACGACCCCTTGGTCTGGACCGCGTGCAGCAGGTCGCCGATTGGAAGCAAGTTTTGACGACCCAGCGATTGGCCGAAGCGGACTTGAATCATGGCCGTGCGGTCTATGCCAAGACCTGCCAGCGCTGTCATGTGCTGTATGGCATTGGCGAAACCGTGGGGCCGGAGTTGACTGGTTCGAATCGCACGGACTTAGATTATCTACTGCGCAATTTGATCGATCCCAGCGCTGAGATCCCTGCCGACTATCGCGCGACGATTGTGGCCACCCACGAGGGGCGCATCGTGAATGGTGTGTTGTTGCGGGAGACCGATGAGATTTTGGTCCTGGCCTCCGAAACCGGCAGGATCGAGTTGGCCCAAAGCGAGGTGGAAGCCCGGCGTACGGATCCTAATTCGTTGATGCCGGAGGGCCAGCTCGACGCTCTCGAAGAGGCTGAGGTGGTGGATCTGGTGGCCTACCTTGGTTCCAGTGGGCAAGTTCCCCGGCGGTTGCTTGCTGGAGAGGGGGGCGACTTGTTCGATGGGAAAACATTGGCCGGTTGGTCCGGCGCCGATGGGCTTTGGACCGTGGAGCAAGGCGAAATCGTCGGGCGCGCCATAGGCCTGGAGCACAACGAATACTTGATCAGCGATCACGACCTGCGGGACTTCCGCTTGGTGTTGGAACTTCAACTCACCCCCGACTCTGGCAATAGCGGCATTCAGGTTCGTTCGCAGCCTTTTGAGGAGCACTCGATGCAGGGCTTCCAAGTGGACGCGGGCCAGATCCATTGGGGCACGTTGTACGAAGTTCACGGCCGCAACGCCCTGGTCACGGACGTCCCGAGTGCCCATCGTGCCGGAGAGTGGAACACCTATGAAATTCTCTACACGGGATCGCGCATCCAAGTCGCGCTCAATGGAATCCAGACCATTGATTTGGATGATGAACAGGGGGCAGCCCACGGGCGCTTGGGGTTCCAGCTGCACCAGGGCCAGTCCATGATCGTGCGCTTCCGCAATCTGAAGTTGGAGCTCGATCCCGCTGAGCCCGGGCTTAAGACTATTTCCTAGGAGAGTGCCCAAAGAGCAACGCTCGATTGCCGCAGACTGGGCTAAACTGGCCTCATGCTACGTCTCTCTCTCTTCATCCTGCTTCTCGCCCCTCTTAGTTCAGCTGCCCCCCAGGAGCTGCGCTTGTCCAGCATGTTTGCGGACCATATGGTTCTTCAGCGTGAAACGAGTGCCCCTGTTTGGGGCTGGGCCTCACCTGGCACCGAGATCCGTGTGCTTGGGTCATGGAGTGAAAGCGCCGCCACATGTAAGGCGGATGGGAAAGGTGCGTGGCGCGTGGACCTCGCGACTCCCATTGCGGGGGGGCCCCACACTCTTACGGTCACCGCAGACAAGTCCATCACCTTGCAAGATGTGATGGTCGGGGAAGTTTGGATTTGTTCAGGGCAGTCCAACATGGAATGGCATCTTTCTTGGTTTGCTGACGGCGCTGTCACGGCCAATACGGTGGACGAGCCCCAACTGCGCCTGTGCACCGTGGAGAAAACGTTCTCCGACGCGGCTGAAAGCGAGAGCAACATCTCTTGGGCCCTCTGCACCCCCAAATCCGCTGCAGACTTTAGCGCGACCGGCTTCTACTTTGGTCGCGAGCTTGCCGATGCCATGCCCGGCGTTCCTATTGGATTAGTGATGACCGCTTGGGGAGGCACCGTGGTCGAGGCTTGGACCAGCGAAGCTGCTCTCCGGCTGGGCGGCGAATTTGACGGTATCCTCGATCGGGTTGCTGTGCGCCGTTCGGGCCAAACGGAAGGTGACGCCGGTGGAGGCCCCGAAGCCATTTGGTGGAGTGACCTGTTCAAGAAAGATCCCGGACTTGAAGCTGGCTGGAATCGGGCGGGCGGTAACAGCGAGGGTTGGAACTCGGTTGAGGTGCCGATTCAATTCAGCAATATGGGCTTGGGCGGCTTCGACGGCTGTGTCTGGTTCCAACGCGGATTTGAGGTTCCCCCCTCGTGGGCAGACAAGGACTTAGTGCTCTCCCCCGGTGCTATGGATGACATGGATGTGACCTGGGTCAATGGGGTAGAAATCGGTGCTACCCGGGAGGGCGGCAAGCACGCAACGGCCAGGGAGTATTCGATTCCCGCCGGTACCATGATCCCTGGAATCAATGTGGTCTCGATTATGGTTGTGGATACCGGTGGCGCTGGAACCATCGGCTGGGGATCTGGCGGCCCCGGGACCATCGAACTTGTTTGCCCCGATCTTGATCAGCGCCTCACCCTAGACGGGACCTGGTTCTCTCGAACAGGGGCCAAGGCCTCGGACCTGGGAGCCTTTCCCACGAACGGCTGGTTCGATCAGAACACCCCTTCCGCCCTTTACAACGGAATGATCGAGCCGCTGATCCCCTTCGCCATTCGCGGGGCGATCTGGTATCAGGGTGAATCTAACGTGGGGCGCGCGGCCCAGTACCTGCGACTCTTTCCGGGGATGATAGAAGATTGGCGCAGGCGTTGGGGACGCGGGGATTTCCCTTTCTATTGGGTGCAAATCGCGCCCTTTGGATACGGCGGGGACGTGGGCCAGGCAGCACGCTTGCGCGAAGCCCAGAGCATGAGTCTGTCCGTGGCAAACACCGGCCAAGCCGTGATCATGGATCTCGGTGACCCGGGAAACATTCACCCGGGGCACAAGGATCAGGTGGGCCGTCGATTGGCGCTTTTAGCCTTGGCCAAGGACTACGGCAAGGACTTGGTCTGGTCGGGTCCAACCATGAAGTCTTCGGTATTTGAAGGGGGCCAGGCCACCTTGAGTTTTCACCACGCTGAGGGCTTGGAGCTACGCTCCGAAACTCAGAGGCGCTTCACTGTCGCTGGCGCGGACCACAAGTTCTATCCCGGCGAGGCAATCGTTGTGGGCGAGACCGTGGTGGTGACGTGCTCAGCGGTGCCCGAACCCGTTGCTGTTCGTTTCGCCTGGGGCGCAGCGGATGCGTCCAGCCTGTTCAATGGAGCGGGCTTGAGCGCGTCGAGTTTCCGCACCGATCAGTGGGCCGACTAGGTCGCTCTGCTCAGTCCGAGCGCGCCCCTAGGGTCCGACCCGTAGGTCGTCCTTGTAGGTGCCGGATTGGAGTTCGTCCCGCTCACCATCCGGACCATAAAAAACCCAGTCTCCTTCGGGTTGGCCAGCGACGTACTGCCCCTCGGAGAGTAACCGGCCATTCTCATGCCAGGAACGAAAGGGCCCGTGGGCCTCACGGTCGCGCCCATCCAACCGGTAGGTGGTCTCGGTCTTGGTGTAGCCGTTTGGCCAATGCTCTACCACTATTTGGCCTTCGGGTCGCAAGATCCAGGTGGCGATGATCATGAAAAGGATCAGGCCAACGGCGATAAGCGTAACTCGAAGAGCCTGCTGGGCGCGTTCTTCGGGGGTGCGCAGGATGGTCTCGTCATCTGTTAGGCCTTCAAGGTCAGCCCGGTCGGTGATGCGTTCATTGCTTAGGTCGGGGATGTTCATTTGGATGTGGTCGACTTGCAGCCAGGGCCGAGGCCCAGACAGGTGCCCAACCCGGTGGGGAATACTCTCATGATTGGTGGCGCTTAGTATGACGCACGATGTGATCGGCGCTGTGGTTGGCGAGATGCTCGGTGAGTGTGTCTTGGCCACCCCAGATAGGGAACCGGCGGCCAATGAGGGTCATCCCATCGTAGAGCAAAAACTGTGCGGGTAGGTTTCGGCTCCCGTGACCGGTCCAGGCGATTTGGGCGGGGTAGGCTAAGTTGCCGAGAACCGGTAGCACTCCTATCCCCAGGGCGACCCATGGGGGATTGCCGCCCCTGCTGATTTCCTGAATCGTGCGCAGGCCTGTGTAGAGGCTGCGCGAGAGAGATCCTCCGGCAAGGATGACCAGCGCGACGGTGGTTTCGTCCACCACGCCGAACATCAAGAGAATGGGAAAGACGATCCATTCGGTCACCTTGACCAAAGGCTTCATGCTCAGGTGCACCGCAAAATCTGAGAGCCATGCAGAGGAGTCCTCTGCATGGACCGCGTCCCTGATTTCGGACGCATGGGCAGGGGACAGACTACCGCGGGAAGTCCACTGATCAATGCGTATGAGAATCGCGGCGCGGGCTACTTGCTCTCGGCGCTGTTGCGAGAACATGAAGCTCCCGGCTTGGGCGGGGATCACGTGCCAAGGAACTTGTCCCAGTTGGCTGGTGAGGGTTTTGCAAAGGTGCAGGGTGCGGGTGGCGAGTCCCCGGATGCCCCGCATGGTTTCTCGCAACCACCAACGGGTTGGGGCACGTCGATAATGCGTCGCTTCTGTTGAACTTAGTTGACCTTTGGCTTTTTGGCTGGCAATCGATCTATCGAGGCGTGACTGTTGCCAAAACTGTTGGCCTGAAATCTCTAGGGCAGCGCAATCGGACAGGAGGCGTTCGGTCGTGCCCGCACCTCTCCCCGCGTCCAACCTCGCCTGGTTGCGAGTCAACCAAGCAGTTAGGCGCGTGGTGTCTGTGTGGTCAAAAAGGGGCGCACGGTACTTGGCGGAGAGCGGTAAATAAACGCGCAGCAAAGCCCCGGGGTGTGCGGGGAAGAGCGCGGGAACCCCAGACTCTAGATCGACCCAATACCACCGCTTGCCCCCCTGGGCATCCTCGCGAAGAAGGAAGTTAGCGAAAGCCACGGGATTGCCGAGCCCTGCCAGCCAGAGCATTCCATCGAAGCCCGTTTCTCGCAGCAGTTCTTGCAGCTTAGGCAGTAGCTGCAGCCGGAGTTCGTCCGTGTCTTTGCTGCCTTCTCGGTTGAGGGGATGGTGGAGGGCCGGATAGGAACCATCGATGTACTCGGTATCCAGGGTCATGGCTGCGCGCTTTTCGTCCCAGCCATGCCCGAGGGCCCGGGCCACCTGCATGCTGTCATTGAATGCAAGGGGCACAAGCTCTGCCAGAATGCGCCGACGCAAAAAAGCCCCGCGAATCGCGTGCTCGCTCCAGGCATAGGGATTCGCTGCACCCAAGAACGCGTACTGCACCAGGCGCGTGAGGGTCCCCGAGTCAAAAACCTTACGCGCGATTTTGGGACCCTTCGGTGGCTCGAGCAAATAGAGAACACCGGAGCGGCCCCGACCGATGCAGGGGGCTTGCTCGCTGAGGGTGGCCGCGGGGAGAGCCATGGGGGCTGCTTGCTTGGGCCTCACTCGCGTTTCCATTTCAGGAGCCAAGGGTCGTTGGTCTTTTCCTGGGCCGTGGCACCAGACAAAGGTAATGCGCAGCAGAGAAGAGCTTGCATGGGCCCTAACCTACTCGATTTCCCCCATGGGCAGCCCTAGAAGTCTTCGCCGAAGGACACTTCCCCTGCGACCGCCACCTGGTAGGCGGAGACCTTGCGCTCGAAGAAGTTCGAGAGCTCCTGCACATCCTGCAGCTCCATGAAATCGAAGGGGTTTTTCGACCCATACCGTTCTCCGAGACCGAGGTTCTTGAGGCGCTGGTCCGCAACGAACTCAAGATAGGAGCGCATATCCTTGAGGGGAAGCCCTGGGACCCCGTTGGCCAGGAGGTCTTCGGCAAACAGCATCTCGCATTCCACTGCCTCCTCGAGCATGCCGACGATCTTGGTTTCCATCTCGTCATTCCAAAGGTCCGGGTATTCCCGGCGGGTCTGCTCAACAACCTCGAAGGCAAAGGACATGTGGCAACTTTCGTCACGGAAGACCCAGTTGGTTCCGGCGGCGAGGCCGTTCAAGAGGCCCTTGGAGCGCAGGAAGTAGACGTAGGCGAATGCGGCAAAGAAGAACAATCCCTCGATGCAGCATGCGAAGCACACCAGGTTCAGCATGAACTGCTGACGCTTCTCTGGGGTGTCCGTGGCATCTAGATCTGCCACTGAATCGATCCACTTGAAGCAGAAGTCCGCCTTGGATTTGATCGATGGGATCTTGTTGATCGCATCGAATGCCTCTTCCCGTTCCTTGTGGTCGGGAATGTAGGTGTCGAGCAGAGTCAGGTAGAACTGCACATGCAGGGCTTCCTCGTAGAGCTGCCGGGACAGGTACATGCGCGCTTCCGGCGAGTTGATGTGCTTGTAAAGGGACAGCACCAAGTTGTTGGAAACGATCGAATCCCCCGTGGCGAAGAATGCCACTAGGCGGTGAATCAGGTGACGTTCGGCCGGCAAGAGGCGCTTGTCCAGGTCCACCACATCCGTAGAAAAGTCCACCTCTTCAACGGTCCAAGTGTTCTTGATTGCATCCCGATACATGTCATAGAAGATCGGGTACTTCATGGGACGCAAAGTGAGAGCGAAGCCTGGATCTAGGATCTTGCTGGTCATGGATTCAATTGGGTGCGGTGTTGGACGGGACGAAACAGATCTACTGGCAAGAATCGCAGCTCTCGGGGTTCTCGAGGGAGCATGCCACCGCGTCGCTATCACTGCCGGCGTCATTCGTCTTGGGGACTGAATGTTCCTCGGTGGTGGTTTGACGGATGCGCGTGGCGGGTCGTGAGCGCATGTAGTAGGTGGTCTTGAGCCCCTTGCGCCAAGCATAGGCGTACATGGAAGACAACTTACCGATGGTGGGGGACGCCATGAACAAGTTCAGGGACTGGCTCTGGTCGATGTACGGGCCACGGGCTGCGGCCAAGTCGATCAGGGCCTTTTGGGGCAATTCCCAAGCCGTGCGATAGAGGGCACGCAACTCTTCGGGCAACTCGTCGAACTCGGCGATCGAGCCTTCCGCCTGCTTGATTCTCGCGCGCATGGACTCGTTCCACAGGCCGCCCTTCTTCAGGTCATCCACCAAGTAGTTATTGACCTGCACGAAGTCGCCGGAAAGCGTCTCACGTTTGAATAGGTTGGAGACCTGGGGCTCGATGCACTCATAGCATCCGGCAATGGAGGCAATTGTCGCTGTTGGTGCAATTGCGACGATCAGTGAGTTACGCAAGCCGTGCTCGGCCACTTCTTTCCTGACAACTTCCCACTCCTCCTTAAGGGTCGGCTCGATGCCCCATAGGTCGAACTGCAAGTCGCCTTTGGACACACGGGTATCTGCATAGGCCTTGTGAGGTCCCGCCTTCTTGGCCAACTCGCAGGATGTGCGGACGGCGACCAAGTAGATGCGCTCTTGAATCAGGGTGGAGAGGGTTAAGGCCTCCTCCGAGTCAAAGGGTAGGCGCATTTGGAAGAAAACATCCTGCAAGCCCATGCAGCCGAGACCCACCGGACGCCAACGGTCGTTGGAGGTAGAGGCTTCCGGGGTGGGATAGAAGTTGATGTCGATCACCCGGTCGAGGTACTGCACGGCGGTGCGCACAATCTTGTCCAGCCCGTCAAAGTCGAAGCTGGGTTTGCCGTTCCGATTCAATACCAGCTTGCTCAGGTTCACTGACCCGAGGTTGCAGACCGCGGTTTCCTCTTGCTTGGTGACCTCGATGATCTCCGTGCAAAGGTTGGAAAGGTGCACCACGTTGCCGTCCTTCCCGGTCTGGTTGCACTTCAGGTTGCTCGCATCCTTGAAAGTCATCCAGCCGTTGCCGGTCTGGGCTAGGGTGCGCATCATGCGTCCGTACAGATTGCGGGCCTTGACCGTGCGTTTGGCCAAGCCGTCCTTTTCCGCTTGCTCGTAGATTTTGCGGAAGGCGTCTCCGAAGGTGTCGGTTAGCTCTGGAAGATCTTTTGGATCGAAGAGGGACCATTCCTCGTCAGCTTCGACCCGTTCCATAAAGATGTCGGGCACCCAATTGGCCAGGTTCAAGTGGTGGGTGCGCCGGGCCTCGTCCCCCGTGTTGTCGCGCAGCTCGAGGAACTCCTCGATGTCTGCGTGCCAGGTCTCAAGGTAAACACAGGCAGCGCCCTTGCGTCGACCACCCTGATTGACCGCGGCAACCGATGAATCCAGGGTCTTCAGCCAGGGAACGATTCCGTTGGATTCGCCATTCGTGCCGCGGATGAGCGAGCCGCGGCTGCGTACCCGTGACCAGGAAACTCCGATTCCGCCCGCGTACTTCGACAACTGGGCGATGTCCTGGTAGCGATCGTAGATCGCGTCCAAATCGTCTGCCGGGGAATCGAGCAGGTAGCAGGAGCTCAGTTGGGAGTGGCGGGTGCCCGAGTTGAACAGGGTCGGGGAAGAGGGCAGGTAGCTGAGAGACGAAATCAAGGCGTAGAAATCCCGAACATCGCCGGGAGTCTCGGCCAAGCCGCAAGCCACGCGCATGAAAAAGTACTGGGGAGTCTCCAGTACCGTGCGCGCCTTGGGGTCCTTGAGCAGATAACGGTCGTACACCGTGCGCAGGCCGAAGTACCCGAACAGTTGATCCCGTTCCGGCTGAACGATGCTGTTCAACTTACGTGCGTTGGTCATCACGAAATCAAACGTCTTGTCTTGGATCAGGCCCGCCTCGTGGGCCTTTTCGATGGACTGACTGAATGAGAAGATGTTCTGGTTCTGGACTTCCTTCTCGATGTAGGTCCCTAGAAGCCGCGCGGCGAGAAACCGGTATTGGGGTTCTTCGGCGATCAACGCCGCTGCCGTGTGGATCGAGAGACGATCGAGTTCTTCTGTGGAGGCTTGGTCATAGAGCCCACTGATCGTCCGCGTGGCGATGCGCATGGGGTCCACGGCACTGAGTCCATCCGAGCAGCGCTCGAGGGCGCGAACGATCTTGTTCAGATCCACCGGCTCGAAGGTGCCGTTTCGTTTGCGAACTCGCATTCCGGTGCCGGTCCCGGCGGTGGGCTGTGAGGTTACGGTCGCGGTGGCGGTGCTAGTGGCGGGGCTCGTCATGGGGATTAGGGGCTCCTGGGAGGCAGGGGACTGAAAAGCGGAGGGACGCATGGCAAAGGCCAAGGGATCGCGTCCTGACGGGGCTACTATATGAGGTGGACTTGCTGGGTCAAGGCACTACATCTAGTGGTTTAAAAACGGACTGTGAGGCCCCTCCTGAGATCAAATCCGAGCCTGCCTGACAAGGGCGGAAAAGGGTAAGCAGATAGGTCGTTGGGGTCCCCGACCCCCAAACAGGCCCGGATTTCAGTCCCAACCGGGCATGGAAACGAGCCCAAGTTGCTTGCGAATTCTTGCCAGCTGACCCAGGTGCCAACCCATGTGACCCACATGCCCGGCCAGGAGATCCCGGCGATTGGGCTCCCCCGCCCCCAGATCTCCTTCCAGGTCCGCCGCCGGGTTTCCATCCAGATCTTCCTCGGACAATTCGCCGAGGGCCATATCCAGACCTAGGCAGCGGCCCTCAAGGGCCTGGACTTGATCTAGCCAGGGCAGGGTTTCGAGGGGCGCCGTGTCTTCCGCGGGCCGACTCCCGCACACGAGGGATTGGACCTCTGACAAGCAATCAAAGAGGTGCTGGGTGATCCAAGTTGCCGAGGGGTTCGGGGCCGAAAGCGCCTGATGGTCATCGAGTCCCGCTAGGGCACCGACCAATAACTCACCGTGACTGCGAAGTAAGTTGCGGAAGGCGGTCAGACTGTCCATAGGTTTCGGCGCTAATGGTCTTGCTTCAAAGAGATGCGAGGCGGCACACGGTCTGGGAAGGACAGTTGCTGGGCTAGCTCGCTCTTTGGTGATCCGAACCGCAGCTGGAGGGAATGGGCTGGGACCGCCACTGTGCGCGAAGTTCCAGGTTGGAGGGTCGCGCGCATCCAAACGGCTCCTGCGCTAGTGAGCTCGCAATCCAAGGGCGCATCCGTCGGATTGAGGACCTGCGTGGTTTGCCCTTGACCCATGCGAACCGTGGCGGGAGGTGCTGACTCTTGACCAAGGTCCATCACAAGCGTTCCCACTCGCCCCGTGGCGTCGAGGACCGCGAGGGCATGGCGGCCTTGGGCCAGGCCATCCAAGCTGAAGAACGCGCCGGTGATCACCAAGCGTTCGGGTGCCTTGTCTGGACTATGCAACAAGACCTGGTGAGATCCCTTGGACAACTCGTTGCCGGGTGTCAGGAGGACTCCGTGCATTTGGGCGCCCCGCCGCACTTGGAGCTTCATCGGGTGGAGGGAGGTTGGACAGAGGGTCAGAGGCGATGAACCGTGGCTCCCCGACGCTTGGGTTTGGATGTAGAGTTTCTGCCCTGTGGGGGCTTCGAAGGAAAAGCCTCCATTCGAGTCGCTGGTGCGCTGGGCGAGGATTCTGCCGCCTTCTTCAGTCAAGCACAACGTGGCCTCGGCAACCGCCGCGCCCTGTTCATCCGTCACCTGGCCAGCGATCGCCCGCGCAGGGAGCGCCTGCAGGTCGAGCCGTACTTCCTTTGCATCCTTCGACACTTCAAACCAGCGGGTTGTGGCCGCCCAGCCATGTCCGGGTTCGGGGCAGATCCACCAGGCTGCCGACGGAACTCCTTCCATATGGAAGGTCCCTTTCGCATCGCTGATCAAGCGCCGCAGGGGGCGCGTTTCGGGGGCCAAATGCACTGTTCCCTTGCGCGTGGCGGGTACCAGCCAAAGGGAAGTGTGGGCTAGGGCAGCCCCCGTGGAATCCCTCAAGACCCCACTAAGCCCGGCGGATCCCCCCAAGGGCGCAAGATCGAGGGCGATCGGGGTGTGCTCATCAAGTTCGATCTGCTCGGGAGCATCGGGCATCACGGGACTCCAAATCAAGTCCAGCTTCACGCCCGTGGGCAGCCCATCCGCCTGAATCCAGCCGTTCTGGTCTGCGGTCCAGTGCCACTCGATGGGAATCTGGGGGACGTTGCTACCGAGAGCGCAGAGGGGCGCGCGTAGGGTCAGTTCGCTGCCAGGAATCGTTTGAATGCGAAGCCGTCCTCCGGGGCGCAAGTTTACCTGGTAGGGGTGGTTTCGCAAGCTGTGCCCGGGGCGCATCATCATGGCTTGGGGAGCCATACCATGGGCGCCGATCAACAGCACTTGGGCTGCGGTGATGTCCAGGATGGAGGCAAAGACATCTCCATCAATGGGGCTAAGAAATTGTGGGTTAGCCACGTTGATCTTGTCCCTAAGCGTTTCCAGATTGAAGGATAGAATCCACGGGTCCCTGTACGGTTCTTGGGCCGGAGGGTTCCCCAGTTTGACGTACCAGGGTTGTGGAGGGCTGAGGTGACCTAAGAGCTGTAGCTGACGCTTGGATCCGGCGCGTAGGTTGAGCACTTCCTTGGAGTGCAGTACACGTCCGGAATTGGCAGAGATCACCGTTACTCGCGCACGATCCATCGGCGGCAGGACCAACATACAGCGCCCCTCTTGATCTGTACGAGGTGCCAATACGAGGCTCCCTCGGTGAGCACTCACCAACTGTTGAGCTTGCTTTGGGCCTTTGCTTTCGAAGGGCGAGCAGGCCACGTGGGCACCAATGAGCGGCGCGCCCCTTGCGTCCAAAACCTGTACCTCAAGGGTTGTCTGGGTTGGGTCGGGGGTGAATAGCTCCGCCCTCTTGAAGCTCGGTGGGTTCTTGACCGGTTGTGCTGAGACAACAGCTGAATCCTCGACCAACTCCTCATTAGGTCCGACCAACTCGACCCCCCAATGGGGTTCCTCCGTGGCCGACAGGGCAGCATAGGTCGTTTGGACCGGCGCACTAAGACGCACGATCGACAGCACAAGGGCGATGGGCACCAAAGCTGCGCAGATAATTTTCCAAGGTGAAGCCCCCATATAAGGGGTGAGAATAGCGATCGCAGGCGGCGATCCGAAGGGCGAGCCCAAGGGATCCGAGTCCCTCTGGAGCCAAGCAACCAGGGTTGCTCTTCATGAATCTCCACATTCCTTGCGGAGAGCCGCTGGAATGGGGATAATAGGCGGCGGCCAGCCTGCCCCATAGAGCCGGGGGCCGATAAAATCCATGCGTACCCCAGCCTTTTTTCTGTGTCTCGTGCTTTGCGCGTCCGCTTGTATCAGCGGTAAGGCGGAGGACCAGATGGACCTCCGTGATTTGATCGATCAAGCGGACCTGCGTTTCCGTGGGCGGGACTCACAAGGAGCACTCGAGTTCTATCGCTTGGCGGCCATGATCGCCAATCAAGAGGGGGATGAGCCGGCGCTCGTGGTTGCCGCCTCAGGAGTGGCCATGGTGCTGTCCCTTGACGGGGAAGTCATCGAGGCCGGGACTTGGCACACCCAGGCCAAGCAATATGCCCGGCCCGAAGACGGCGAAGCCTGGGTTCGATTCTTGCTGTCCGGCGGTGTGCTCTTGATTGCGGAAGGCTTGCCTGCGGAAGGGATCAACGAGTTGAACAAAGCCTGGGCTGCGGCCCTCGCCGGGGAGCGACTTGACCTTGCCATGCAAGCTGCCCAGTTGGCGGCGGGTGCCTCGGAAGGATCCTCCAAGATAGCCTTTGGACAAAAAGTTCTGGATGCGGCTCTCTTGTCCGGGAACCCGACTTGGATCGCGGCAGCGCACGAGGGCATGGGGTGGATTTACCAAGCTCTCGATCAACCGGAATACGCCATTGGCTCGTTCCGCGCTGCAAAGGAAATGGCCGTTGGGCAACCCTTCCAAAAACGGGTTCGGTTGGAATGGGCCCTTGGTCGAGCCTTGCGCCTTGGAGGCCATGTGTCCGAGGCCACTCTTGTGATTTACAACGCCGATGCCTCTTACAAGAAACTCGGGGGTCTCCTGCAATCCATGGGGGATGCGGAATGGACCGGGCGCTTGGCCGAAGAGCAAGGCGAGTTGGCGATCCTGCGGGGAGACTTGAGCAGCGCTCTGCGCCAGTTGCGTCGGGCCCAGAGAAAGTACAGGGCCAGTGAGGCGGACACCCATGCGCCTGAACTCATGGACGCAATCGAGGTGCGCATCGCGGAGTTGCGCATGATGATTGACATCGCCCGTTCGTCAGGGGCCTGAAGTCCGCCCGCTTCCCTAGTGCTGCCGAATCCAGGAGGGCAAGGGCTGCTGGACCAGCTCAAGGGTCCAGAACTGTTCACCGTTGGGTGCTGGAGCGCTTTCAAAGCGCCGTACCCGGGACTTCAAATCTGGCCGCTGCAATTCCACATAGGCTTGCAGCGAGTAATCTGCCGCGAGGGCAACCCCGCGCAATTCTGATCCATCCGAGTGGGGTTGCACGAATGGAATCCAAGGATTCAAGCGAGCGCTGGATCCTTCTTGGGCGCCTTCGAGCAAGCGATCCACTTGCGCCAGGCTTTGGGTGAGCATCTTGCTCCCGTCGATCAGATTCGAGTAACGCTGTGTGAGTGGACCGCTGGCCAGGAAGGAAATGCCAAGGCCCACCGCAAGGATCCCCGGGATAAGCCCGGTGGGTTTCCTCTCTTCACGGAACTTGTTCCAAGCATCGTCGATGACTGCGCCCAGCAGAATCGCAAACGGCGGCACGAACAAGAGGGCATACCAATCATGCACGCGTCCAGCCAGGCCGCTGACCGCCAGCAGGGCGAAGAGCCATGCCAGTAAGAACCCCGCGCCGCCACCCTTGGATTTCCAGGCTTTGAAAACAAGTGCAGCAAACAGTCCCCAGATGATCAGCATGCCACCGCTGCCCCATCCCAACCAGGGCTGGGAATACAGCAAGCGCCAAAGGTATTCGGACGCGGGCAAGGACAGTCCCGCTAACAAACTAGAGTCCGAGTGGCCTGCCAAGCCGCCCAAGACCAGTTGTCGAGCGAGCACTCCAAGGCCGACCCCCAAGAGGGTTGGCCACACCCGGCGAAGGGCACTTCTTGTTCTTTCCGAGAGTGTCCCCTGTGCTTCGATCACCAGCATGATTGGCGCCAAGAGGGCGACGACCGCTCCGGTTTCCTTGGCTGCAAAGGCGCACCAGGCGAGCACGCCACAGGCTAGGCCTCGCCACCAACTCAAGCTTGTGGAGGGCCTGACCTGCAGGGCAAGGACCGCCAAGATCAAGCAAAGGGCAAGGTTGTCCGCGCGCCGGGCCGCAAAGGGCAGTACCTCGGCTTGCAGGGGATGGGCCACAAAAATGAGCCCCGCCAAACACGCGCTCCAGATCCCAATACCCGTGACGCGTCGGGCCAACCCAAAGATCAGCACGCCGCTTGTGGCGCAGGCGATCAGGTTGGTCAGGTGATAGCCCTTTGGCTCCAGTCCATGCAATGTGCGATCAAGAGCAAAAGAAAGCTGCACCAACGGGCGATGGAAGTGTCCGTCGGGGTAGCGGCCATCCATCAACTCCATGGATAGGATCCGCCAGATGTCCCCCAGTCCTTCCATTTGGGAAGATGCGATCAAAGGGTAGGCGTCATAACCCAAGAGGGGCAACTCACTGATCCAGCAAAGCCCCAGGAGCGCAGTCAGGGCGATCAACGCGCAGGCGCCAAGTGCCTCGACCCGTTTCCCCGGGAGGGCGTTGATCGTTGGTTGGCTTGAGTCCGTACTCATTGGTCCTCGTCGGCCTGTATTCCTTGGTCGCCTTCGCTCTGTGTACCTTGGTCGCCTTCGCCCTGTGTCTCTTGGTCGCCTTCGCTTCCTGCATACCCCATGGACTCCAGTGCGCGCATGAGGTCTTGCATTTCCTGGTTGCTACGGGAGCTGCCTCCGTCCACTTGGGATCGGCTGCGCAGGGTCGGGTCTTGGTCCATGGGGATTACCTTCGGCGGCCGCGGGTTGTGCAGAATCTCACCGTGGTGGGAGCCACTGAATTCACGATAAAGCGGTTGTCCCAAGAGGTGCAGAATCGTCGGCCCAAGATCGGTGATGGACCAACTTGCCCGCTGGCTTTCACCCGCGATCGAAGGCCCGGCCATGATCGCAATTCCGTTCAACCCGTGGTCGGGGAATCCTGCCGGCAAGCGCGCGTGTAGAATGTCTCCGGAGCCCAACACAACCCGCAGGTCCGGGACGGTTTCGAAAACCAGATCCGGTAAGGCGAGGCGCTTGGAACCGGGCATCAACTCCGTGGCGCGCCAAACCTGGGTGACCACCTTTTTGCCGTCGATCTCCAAGTCGCGCAGGTCCTGTTCTAGTTTTCCAAGCAGCTCAGGTACTTGGCTTGGTTGCACACAGCCTTGGGAATTGCGCCCGATTACATTGAGCCGCAAGGAGCCGAAATTCCCCTCGCATTCCATGGCCAGGGCGCGGGACGCATCGAGGTCCAGGCGGGCCATTCGGGCCCGGTGAGCCGAAGGTCGCGCGAGGGCCAAGGGCCCCGCTTGGCGCCGTTCAGGAGCCGCACCAGGGTTGCGCTGGGTCCAATCGTTCTGGATCAGGAACGCTTCTAAGTCAAGCGTCCGTGGGTAGCGGCGAAAGCCATGGTCGCTGACCACAAGCACATCGGTGTTGGGCCCGGCGGCTTGGATCAGACTTCCAAGGGTCCGGTCCAGGTCCACCAGCAACTGGGCAACCGGTCCTTCCAAGTTCGCCGAATAGCGCTGGTGAGAAATCACGTCGAGGCTTTTGAAAACCGCCACGGCACAGCGCCAGTTGTCTTGGCCCAAGAGCTCGACCAGGGCCTTCTCTTTGATCGCCAGTTGCTCTTGAACCCGCTCTGCGTCGGGCAGGGAATTGCTGCGCCAGACGCCCAAGTCCGGCACGAAACCCATTTGCAACAGCCGCTGTTCATAGGCCTTGGGCAAGGCAAACCCGCCCTCATGGGGAGCCAGCATTCCCGTGACCATGACCCCTTGCACCGGTTCTGCGGGCCAAGTGACAGGCACGCCGAACACATGGACTCCCACGCCTCGGGAACTGAGAATGCGCCAGATAGGTGGGGCATGATTGGAGCGACTGGAGATCAGCTGCACATCGCTGCTGTCTTCGAGGGGCTCGAAGAAACCGAAGACGCCCGTGTGTCCCGGGCCGACTCCGCTGAAGGCGCTGGTCCAGGCCGCGGAACTGATCGGGATGCGGGTGCTCTCCAATTGCGCCGTTCGCCCCTCCGACACCAATCGCGCCAGGTTCGGCAAGCGCCCGGAGGCCAAGAGGGGGTCGATCAACTCGAACCCCGCTCCATCCCAACCGATCACAAGAACTTTGTTGTTGGAGTGGTCGCTGGCTTCTCCTGTGCAGGCCCCCAAGAGGGGTAACAGCACAAGGAACCGCCAACGGGAGCGTTGAAGAAAGGGGAGAGGCACAGGCACGGTTGATCTACGCACGGGATCCCGGTGCGTGAGCCTAGGGTAGATTCCCAAGGCCTGTGGTCTCAGAACGAAATCGATTCCATGGGGCGCCGGCGAGTTCGGCCAGCACTCCAAACCGTTCCTCGATGGCACTGGCGAGGACGGTTCGGGGCGACTCGTCCCCGTGATCCAGCAAGATTCGAGCTCCAGAGGGCGCGAAACCCTCCAGGTCTAGGGTGGGCGGCCTCCCAGGGTGTGGATCGCCCGTGGGGTCACCCTGAGCCCCCAAGCGCTGGAAGCACCCATAAAAAAACGGCCCCTTCCGTTAGGAATGGAGCCGCATGGGTTTGTTCTGTGGGGTGTGGATCAGACGTCGGTGGCCCCATCGGGGTCGACGCCAATCAGCATTTTCCCAAGGAGAGCGTTGAGTTGCTTGCGCTCGCTCTTCTTGAGGTTGCTGACGATGTCCGAAGCTGCTTCCAAACGGGGTCGAACGGCTTTTTGAGCCAACTTCTTGCCTTTGGCAGTCAACTGGGCCATCACCAAACGGCCGTCTTCCTTGGAGGTGACGCGCTTCACTAAGCCACGCTCGCCCAGCTTGTCCAAGCGGTGGGTGATCGAGGCGCTGGAACGACCGGTTTCCCGGGCGATAACACCAGCGCTGGCTTGATGGGGGGCGCCACGTCGCAGAAGCATGGCAAGAACTTCCCACTCGTAGGTTACGAGGTCGAAGTTAGCCAGGGAGTTCTGGGAGGCTTGGAAAAAATGTTCGGTAAGAAGTCGGCAGCGGGTGGCAACACCTACAGATTCCGTGTCGCCACGGGGAACCAACTTCTTCCAGTCCTTTTCTATTCTTGATACGCGGTCAGTCATGGGGCAGAGACCATACCGAGGAGTTGCTTTAAAATCGAGAGGTATTCCTTCGAAGTTTGAGGAAATGCAGAGCCGGCTCGGGAAGGCTTTTTCCCTCGAGGATTGGAGCGGAACGCGCACTTTGGGTGACTTGTGTGCAAATTGTCGCAGGGGCAATACCGAGGCTTCACAAAATCTGAACACAACTTTGCTTTGGAACGTTGCAGCGTGACAAGGGGATTTCCAAAACGAGAAAAGCCAGGCCTCCTCGCGGAGCCCTGGCTTTTCGGTGAACCGGTCAGGCGCATCCTTTCGGCGCGCCAAGCAGATCAGTCACAGTGAGCGTCGTAGCTGCTCTTCAATTCCGTGGCCAACATATCCGGCGTGTTGCCTTCGATGTCCTGGCGCTGGATCATCTTGATCAGCTGCCCGTCCTTCATCAGGGCGATTTGGGGAGAGCTGGGACGATAGGGCTTGAAGTACTCCCGGGCTCTTGCGGTGGCCTCGGTTTCCATGCCCGCGAAGACCGAAACGATCCGCGTGGGTTTCTTTTCGGCCATCAGGGAGATACGCAGGCCCGGGCGGGCGCTTCCGGCCGCGCAACCGCAGACCGAGTTGACGAAGACTAGGGTCGTGCCTGAGGCACGAAGGGCCGTGTCTACGGCGTCGGCGGTCAGGAGTTCAGTAACGCCCAGGGTGGTGAGTTCGTCACGCATGGGCTGGACGAGTTGAGAGTCGTACATGGCTTTGATTCGGGGAGTGTTGGGTCGTTAGACCGGGATAAGTCTGCCGCTGACGGTAGGCTTGAGGGGTGCTTTTAGAAAATGCACGAGCATCATCCCAGAAGAGGGGGCAGAGAGGGGCCGGAACTCGCAGAAAGATGATCAGGGAGGCCCTGGGTTTTGGGTTGGCGACCCCTAGGGCCAAAGCTTGTCCCTTTCCTCGCGCATTTCCCGCAGGACCTCCAGCAGGATCCCGCCCTCACCGAGGGCCGTGATGCCCTCCAGGTTGAGCTGGCACACGGCGCATACCGGGCGCAGGCTGCGATAGCTCAGAATGTCGGCCTCTTCGAGGGTCACGTCTTCCAGCCCGAAAGTCGCTGCCTCGGTGGCTTGGCCGTCCTCATCGAAGCCGAAGAACTGTTTGACCTCGGCGGGGGCGCGGCGACAGAGGTAGCAGCGGTCCTCGCCGCCACTGCGGTCGAGGGCCTCGAACCAGCGGCGGAATTCGTCGGTGATGTCACTCATAGAAGTTCTCCTTGTGGACCCGTTCCACTTCGAGGGGTCTGGGCCGGTGCTGTTTGTGAGCTCGAGGCCGATGACGGCGGAATTGCGCCCGGCCATGGATGCCCTCCCAGTCGATCTGGAATTGGGAGCGGATGTGCTCCTGGATCCGAATTGAGTTTACCGGATTCAAGCTTTTGGGGCTGGAGAGCGCCAGAGGGCTAGAGCGCTTACAAGGAATGAGAGCCACCAGACATAGTAGGCGGGGAAGAGGTCAACCGCCGTCTTCATGATGTCATCGGGGTCGAGGTTCCAGATGAAGCGGGAATTGTTGAGGAAACCCAAGAAGAGCATGGCGCCTAGCACGCGAGACTTGAAGCCCATGAACAGCAGGAGGGGGCTCAAGATCATGAGGAGGTTTGAGATATTGACGGCGAGCGCATTCAGAGATTCGCCATCTAGGGAGATCTCCAATCCGTTCTCGAAGTAGACCCAGAAGCCGTCAAAGCCCCACATATCCTCCATCAGAGGGAGGCCGAAGGAAATTACATACATCGCCCAGCCACAGAGGAGGGCTGTTCGAGTCCGTCCATTCAGCTCGGGGAGGAAGCGGTGTGATACAGGCATTTGATTCGGTGGGTGGAGGTGACTCTAAGGCAACGGAGCAGAACGTGCCCCTCCAATGTAAGGATGCAGCCCTGGGGTGCCTGGGAGGTGATTTCCAAGTCGGGAGTATTCCATCCGGACTTTATCCGACCATCATCTTCACAATTGGTTGGGTGGGCGACCCTCGGCATGAAGCCTGTGCCCATAAGGCATGGCCCGCGGACCATGTTGCCTATTTAGAGGTCACTTGGTCCCCATTAGGGCTAACCATATGTAGCGTTCGCTGAGGGTAGGGCATGCTGATCCCCGCCTGATCGCACCCGTCCTTGATTCCGCGCAGGAGGTCAAAGTACACGGTCCAGTAGTCCTCGGTCTTGGCCCAGGGCCGGACCTGGAGGTCTACCGAGGAGTCCCCAAGATTGCCCACCCGCACTACGGCCTCGGGGTCATCGAGCACGAGGGGGTGATCGGCGCAAAGCTTACGCAGCATCTCTTCCGCCTGCTCGATGTTGTCCTCGTAGGAGATGGAGGCGGTCAGGTCCACCCGTCGGGTGTCGTTGGCAGTCACGTTGGTGATCGTGTCTCCCCAGATTTTTCCGTTGGGTACCAGGATCGTCTGGTTGTCGCCGGTTAAGAAGGTGGTGTTCACCAAACTCAAGCCTGCGACCTTACCGGTCACACCGCCCGCGCTGACCACATCACCGATGTCGAAGGGCTGGTACAAGAGGATCATGACTCCCGCCGCGAAGTTGGACATGGTCTCCTGCAGGGCAAAGCCCACCACAAAGCCGATCACTCCAAAGGCCGCAAGGAAGGGCGCAATGGAAATACCTACGGTGGAAAGGGCCAGCAGGAATCCCAGGAAGAGCACCACCCGTCGGCTGCTGTTGACCGCGAAGCGCTGCAGCATGCTGGAGGCTCCCAAGCGCGAGGTACTTAAGGTGCGGTCCACTAACCTGGAAACCATGCGCGCAGCGAAGCGCGTGAGTAGCAGCAGGCCGAGGAACAGGGCAATTGCGCCCAAGGCGCCCAGGCCTTCTGTCTGGAGCCAGGTGACGCATTGCTCCTTGATGTTGGTGAGGAAGGCCCCCGGGTCCTCGGCCATGTTCGAAAGGCTGTCCTTCAAATCCCCGGAGTCCGTCTCGTTTCCTTCGGCACTAGCACCTTCCATTTCGGTCGGCGGATTCTGCCAATGGGTCCGGGGCATGGCACTTGCTGGGCCCCCGCTCAGGATCACGAGACCGAAGACGAGCATTGGCAGATAAGTAAGGATGGCGCTGAGTTGCTTCATGGCTGAATCGATGGGAACAGGTGGGGTGCTATGGTCTCGATTGCACGCACCGGATGCAAATCCATGGGCCGCTAATTGGCCTTAGGTGCCCTAGGGGTCTGTTCGGGCGACGGGGATCTTGGACACCCTTGGACCCAAAGGGCTGCGGCGTTTAGTGGTGGCTACTGAATCAGAGTCGCTCGGAAACGCTTCTTCTTGATTCGGCCAGCGTTGATGCGCTTGGTGGCGTGGCTTCCGTGCTCGTGGGCAACGGCCACGTAGGAGAGGCGCTGGGAGACCTCGATCTTGCCGATATCCGAGCCCTGCAGGCCGCCGGATTCGCCGGTGAGAGCGCCGAGGATGTCGCCTGGGCGGATTTTATCCTGGCGGCCGCCGCTGATCAGGATCGTAGCCATCTTGGGAGGACCTGCGATGCTTCGGAGCAGGTTGCTGACCGAGCCGGCATGGTCGGATGAGAGCATTTGGATGGACCTACCGGTGAGCTCTTCGATGAGTTGAACGCGATCGAGTTGACGCGAGCCAATGAGGGATACAGCTAGGCCACTCTTGCCGGCGCGGCCCGTGCGCCCGATGCGGTGTACGTAGACTTCGGGCTGCTGGGGCAGTTCGAAGTTGACCACCAGATCGAGGCCTTCCACGTCGATGCCGCGGCCAGCCACGTCAGTGGCCACCAGCACACGCAGGCTCTGGTTACGGAAACGGGCTAGGACTTGATCGCGGTGGAATTGATCCAGATCGCCGTCCAGGCGACCGGCGTTGATGCCTGCTTTGGTGAGAGCATCAGTGAGCTGCGAAACGGAGGCCTTGAAGTTACAGAAGACCAGGACAGATTCGGGCTGGTACTCGTGCAAGAGCCAAGCGAGGGCTTGCAGCTTGTCCGCTGGCTCCACATCCATGCGCAGTTGGCGGATTTCCACCTCGGCGCTCTTTGGTTCCTCGATGGTCACGCGCTCGGGGTTGCGTTGGAGCGCAGCGCTCAAGACCTCGATGGCGTCCGGGAAGGTGGCGGAGAAGAGCACGGTTTGGCGCGACGTCGGCAGACAACGCAGGATGTGATGCACGTCCGGACCGAAGCCCATGTCGAGCATGCGATCGGCTTCATCGAGAACTGCGGTGCGAATGCCCGTGGCCACGAGGGTGCCCCGTTGTAGGTGATCGAGAAGGCGCCCCGGGGTGCCCACGACGATGTGCACGCCGCGCTCTAGGGCTTCGCGTTGGGGGCGCGAGGGCTGGCCGCCCACAAGCTCGAGCACGGCCAGGCCGTGTAGGTTGCGCCCGAGCTTGCGAATCTCGCGCGCCACCTGGGCGCACAACTCGCGGGTCGGGCAGAGCACAAGCGCTTGTAAGGCTCGGCGCTCAAGGTCGATTCCCTGCAGGATCGGCAAGGCGAAGGCGGCAGTCTTTCCGCTACCTGTCTTGGACTGCCCAATCAGATCCTTGCCCTTGAGCAAGGCCGGTATGCAGGCCACTTGGACGGGTGTAGGGAGCTTGTAGCCAAGCTCCGCAGTCACAGCAATCAGGTTGGGGGCCAATCCGAGCCCCGAAAATTCAGTCATCACGGGCGACACTCTACCCGCGCAGCCGGCCCTACGTGATAAGCCGCCTGCTCGGTATGCCTTGATCCTGCCATGAGTGGCACGAATGGGGCGGCATTGCCTTGATCCGGTAGTCGTGCGTGTGCCCCGTTTACCTGTAGGGCTTGCTTACCCCGCTCCGTGCCACTTTTCGGATTCCGCCCCGCAGTGGCGGCAGTGAGGTAACAGTTCGTGCCGAATCTCGTCGCATGAGGAGCAGGTTGTGTACAGATCTACACCGCAGGCCGCGCAGGCCATGGCCTTGCCGCTTTCTTCAGGCACGGGGTAGGCGCAATTGGGACAGCGCTGGGTTTGGTAGGCCTCGCGCCGACGCCGCAAGAGCACATCCTCCTTTGGATTTGCGGCTGAGCGTAGGGCGTGCACGAGGAAACTCAAGACGATGATGACCGCCGCAAGGATGCCCACATACTTGAAGAACTCCGCCGGAAAGTGCTCGTGCATCACGATGCCCACCCGCAGGAACGAAGACACCAGCAAGGCGATCAATATCGCGCGATAAATGGACTTGCGCTTCTTGGCCACGAGCCACGACGCGATCAGGAACAAGGGCACCACGAATGCGAGCTTGCCCGCCGCCACCTGCCAACGATGGGCGGTATAGAGCTCCATATAGGCGTCATACCCTTCTCCCCGTTGGCGCTCTAGTTCACGACGCATGCCTTCCTTTTCAAGGGCCACAGTGTATTGACTCTCTTGCAGCTCACTGATTTTCCCGTTGGCCGTTTCGAACTCTTTTGTCGCTTCGATGTAGAGCGCCTGAGCTTCCTGGACCGTGCCCACTAACTCGGCTGGAGGCGGCTGATTCGAATCCAAATAGAGCCGGTGCTCCTGGGCAAACTGGTTCCAAGTGTCCTTGGCAACCGTCATGTTTTCCTTGCGATTGACCTTGATCTGCTCCTGCCGCGCGATTTCGCGTTCGATGTGAGCTGCGTTCTTATTGAGTTCCTGCTCACGCTCAACGAGGGCGCTGTCCTCATGCTCAGCGGCAATCAGCCCCCGGTTGGGTCCCTCTTGATCATTGATGTCCTTGACTACAAATCCTTGCAGCCACATGAACAAACCGAATAACAGGACAGACAAGAGCCGGATGGTCCAGCGCAGTCCACGGGGGGTGTTTGAGGTCATGACGTCTATTCAACACAGCTCATGAGGGCGTGCCAAGCGCTGACTTCAGTCCCCAAGTAAATCCAGGCGCACACGGCCCCCAGTGCGTTCCACGAGTTCGATTTTCAACCCCGGGACTTCGTCCTTGGGCACCGCCAGCTCTAAGCGGACGACCTCGCCGTAATCCGATGCTTGCTCCTGCAATCCGAATCCATGCAGCACTCCGCTCACAGCACCAGAGCAGTCGTAGGGAAACTCCAAGAGAACTCGCACTCGGATCACCACCGCGAGAATGGGTGCGCGATCCAGTGCTTTGCCCGCCGCACCCCCATAGGCCCGCACCAAACCACCAACCCCAAGCTTGACCCCACCAAACCAACGCACCACCACACAGGTCAAGTTCGTGACCTCATGCCCTTCGAGCTGATTCAGAATCGGGCGCCCCGCGCTACCCGAGGGTTCTCCGTCGTCCGAGGAGCGAAAGATTGCTCCGGTTTCCCCAAGTCGCCAAGCAAAGCAATGATGACGCGCGTCCGAATATCTTTCGCGCACCTCCTGCACAAACGCCTTGGCCGACTCCTCGTCCTTGGTGGGGGCCAAAGCCGACAAGAAGCGGGAGTTCTTGATCTTGTCAATCTCGAACTCGAAGGGAGCGCTGAGGGTGCGGAAGGATTGGGTCACAGGAGAGAGTGTACAGGTCTGGTTGAAGAGGTCGAGATGCCACCGGGAACCTCAGTCCTCCCCCGCGGGCCCGAGGGCCTTTGGCTTGGCACAAAGAGTGACACCACCCCATACGTACACTCCCGGACTCACCGATTAGGCTGCTGCGCTCGTTGCACCGGTCACCGCTTCCTGCGTTGCCGTGGAATTCACTGTGAACCCCGCGTCTTCGTCCCAGTCGATCATGGCGGTCATGCCCCGGGCGAGTTCGCCTGAGATGACAGCTTCCGAAAGTGGGTTTTGGACGTCCCGTTGCAGGGCACGCTTGAGGGGGCGGGCGCCGTACTCCGCCTGGAAGCCTTGCGTTGCTAGTCGATCGCGCGCGGCGTCGGTGATCTCCAGGCCGATTTCTTGCTCCTCGAGGTGTCTTGCAAGGTGTTGGACCTGGATGTCCACAATCGCCCGGAGTTGCTCCGGCTTGAGGCTGTTGAAGATGAGGGTTTCGTCCAAGCGGTTGAGGAATTCTGGGCGGAAGAAGGCTTTGAGTTCCTCTTCGCTGCGCAGGTTGCTGGTCATCAACACAAGGGTCTGGGTGAAGTCCACCGTACGCCCCAGGCTGTCGGTCAGACGGCCGTCATCAAGTACTTGCAACAGGGTGTTGAACACATCGGGGTGGGCCTTTTCGACTTCGTCCAAGAGAATCAGCGTGTGCGGCTTGCGGCGTACGGCTTCCGTGAGAGCACCACCCTCTTCGTGGCCCACATAGCCCGGAGGCGCCCCAACAAGACGGCTGACCGAGTGCTTTTCCATGTACTCGCCCATGTCCAAGCGCACCATGGCATGCTCGTCATCGAACAGGAATTCTGCCAGAGCGCGCGCGGTTTCGGTCTTGCCCACGCCCGTGGGACCCAACAACAGGAACGAGCCCAGAGGCCGCGTGGTCTCTTGCAGCCCAGCGCGCGCTCGGCGCACCGCTTGGGAAATCGACTTCAGTGCTTCCGGTTGACCGATCACCCGCTGGGTCAGTCGATCTTCCATGTGCAGCAGTTTATCGCGCTCGGTTTCCAGAAGGCGCGTGGCCGGGATGCCCGTCCAGCGGCTGATGACCTGGGCGATCATTTCCTCGTCCACGGCTTCGGGCAGCATGGCACCGTCTATTTGCAGCTCTTCGAGGTCCGATGCATTGGCTTCAAGATCAGCTTCCGCCTCGGGCAGTTCCCCGTAGCGGATCGCTCCCACCCTTTCTAGGTCGCCCGCCCGTTCGGTTTGCTCCGCTTCTGCGCGTAGGCTTTCGATCAGAGCCTTCCCGGCCCGGATCGATTGGATCAGGTCCTTTTCCGCTTGCCAGCGGGAGCGCAGGGCGGTTTGTTCTTCGGTGAAATCCGCCAGCTCGCGGTTGATGTCCTCGATACGGCGTTGGTTGGCTTCGTTTCCTTCCTTTTGCAGGGCCGTCCGTTCGATTTTCAGTTGGCGCAGACGCCGCTCGAGTTTTTCGAGTTCCGGTGGCATGGAATCGATGGCCGTGCGCAATTGGGCACCCGCCTCATCCACGCAATCAATGGCCTTGTCGGGCATAAAGCGGTCGGTGATGTGCCGATCCGCCAAGCGTGCTGCCGCCACGAGGGCCGCATCACCGATGCGCACCCCGTGGTGAATCTCGTAACGCTCTTTTAGGCCACGCAGAATGGCCAGGGTGTCCTCAATAGAGGGTTCATCAATCAGCACTGGCAGGAATCGTCGCTCAAGCGCCGCGTCCTTTTCGATGTACTTGCGATACTCATCCAAGGTGGTGGCACCGATGCAATGCAGGTCGCCCCGGGCCAGGGCGGGTTTGAGCATGTTGGCGGCATCCACCGCACCTTCGGCTCCGCCAGCACCCACAAGTGTGTGCAGCTCGTCGATGAAGAGTACCACCTCTCCGTTGGCTTCAGCAATTTCCTCCAGAATGGCTTTGAGGCGCTCTTCGAACTCACCGCGGTACTTTGCGCCGGCGAGGAGAGAGCCCATATCCAAGGACATGACCCGGCGGCCCTTGAGGCTTTCCGGAACATCTCCATCCACGATTCGCTGGGCCAAGCCCTCAATGATTGCGGTTTTACCCACGCCCGGATCACCGATTAGTACCGGGTTATTCTTGCGCCGGCGCGAGAGCACCTGCACCACGCGACGGATCTCATCGTTGCGTCCAATGACCGGATCGAGCTTGCCATCCCGCGCGGCTTGGGTCAGATCCTGGGCGTACTTGGAAAGGGCCTCGAAGGTGTTTTCTGGTTCGGGGCTGGTCACACGGTGGCCCTTGCGCACTTCGGCCAGGGCTGCTTCGATGCGTTCCGGCGAAAGGCCCCGGGCAGAGAACAGACCCATCACTTCCGGTCCGCCCTTGCGTGCAAGGGCGAGCAAAAGGTGCTCGGTGGAGATGTACTCATCCTGCATGCTCTGCGCCGTGTTGGCCGCGTCGGTCATGACCTCAGTCATGGGCCGGCTCATGCTCAACTCACCCCCGCTGGAGCGCGGTTGCTTGGCGAGTTCTTGGGCTACTCCTGCGGCGAGGGCTTGGGTCTCGGTTCCCAGCTTGGCGAGTACGCCTGCCATGACACCTTCCGGTTCCGCCAAGAGGGCGGCGGCGAGGTGCATCGGGGTGAGCTCCGGGTGACCCCCTTCCTGGGCGAGGGTTTGGGCTGCTGTGAAGGCGGCTTGACTCTTTGTGGTGGTGTTTGGTTGCATGCTTTGACTCCTTGTTTTGGCCGCAAATTGCGGGCCATAGAGTCAAGAGATGCAATAGCCATGCCGTGAACTAAATACTGCCCTAGAGCTATAGGAGCAGCCTTTCTATACGGAATGCCGCCAAAACGGCAGTATAGACCGCAGGTTTGACAGGGCGCCCTGCCACGGTGGGAAGGCCCGAATCAGGCCGTGGGGGCCACGGCCCGGGGGGAGTCCTGGGCGGCTGGCATCAGCCCCCGTAGCACGCCATCCAGCACGCGCCGATTGTCCTCCTCAAGGCCGACCAGGGGCAGACGTACTTCGCTTGGGTAACCCTCGAGAATCGCGAGGGCGGCTTTGACTGGGACTGGATTGGTTTCGATGAACAGGGCTTGGGCCAAGGGCGTCAAGCGGGCGGCGAGGGAACGGGCGCGCGGCGCATCCGGGGCGCGACGACCCGCCTGGATCAGGGCGCTGGTCTCATGAGGGAGCAAGTTGCCAAGCACCGACACGGCGCCCACGGCACCTCGTCGCATGAACTCCAGGATCAAACGGTCCTCTCCGGCGAGCACCTGCAAGCCGCTCTCCTGCACGAACGAATCCACCCGGTCTAAATCCGTGCAAGCCAGCTTGATCGAAGTGATGTTCCTGTGCCGGTCGGCAAGATGTTGGGCCACTTGAAGGGGCAGTGCTTGGGCTGTGCGCGTGGGCACATCGTAGAGGGTCAGGGACAAACGCGGCACCGCTTGGGCGATGGCTGCGAAATGTGCTTCCAGTCCCCTGGGCTGGGGGCTGTTGTAATAAGGCACCACCGCCATGATTGCGTCCGCGCCGCTATCCTGGGCGGCGCGAGCCAGGCGCAGGCTCATGCGCGTGTCGTTGGTGCCAACTGAGCAGATCACTTTGATCTGACCGCGGGCAGCTTCTGCTGCGGTTCGGAAGAGGGCAATGCGCTCGGCTTCCGAGAGAACTGAGCCTTCGCCGGTGGTTCCCGCCACCAAGACCCCATCCGTTCCTGCGAGCCTGTGACGCACCACGTCTTTGGCGAAGAGGTCATAGGCGAGTGCGCCCCCCCGAAAAGGAGTGGGAAGGGCGACGATGCTGCCCGAGGGGATGAAGAGCTCATCCTTCATCTGACTTGTTTCCTGGCCTTGCGCTTTCTGCTCCATGGATTCAAATTTGCCGTTCCGAAAAGCTAGATCCAAGGGTCCTTCCCCTCGATTTCAAAGAAATCCATCAGGGCACCTAGGAGGCATGGGGTCTTCGCCGGAAGAAAAGCGGTTCTTGGGCCGGATTTCGGGGGTCTCTGCGCCTTTGGAGCTAGTTCTTGGCAGTCCGAAGAGAGGTTGCCCTTCCGTCGATCTCACCCTGGCTGGGCAGCAGTTCCAACATTTCTTCCACTGCCTGAGCAACCCCCACGAACATCGCCCTGGCCACGATGGCGAAGCCGATGTTGAGTTCCTCGATGCCGCCCATGAGGGCTACCGGGCTCACGTTGTCGTAGTCAAGCCCGTGGCCCGCGTTGACCCGCAGGCCGATGTTTTGGGCGTGGGCGGAGGCTCGCATCAAGCGCTCGAGTTCTTGTTCCCGGGCGGCTCCCGTACGGTTGGCATAGCAGCCGGTGTGGAGTTCCACAAAGGGTGCGCCCAATTCACGGGCCACATCCAGTTGGTCGGGCTCGGGATCCACGAAGAGGCTCACCAGTCCACCCGCTTCGGTCAGGGCTGGAATCACGTCGCGCAGGCGAGCTTGCTCTTTCTTGCAGTCGAGGCCACCCTCGGTGGTCACTTCCTGGCGCATTTCCGGGACGAGGCAAAAGGCATCGGCCCCAGACTTGAGGGCCAGGTCCACCATTTCCGTATCAAGGGAAAGCTCAAGGTTCAAGGTCGACTGCAACTCCCCTCGCAAGCGGATAACATCCGCGTCCTGAATATGGCGCCGATCCTTGCGCAAATGGCAAGTGATCCCGTGGGCGCCCGCCTTTTCGGCGGCGAGGGCCCATTGAATAGGGCACGGAAAATCCCCCCGCCTCGCCTGACGCAGGGTTGCCACATGGTCCACGTTGATGTGTAAGCGGGGGATATTCATCGCTTTGAGTCGCTTACAGGATACTCCGATTGGGGCCACCGCGCGACCCCCGCTGCGGGTAGATTGCCCGGGTGAAAGTTCACAGCGGAGCATTCAAGGGGCGCATTCTGCGCGCCCCGGACGGACAGGACACCCGGCCCATGTTGGGGCGGGTGCGGGAATCCATGTACTCGACCCTCGGCGGCATCGAGGAGGACCAGCCGGTACTGGACCTTTTCAGCGGCAGCGGCAGCACGGGCATCGAGGCCTTGAGCCGTGGGGCGAGTTTGGTGCGTTTTGTCGAGCGAGAAAGGCCAGCCCTGGGGGTCTTGCGCTCCAATCTGGCCCTCGTGGGGGCCGAGGACCGCAGCGAGGTGATTGGCGGGGACGCCCTTGATGCGCGCCACTGGCGTGGGCCAGCGCCCCTTCCTCCGGGCGCAGAATCGAAGCCCTGGGCCGCGGTGATTTTGATGGATCCGCCCTATCCCATGCTGCGGGGCAGCGAACGTGACAAGGTTCTTGCAGCCGCGCTGACCTTGGCGAAGGACGTCCTGCTGCCAGGAGGCGCGCTGGTTCTGCATGGGCACCCCAGGGATCTGGGCAGGGACGCCCTCAGTACATCCGATTTCCAAATGGACCACCGGGTCATGGGGCGTACTGCGCTGCTGTACCTCTGGAAGTGAGCGCGCTTGGAATTCAGAAAGGGGCTCAAGTTTCCCTTCATCGAGAACCGATCAAAACCTTTGGTTTTGTCTCTTATGGATGTTCTCCTCCTATTGCTTGTGAGCACTTTTGCTCGCGCCCTGCCGCTTGACGGGCCCGGATGGGTTGCGGGTCCGCCGAAGGTTGCCCTTGCGGAGGTCGTGGAACGTCCCGAACGATATCTGGGACAGGAACTGCAGTTGGTCTTGCAGGTGCGTGAACTGCAGCCAAGTTGGGAGGGATTTACCACCCGCTTTCAGCCATCCACATACTTGGCTCTCCGGGTCTGGGGATCCGAGCAGCTTCTCTGGAACAAGAGTGAACACGCCCGGGACTTTTCACACTTGTTCGTGTCGAAGGACAGTCCATGGAGCAAACGTTTTGGCGGGCTTCAAGCACATCAGCGAATCCGGGTCAACTGCGTGGTGCGCGAGCATTTGTTGGGACACCCTTGGCTGGAGGTGACCCGTATCGTGCGGTTGAAGCAGCACACCCCCAAGGGTTCGATTTTGCATGCTATTCGTGCCGCCGAGTGCATCGAGCGTAACGCCTTCGCTCTGGCCCAAGGGGAGCTGGAGCGGGCCCTCGCGGCACCCCTGCCCACCCGTCCGCGAGAGGTCCTGGAAGAGACCCTTTCCCGCTGCAGCCGCATCCGCCAACGCTTAGGCACGGGCTGGCGGCCCAGTGCAGACGAATTAGAGCGGGTTTGCCTGCGGTTGCTTGAAACCCTGCACACCTAGCGAGGGGGGGATGGATGTAGTATGGGCCGAGCTCCTCGACCGGGGGGCCTCACCAAAATCCCGTACTACAGCAACATCCATGCGCAACCTCATCTTCATTGCCGCCCTTTGTTCCTTGGCCGCCTGTGCCAACAATCAGGCAAGCGAATCCGCCGGCAGCATGCCCGCCATTGTTGAGGCCAGCAACGTCTTCATGGGTAACCCGACCTGCGCCATCAGCGGTCACCCCATCAAGACCGAGAATTACGTCGAGCACGATGGCCAGCGCGCCTACTTCTGCTGCTCCAAGTGCGTTGCCACGGGCAAGATGGACCCGGCGGCTGCAGTGGCCGCCGCCTATGGGACGCCGACCGTGGTAGGTAACACCACCTGCCCGATTACCGGTAGGCCCGTGGGCGCCGATAACCTGGTTACTTGGCAAGGCCAGACGGTGGGGGTCTGTTGTCAAGGGTGCGAGAAGAAATACGCCTCCGATGCCTCTGGCTACACGCAAAAAGCCATGGCCAACAACGGCAACTGAACGAGCCTTCTCCCCAAAAGGTTGGGACACTCTTAACGATGCTAGTTGAACTCCGCTTAGTGGATTTCGCCCTCTTTGAAGAGGCGGAAATCGTTCTTGGACCCGGACTGAATGCCATCACCGGCGAAACCGGTGCGGGCAAGAGTCTGATCGTCGGCGCGTTGCAGCTGCTGCTTGGGCAGCGTGCGCGCCCTGAGGTCGTCCGCACGGGTGCCAAACGCGCCCGGGTGGAGGGGCGTTTTGTTCTCGAAGTCGAGGGCTGGGGCCGCTGCGTGGCCCAATGGTTGCACGAGAATCTGCCCGAGGCCATCGAGGAAGGTCTTGAGGATGATTCGCACGAACTTGAATTGATTTTGACTCGCACCATCACGCGAGACGGGCGCAGTCGGGCTCACGTCAATCACCGACCCGTGAGCGGAAAGGTGTTGCGTGAGCTCACCAGCCAATTGGTCGAGATTCACGGCCAGCATGAACACCAACGCCTGTTCGATCCCAGCGAGCAATTGTTGCTGCTGGACACCTTTGCGGGTCTTGAGGAGCAACTGAGCGGTTATCAGGAACGACGCGCGCGCTGGGCCAAGGTGCTCAGCGAACTCGATGGCCTAGAAGCTGCCGAGATCCGGCGGGCGGAGAGGCTCGACATGGTGCGCTTTCAGCTCAGCGAACTGGAGCAAGCGGGTCTAGATGATCTCAACCCCAAGGCCCTGGCTGGCGAGCGCGATCTCTTGCGGAACGCGGGTGAGTTGGCGCTTTCCTTGGACAGCATCGTGGGGGACCTGTTTGATGACGAAGGATCAGCCCTGGAGGTCGTGCAGCGTTCTGAAAAAATCCTAGAGGACTGGAACAAGAGGGTTCCGGGCCTTGGGGAATCCCTTTCTTCTGTGCGCGAAGCCAGCGCCTACTTGGAGGCTGCCCTGGGAGACCTGCGTGGCATCCGCGATGGTGCCGAAGCAAATCCCACCCGCCTCGACGAGATCGAAGAGCGCCTTGCCAGTCTCGAACGCCTCGCGCGCAAGCACTCGGTGTCGGTGGAACAACTGCCCACCAAGCTCGGGAATCTGCAAGCCGAGCGCGACCTACTGGAACAAGACGGGCACGACGGTGCACAACTGGAGGAGCAGGCAGGCAAGTTGGCCGAGGTCGTGGACCAGGCCGCGACACGCCTGACCAAAGAGCGAGCCAAGGCCCACAAGCGTCTGTCAAAGTCGGTGGAGAAAAGCCTCGCTGACTTGGGCCTCGAACGGGCGCGCTTTGAAGTGTGCCTTGTGCCCCACGCAAAGAGCGGGGACCCGATCGACATGAAGCGCTTCGGTTCCAAGGGCGCCGAAGCCGTCGAATTTATGCTCGCCGCCAACCCCGGCGAAGGGACCGAACCCCTGCGTCGAGTGGCTTCGGGTGGCGAGGCCGCACGGATTCTCTTGGCCCTGCGCGGAGCTCTCGCTGTGCGCCAATCCACCCCGACCCTGGTCTTCGATGAAGTGGATGCGGGGGTCGGCGGTCGCCTAGGACCGCAGGTCGCGGCTCACTTGGGTGCCCTCGGGGAACATCACCAGGTGATCGCGGTGACCCACTTGCCCTCCATCGCTGCCGCCGCGACCCGTCACCTGCGGGTGGCCAAGGATGTGATCGATGGGCGCACACGCACCAAGACGGGCTCCCTGTCTGGGGACGAGCGCGTGGCCGAGGTTGCCGATATGATCGCTGGGGGAGCCGAGCAGGAAACTGCCCGGGCAGAGGCCCGGCGACTGCTTGGAATCGACTGAATCGGCCCATTGATGCCACTTGGGGGTTATTCCTCCGTGCTTCCCAAGAACTCCCGGGTGTTTTCCCGTGCGAGACACGCCTATCCGGGTATTCTGCGCGGCTTGACCCGAGCTACTCGGGCCCCCAAAGCCCGTCCAGATCCCATGTCCATCCGTCAGCCTCTACGCCTTGAGCCGATCTTCCTAGAGAAAATCTGGGGTGGGCGTGCGCTGCAGCCGGTCGTGCCAGAGGACCTGCCCACGGACAAGAATATCGGTGAGGCTTGGTGTTTGACCGATCGTGAGGAGGCCACGTCCCTAGTGGCCGAAGGGCCGTACAAGGGTCGCACCTTGGGTGGACTGATGTTGTCCGAACAGGAAGCGCTCTTGGGCAAGACCCAACCGGATCCGGACGGTTCGTTTCCGCTGCTGCTAAAGCTGTTGGACGCGCGTAAGAACTTATCCATTCAGGTTCATCCCGATCACGCCACCGCACAGCGCATGGGCCCTTCCCATGCGGGCAAGGATGAGTGTTGGCTTGTGCTAACCGCCGAAAAGGGAGCAGAGGTTTTCCTTGGCCTTTCCGAAGGCACAACCGCCAGTCAATTCGCGGAGGCCGCTGGGACAAGTGATGTGGTCGAGTTAATGACCTCCTACCCCGTTCGTGCAGGGGATTTTGTGCGGGTGCCTGCGGGAACAGTGCACTCGATCGGGAAGGGTTTGGTGATTGTCGAAGTGCAGCAGAACTCTGACACCACCTTCCGCATCTACGATTGGGATCGTAAGGGCCTGGATGGGGAACTGCGCGAGCAGCACGTGGAGCCCGCCCTGAAATCGATCCTTTACGATCAAACCGGACTCAAGCCCGGACCGCCCGAGTGGCGCGAGGAGGGCGCGAACATGCGAGCCCCCCTATTCGAAGACGAGTCATATGCGGGGGAGCTACTGCGCGTTCATGAAATGCTCACCCGGGACACGAACAATTATGCGGGGGCGCTCCATGTCATCAGTGGCCAGGGCCGAATCCGCGTGCGCGGAGAAGACGAAAATCAGAGTTGGAGCATCAGCAGCGGGCAGACTTGGCTCTTGCCGGCGGATTTGGGAGCCCACGATCTTCTACCTGAAGATGGGGATTTCCAAGTCCTCGCGATGCGTTCCTTCAAAGGGAGACAAAGTTAAGTCATGGCAACTAGACGTTCTAAGGGCGCACCCCGCGGTTCACGCGGCGGCAAGCGTCCGCGCTCGGTTTCGGCCGGCGGATATATTGCAGATGGATCAAGTGCCCGCCGTGAGGCGCGTACGGATCAGGTTCGGCTCAACAAATTTCTCGCGGATCATGGCGTGGCTTCGCGACGGGCTTGTGATGAGTTGATTACCAAGGGCAAGGTTCTCGTTGATGACGAGTTGGTTACCGAATTGGGGGTCAAGATCGACCCCACCAAGCAGAAAGTCACAGTGGATGGGGCCGTGCTTCCGGGCACCGAGGATCCTCGACGCTACTACGTGTTGAACAAGCCCAAGGGCGTTGTTTGCACTAACGATCGGCGCGAGGAACGGCTTAAGGCCGTCGATCTAATCACCGACCCCACAGCTGGCCGGATCTATACGGTGGGGCGTTTGGACGAGGAAAGTCGCGGGCTGATTTTGCTGACCAGCGATGGGGATTTTTCCCACCGTGTTTCCCATCCCCGCTATGGGGTGCCTAAAACCTACCGCGTGGTGGTGGCCGGGTCCCTTGATGACGAGAGTCTTGACAAGATCCGTTCGGGCGTGCACCTTTCCGAGGGTAAGACCTCCGGCGCGCGTGTGGCCATCGTCAAACGTGCCAAGTTGCGCTCGGTTGCCATGGTGACTTTGCGCGAGGGAATGAACCGTGAGATTCGACGGATTTTTGCCCGTGTTGGCCACAAGGTGTTGGAACTGACCCGTGAGGAGATTGGGCCGCTGGTATTGCGCGGCTTGAAAGAGGGGCGTTTTCGTCGCCTTTCCCGCCAAGAGGTAGAGGGCTTGCTGGACATGTCCGATGAACAGGCTGCGCTACATCCCCTTGGAAGCCCAGTGGATGAGGACGGCGAGGCTGCTCCCCGTCGTCGGGTGATACGACGCGCTTCACGGCGACAAGGTGGGTCAGGAGCCCGTCAAGTCCGGCGGAGCACTACTGCGCGGCGTGGATCTGGTCCCCGCCGGAGCCGGAGGCGTTCCTAATGATTGGCCCCATGACCATCCAAGCCGAAAGCAGGAAGCCAGCTCCCGCTCGGGGCCTGGCCTTGCCTGGAACTGGCGCAAAGGTACACGAGCATTACTTGCGCAATGGCCTCCGCGTGGTCTTGCTCGAACGCCCCGGTGATCCGGTGGTGACCAGTTTGCTTTGGTACGGTGCGGGCTCTCGCCACGAGGCTCCCCACGAGGCAGGTGTGGCCCATTTCCTTGAGCACATGATGTTCAAGGGCACCAAGCGCTTTGGCAAGGGCTCGGTCGACGCCACCACAACGTCCTTGGGCGGGAGCAACAACGCGTTCACTAGTTTTGACCACACGGCCTATTGGTTCGAATTGGCATCGGATCGATTCGAGGCTGCGATTGAGCTGGAAGCGGACCGCATGAGGGGTTTGCTTTTGGACCCTGCCGAGTTCATCAGCGAAAAAGCTGTGGTCTTGGAAGAGCTATCCATGGGCCGTGACGATCCTTGGCGGCGCTTGAGCCAGGACGTGTCCCATGAGCTCTTTGGTCGCCATCCCTACGGTGCCCCAATTATTGGCCACCCAGAGACTCTGCAGCCCATGAGCGTTGAGCTCATGCGCGGCTGGTACGAGCGCACTTATCAACCATGCATGGCTACCTTGGTCTTGGCCGGAGATCTCCATCCCACGTCCACCCTGAGTATGGTCCGCAAGCACTTTGGCTCCATTGAGAGCGGACCTGCCCCGGCGCCTGTGCTTTGCGCTCCCCTGCGCGAACCCGAAGGGGAACGGCGCATTGAGAAGCGCTGGGACGACGCGGCTTCCCGTTTGGTGATGGCTTACTCCACCGTTCCCGTCGGAACAGACGAGGACTTTGACCTGGACTTGATTGATACACTTTTGACCGGTGGCCGAGTATCGCGACTGTACAAGCGTCTGGTGTTGACTGATGGATTGGCGACCATGGTTGGCAGTTCGTCTGACACGCGCATGGAAGGTGGGGCTTTTTGGATCAACGCCGAAGCAGTTCCCGGCGTCGATCCGGCCGAATTGGAGCGAGTGATCGAAGAGGAAATTACGCGCCTCGTGGAGGAACCCATCCCGGCCAAGGAAATGCGCCGGGTGCAACGGACCTTGCGTTCGGGGGATGCCTTTGAAGCGGAGACCGTTTCGGATTTGGCCGAGTGGTTTGGTGGTTTTGCTGTGGATGCGGATTGGCGCATGTTGCTCGATTGGGAGGAGCGCCGAGCGGCGGTCAATGCCAAGCGAGTACGAGCGACAGCGCGTCAATTCTTGACCCGTGAGAGACGGGTTGTCGGCTGGAGCCTGCCAGGGAAAGAGTCATGAGCACGAAACTTCCCGAACTGTACCTGCCCAAGCAGCGCTATGTGTTGTCCAACGGCTTGACCCTGATCGTCTCGCGACGGGAAGGAGCACCGATCACCGCCGCGCGTTTGATGATGCGTGGGGGAACCAGTCAGGATCCCGCCGGCCAGGAAGGCTTGTCTTGGATGGTGGGGCGCCTAGCGGATCAAGGAACCAACCAACACGATGAAGGCGAGTTGGTCACACGCCTTGAGCCCTGCGGTGGAACCATCGCTGGGAACCAGTCGGGCCTGTCCGGTTCCGTGGCAGGGGACCACTGGAAAGTTCTGCTCGAAACCCTGCTGGAGGTCGCTCGACACGCGGCCTACCCGAACGACCCTGTGCGTATGCACCAGCGGCGTTTTCAGGCGCGGCTTGAAGTCGAACAGGAGGACCCCCGGTCCCAGGCAGCTCAGAGATTCCGGCATCTGATCTATGGAAAGCACTGGATGGGTCGACCCGCCCATGGAACCGCCGAGACCATTGGGGCTTTCACTCCAAAGGACCTCTTGGATCATCACCGTTCCCATTGGGCCCCTGATCGCGCGATTCTTGCGGTTTGCGGGGATGTGGATCCCGCTCAGATCAAGAAGCTCGTGCAGCGCCTGACCCGTGGGTGGCAACAACTAGGTCCCTTAACCGACTCCAAATCGCGGTTCCCCAAAGATGGCAACCGGTTGGATGCTTTCAAGAAGAGCCGTGACCAAGTGCATGTGTTCCTAGGGCACCTTGGCGTGCGTCGCAGCGAACCGGATTGGGCGAGCCTGGTGGTCATGGATCACATCCTGGGCAGCGGCCCCGGTTTTACCGCGCGCATCACGAAGCGTTTGCGGGATGAACAGGGTTTGGCCTATTCCGTATACGCGGACATTCACGGCACCGCCGGTCGTTTACCCGGGTGCTTTCAGGCTTACATCGGCACCAGCCCTCAGCATGTGCATACGGCAGTGGGTGGTTTCTTGGAAGAGATGCACCGAATCCAGGACGAGACCGTCAGCAAGGCGGAACTCAAATTAGCACGAGATTACCTGGTGGGATCATCCCCCTTGGGATTTGAGCGTGCCTCCCAACGGGCGGCCTACTTGGTTACTGCTGAAGTTTACGGACATGCGGATGATCACTTGGCCAAGCTCCCCGGTCAGTTCGCTGCCGTGACCGCCAAGATGGTGCGCGATGCAGCACGCAAGCACTTGCGTCCGGATCGGTGCTGCCTGTCCGCGTCCGGGCCGGTTACCAAGCAGGATCTGCGGCGCGCCCTGGCTCAGTAAGTCACGCGGGCCTAGTCGGTAGAGCCGTGTTGACCCCTGCGATCTTCGCAGCCAATGCCGTGACCCTTCTTACTGGCTAATCCAGACCGAGGCGCGTGAGCTTTGTGTAGAGCCCCGAGCGGCTAATGCCGAGAAGTTTTGCGGCTTGGTCCCGACGCCCACTGGCGACGGCTAGGGCTCGTTCCACTGCAATGCGTTCCGCATCAATGAGCAGTAGGGAACTCGTGGTTTCGTTCGAGCCTTCCGCTTGGGCCATGGGCTTGCGAATGAGATCGGGTTGATTGATGACTGCGTCCGAAAGGAACCAAAGTCGGGCCACCTCGTTGCGCAATTCGCGCACTTGGCCGGGCCAAGGGCGCTTCAGAAGCGCTCCCATGACCGGCTCTGTAATGGCTTTTTGCTGGCCATATTGGGTGCCCAGTTGATTCATGAAGTGTGCCACAAGCAGGGGCACATCTTCCAAGCGTTCGGCTAGCGGAGGCAAACTGACTTCACCACCGTTGAGGCGGTAGAAAAGGTCTTCGCGGAATTCTCCCAGCTGCACCTTCTTGGCCAACATCTGGTGAGTCGCTGCCACCACGCGCACGGAGACGACTTCGGTTTCATTGGAGCCAAGCGGTCGTACCTCGCCGGTCTCTAAGACCCGCAGCAGCTTGACTTGCATGGGCAAAGGCAGGTCTCCGATTTCGTCCAAAAACAGGGTGCCGCCGTCGGCCCTTTTGAAAAGTCCCTCACGGTCTTGTTCAGCCCCGGTGAAGGCGCCTTTCTTGTGCCCGAAGAGTTCACTCTCCAGCAAGGACTCCGGCAGGGCTGCGGTGTTTTCCGTGACCAATGGGCCTGCGCTGCGCGTGCTCTTTTGATGTAAGGCCCTGGCGATCAATTCCTTGCCCGAACCGCTGGGTCCCGTGACCAAGACGGTTAAACCCGTTGGGGCGAGGCGCTCGACCATTGCGGCCACTTCTAACATGGCGGGGCTTTCGCCCACAACTCCCGGTAAGGGTGCGACCCGACCAGTGCGCTTCAAGGCTGCCCGGGCTTGGACCAACTCGGACTCTTGAACCTCGACCTTGTCCGCCAACTGGCGGTTCAATTCCTCGATGCGTTGGCGTTCTTCGATTTGGGCCAGGACCACTGCGGCTGGATCGGCAAGCACGGAGAGCGCTCGAATGTCCTCTTCGTCAAAGATCGAGCTTGCGCGATCGTTGTCCACATAGATTGCTCCGCGCACGACCCCTTGGTCGGCAAAGGGCACGCATAGAACCGATCTGAGTTGCAAATGGCGGACGCTTTGCTCGTCTTGAAACCGCTCGTCATGGGCGGCATTGGCGGTGGAAATTGGCTTGCAGTCAGCGAGGGCTGCGCGGATTACGCTGGAGGAGATTGACGCATCGCCGCTGTCCTCCCGGTCCAAATCCATTCCACGTGCAGCAGATGTCTCGATCTGCTCGTTTCGGGCGATGACCACATAGCCCCGTCGCGCACCCGTGCGTTCCAAGGCATGATCCAGGATGCGCTCCAGCAGCTCGCGCCGGTCACGGCTGGAAGCAAGCCGCTTAATGCATTCAAGCAACCAATCCACATCCTGATTGCTGTCCCCTTGGGTTTGCTGAAGGTCGCCTCCGGCAAGTTGTAGGGTGCGCTCAAAATGCCGGTCCGCTTGGGGACTCTCTAGGTCGCGCATGATGGCTCGACGGGCTTCTTCGAAGCGTGCGGTGGACCGTCGGCGTAGGTCCGCATCCGCCCGCTGGTTAGCGATGCGGATCAGATTCCGGGCGACTGCAGCCACCAGATCACTGCGGCCGGCGGCTTGAAAGGTACGCAGGAGTTCGTCCAGTTCGTCGCTCTCCAGGTCCCCGGACGCTGCATGCAAACGCCACTGCATTTCACTTTGGCGGAGAGGGGCGAGACCCGCCGCAAGTTTTTGTAGGTCCGTGGCTGGAATCCAGGCGCCTCCCTCATGGGCGATGCGTGTGCACCAACTGCGAAAAGACTCCGCACTGTTGGGGGCTGCGGTTGCAACGGCCGCAAGGCGCCGCGCTTGAGCACGGTCCTCGCGCCCTTCCACAAGGGCAAGTTCCGCAAGGAAACGGTGAACCGCCGGGCGGTGAGCTGCGCGTGCGGCGGCCAAGCGTGCGGGGTCGGAACCCGTACGGACTGCCAGCGGACCCTTGGTGCGAAGTGTGTGAAGAGCTCGTGCGGGGGCGAGAATCCCAAGCTCACGCTGGTGGTCTCCCCGCTCTAAAATTCGGGCGGCGAGGGCCAGTTTTTCCCCCGCCGGGCCTAGGTACCCCGCTTCTATTTCCACTAACGCGAGGCTCCCCAGAGACGATGCCTCCGCGTGTTTGTCTTTTAGGCGTCGCCGCAAACGAAGGGATCCGGTCAGGCTCTTGCGGGCTTCAGTGAGGTTGCCTGCGTCTCTTAGCAACACGCCCAAGTTATTTGCTGCCAAAGCCTCTTGCTTGATGTTGTCGCAGCGAGCAAAAGCGCCTTGGGCCGCGCGCATGGAACTAATCGCGTCTGGGAGGTTGCCCTGACGCCGCATGAGCACGGCCTGATTGAGTTCGATGCGCCCCAAGAGAGACGGGATTTCATCTGCGCCTACCGCGCGTGCTTGGTCCAGAGATTTGGATGCGGCGTCGAAATCCCCACTCGAAAAGTTCACGGCAAAGCGCACCATTTGCAAGGTGCCTTCGGTTTCGGGCCGCAGGCCCTTGTCCGGGGCCTGGCCGAGTTTTTCTTCCGCACCCGCCGTGTCGCCCTCTAGGAATGCCGCATAAGCCATGGCAATGACAACCCGTGCGCGCTCCTCAATGGTGACGGCGAGTTCCTTTGCCTTGTTGCGCGCATCGAGTGCTCTTGGGCCGTGGCCTTCGGCCGCGAGAATATCCCCAAGGATCAGCCATGCCTCAGTGACTCCGCCTGTTAGATCGGCGCCGAAATGTGTGGTGAGTGTGCCCCGAGCTCCTTTGATATCTCCCCGGGCTAGTTGTAGTTGGGAGAGGATGCAGACCGCCTCGGCTTGTTCGCGCTGCGCCGGACTCCATTGGGCCAGGGGCTCAACCAGCCGTTGGACCCAGCCCATTTTGCCGGCGTCGAGAGCTTCGCGCGCGGCTTTCAATACCAACTCTGGTTCCACTCGGGCGGTCAGTCGCAAGAGGTCTAGGGAGCTGGGACTCAACTGGTCCTTGTGCTCAAGCCAGCCTACGCTGAGGGTCTTGCGCAGGGAGCCGTCGAGGGCTTGTTGGACCGATTCCATGCGCGGGCCGGGGGGTATCCGTAGTAGGGATCTGGCACCCGTATGTTGGACCCAGCCCGCCTTCAAGAGTTCCACTTGCGCCCGGTGAGACGGTTCGGTTGCGATGTTTGCCACTCTTGCGGCGTTGGTCAAACTCACCGGTTCGGGCAGCGCCGCGAGGGCCATTAAGAGGTCACGCTGAGAGGGATCTTCTGGCAGCACGAGGGGGTTGTCCGCGGCCACCAGGTCTCCCGGCCAGTGATCCGCCTGCAATGCCAAGCCGTTGTCCGTGATCACCATTGCGCCTGCTTGCACTCCCCGGCGTAGGGCTTCGTTAATCAGGCTGACGCGGCCATCGGTGCGGGTGGTCAAGTCTTCGGCCAAGAGGCGGGCGCTTTGAGGTTGGCCGCTGGAGGTCGCTTGCAAGAGGTGCTGTTCGACGGTTTTGGCCGATGCGCCACCGAGGGACACGCGGGTCATACTGACTCCCGCTTCGAGCAATTCGGCCAGCAGTTTTGCTCCTCGTTTGCTTTCCAGAATCCAAGCGCAAGCGGATCCGGCTCGACGAATCACATCGGTGGCGATGGCATCGAGGGAAACGTGTTCCGTGGGCAACACCAAGCGGTGTCCGTATTGGGTTTGCGACAGGTCCGATTCTTGTTCCACGAGCAAGCACTCGGGCTGCATGCCCCGTTGACAAGCGGCTAGGTGCAGGTGGTGTAAGGCGGTGTTGGCTTCCTCGGGATGGCGCACGGTGATGAGCAAGGGAGCCTCTCCCGATTGCAACAAGGCTGCTGCTTGGGTCAGTGATGCCGCGTCCTGGGGGAGGCTCGGCAGGGCCGGACAGGTGGCCGAACGGGAGGCAGTGCCTGTGACTAAATCCAGGGCAGCTCTTGCGTCTAGCGGCCGTTCGTTGGGCCAGCGATGCAGGACGGCCATCACGAAGGCTCGGATTTCACCTGGCAGTTGGCTTGGATCCAGACGCGCAGCTTCCCAGTAGGACTGGCGCGGAAAGTCGACCTCTACACGGCGGTCTGGGCGTAAGCCCGCCCCGTGGATCAGGGTTACTCCCAGGCTGAACAGGTCCGCCGCGGCTGTGGCCGGCGCGCCGATTAAGAGTTCCGGGGACAAGTACCCTTTGGTGCCCGCGACCTCGTGTGAGCCACTGGTGCCCGCAAGGTCCAGGTCGATCAGGTGCGCCCGACCGTCCATCAGGATCACGTTCTCGGGCTTGATGTCCCGGTGCAAGAGGCCGCAGTCGTGCAGGGAGGCGAGGGCATCGAGCAAATTGGCGGTGACTTGCACCAGGCCAGGGCCGTCGATGGTTCCGGCTGCCTCTGCCAGGGTCGGGCCGTCGAGGTAAGGCCTGGTCACATAGGCGCCGCCTCCGGGGAGTTGGCCCCAGGAAGTGGGGAGGGCGAGACCTTCCCGTTGGGCGTGTCCCAGCAGGCGCACCTGGGCGGAGAGGCCTCCGAGGTCCTCGACGAAACGCAAGACCCGTGCTTCTCCCTGCTCTTCCACCAGCAGAATCGGCCCGCTTGGACGCTCTGCCAGGACCCGCACGAGGGTTATTCCAGGGGGTAGGGGGTGCCCGAAGGGGGGTGTGTCCATGATTCATACAGCTTACTGCACGATAAGTGGACAGGCAGCGGAATTCTCAGGGAAGGGGCACGGGGAGGGCTAGGGGCCCCAGCAGGGGTTTTCCGGAGGTGGCGGATGCCCCTCCCAAGATCTCAATCCGATGCCCCAGCAGCCATCCGCCCACCGGTGGCGGAAGCCTAAGACCAAGGGGATCTTCCAGCACGTTGACCGAGTCGATGGTGTCGTCGAGCATCACACGCACGCGCCCCGCCACTGAACTCAGATCGATGGTGCCACCCTGTAATTCGATCACCAAGTCGTCCATGACTCCCAGCCCACTCGAGGGCTGCATTCGTCCAAGGCGAAAGGGCTCGGGCCCTAGAGTCGCCGTGTTTCCCGGACTGAATCCACCCGCGAGCCCAAGGGGACCCGCGTCCACAAGGGGATCTCCCAGAGCTGTGATCCCGATGCCCCTGAGGGCGGAGGTGGGTGTGGGGATCAGGTCATTTTCGATGGAGCCGGACGGGTACCAAGCGAGGGATTGTGCCTGGGAGGCTGTGGGTGGTGCAGGGCTCAGGCTTGGGTTGCTGGATGAGGTAGAAGTTGCTTCTCTGGGGGTGCTGTCCCCGTTCCATTCGACGGTTGCTCCCGCTCCAAAATTAGGCGTGTCGAGAAGACTGAATCCTAGTCCAGTTCCAGCCGTGCGAACGATTTGGCCGGGAGCATTGTTGAAGAGGGGATCTCCATTGCTCGCCGCCGATCCAAAAGTACGCGCCGAAACCCATGGATCGGATTGCAGCCAGGCCGCGTTGTTGAGTTGGTAACCCGGTCGTGCGGCCTCGACCATTCCACCCCCGCTGTTGCCGATCAAAGCGCAGTGGCTTGTGCAGAGGGCAAATTGACCAAAGCTCGAGCGTGCTCCTGCACCGCGATTGGCTTGGGCCAGGCATCCGAGCAACGAAATAATCCCCGGCTGGGATTCACTCGTGAACAAGAATCCATCGCCACCATTTCCTTTGCTGCTGCTCGTCACAACTGACGCTCGGGCATGGCCATCGAGATCGATACTGACCCCCGCCATTTGATTGTCATAAGCCGAGACCGACTGAACCAAAATGTCGGCGGTCCAAAGGTCGTTCAGTTCGTAATCCCCATCGATCAGGCATCCTACCCGGCCATTTCCAGCAAACAGGCAGTTGCGCACTTGCACATCAAATGTTCCTCCGGGGGTGACATTGGGTCCATCCACAAACATGTCCAAATCGAGCCCGTCGGAGCCGTTGAAGGCAAAAGCGGAATTCACGATACGCACCTTAGCGGTGGTTCCAAGCGGGCAAAGCAACTTGTCGAATTGGCAGCCTTCCTGGCCGTTGAGGGTGGAGGTGCAGCCATCAATGGTCACATCCCATGCTCCCGCGATGGAGATGCCCTCTAGGTCGTTATTTTTTGCTTCGCAGGCAAGCAAGAGGCCATCCACGGGCGTGCTCGACCCCTCTGCGCGTAGGCGGAAACCGCGGTTGCAATTCGTGATCAAGATGCTGCGTAATTGGTGTTCATTCTCATCCACCAGGACTCCAGCCTGGGCTTCTCCGTTGCCATCGATGGTGAGTCCGTCGAGGCTAGATAGGAAACCTGTGACGACGTCAGGCAGCAAGGTTAGGATCGCGGGGACGTTTCCGTTTGCCGAGACGATGAGGGTTGGGTGCAGAGTGGAATTTCGCTCAGCCAACTCAAATGTATGGGTGAACCCTCCAGACAATGCGAAGCCCTTGATGGGCACATTAGCAAGATCAACGAACGTGCCCTCTGCGGCCCACACGTTGACGTGAGTACTATTCGCCATGCCCGACGCGACCAGGCATGCGATGAACAAGCTCGGATAGGCCGAGTCAGGGCTCATACCGTTGGGGCTAGTGGCGGTGGATGCGGCGTCTGCATAGATCACGGTGCCGGTTGCGAACTGAACCCGGGATCCGGTTGGCTGCCAGAGGCCACTTTCACGTTGCACGAACAGTTGGGCTTGGAAGCGCTCTTGTTCTGCTAGGTCCGTCAGCAACACTCGGGGGTTGAAGGGGTCCAAGGCGACTCCTGTAACGCCCGAGAGATCCCCACCTAGGGGCACATGGCGCAGTTCAAAGTTCACTGCCGGGTCGAGGTTTCCTTCAATTCGCGCTTCAAGCAAGGCTTGGTCGCGTCCCGCAGCTACGGAGATCAGAGACGAGGAGAAGACCTTGCTGGTTTCAATCGTCGGCGGCCCAACAGTAGGCCCCGGCGGCGGCGCGTTAAAACGAGAGCAGCCACACAGGAGAATCTGTGCAGCAACCAGCAGTAGAGTGGCTGGGATGGCTTTCATGGGCATCGGTCGCGTTCTGGGTGTCGTGTCGAGGACTCCGCTTGCAGCGAGGATTCGACTGCGTGCGTGCATTGGATCTAGAATAGGACCTCTCACTGGGTCTTCTCAATTCTGTTGTCTCTCGGTCCGAGGAATCGGAATCCTGTCTGGCGAGGAATTCGGTCCGAGTTGGTAGGGGTGCGAGCCCCCGCTTGCAGCGGAGACTCGCGGTACGCTGTCCTGATTGTCTCTTAGCAGCCCCTCTCACTGGCTACATAGAGTCGCTATCAAGATCTGCGATTCTGAACGCCCGTTACAGGCGCCTTAGTCTAATCATTAGGTCTTCTCAATTCTGTTGTCTCTCGGTCCGAGGAATCGGAATCCTGCTTGGCGAGGAATTCGGTCCGAGTTGGTAGGGGTGCGAGCCCCCGCTTGCAGCGGAGACTCGCGGTACGCTGTCCTGATTGTCTCTTAGCAGCCCCTCTCACTGGCTACATAGAGTCGCTACCAAGACGCGCGATTTTGAACGCCCTCTGCGGGCGCCTGGGTCCAAGACCACTGCGCGAGCGCGTAGGGTCATACCTGCCATGGACGGATCGGTTTGCATGGGCAGGGCAAGGGTTGCGGAACCAACCCCGGGAGCTCCGGGGGTACCGCTAAGTTGAACGATTGCGGGGGGGCCGAGCAGCAAGCTGCCTGTGGCTTGGCCTACCCCGACTGTCGAAGGACCGGAGTCGATTCCGACGCGTACGACCACGAGCGCACCGCCCAATCCCTGGGTGAGCGTGACACCCCAAGAGGTGTCACCCAGGGTAGGGCAGGCACCCGTGGTCATCAGTCGAGGGATGTGGCCGCCAGTGCCCGCCGTCCCGACGCCGCGGAGCGTGCCGCAGTTGCAATCGAGAAGTTGGACGTTGTGGACTAGGTCGCCTGTGACGACCACATCTAACTCGACAAGGGGTACTTCCGTGCCGGCAGGGCTTGGTGTGTAGATGACAGTCAGGATGCCCGTCGAAACGACGACGGCGTACTGACCGTTGGAGTTGGAGTTGTCGGATCCGAGGGGGATTTCTGCTCCCGTGGACTGGTTAAAGATGTCGAGGTCAACACCCGCGACCGCCTGGCCCGCAATGTTGGTGACGGTTCCCGAGAGAACCACACCAGAATCCAAGTTGACTTGACCCAGTAGCGTCGTTCCGACTACCGTTACGGGAGAAATCAGGATCCCCACTAGGCGGTCCACAAAGCGTGGTTCCACTTCAATTTCGAATGTGCCGGCAGGCAGGATTACATCGACAAAGCCACCTGGATCGGTGTTGTCGCTGGGCGTGAAGACTTGCATGCCCGTGATAAGGTCCGTCACATCTAGGTCCGCGTTGAAGACCGGGGCGTTGGATGAATCGAGAACCGTGAGTTCGGCCCAAAAACCGGCTTGCAGGTTGATCGTACCGAAGTTGTGGCTGGCTCCGAGATTGAGCAACTCGAATTGCTCCGGGGCCAAGAGACTTACAGTCAAGGTCTCCGGGCGAATCTGGAAGAAGATCTGCCCTTGGGGAGCAACCACCGAAAAGTGACCCAGAGCATCGGTTCCTTCCGATGCGGGGATGTACTCACTTCCGTCCGCCAATTCGATGTCTAGGTTGACGCCCACTGCGGGCTGGCCGCTGGGCAGCAGAATTGTCCCGGTGAGTAGTCCGCCGGGGGTCAGGCTGATGTCACCGAGGTTCGCGGTGATGACCACAACCACATCGCTTATCGACTTAACAACGCTGACGGTCACGGGGGGAGGGGGGGGGATGATCGTTACCTGGTAGAGCCCCGTGGGCACGGCGATGCTGAAGACGCCGAGGGCATTGGTACTGTCATTGGACAGCACCATGTCATTGCCCGTCACTTCGTCACGCATGTCGATGTTGCAGCCGGGAACTGGCTGGCCAGCAGCATCAAGGACGCGGCCGGTGACTACGTCTGCCTGGGCGGTGGCCGTCAGTAGGACGGGAAGGAGGGGGAGGAGGAGGGTGGAGAGGCGCATGGGAGTAGGTGGTCTGAGTCTTGGCTTTATCGGGGAGGCATCTGTTCGCGGTGGATGGAACAGGTGCCGGGCATGAGGGTTACCCCGACCGGATCAGATAGGATGCAAGACCCGTGCCAGCCAAGCCTGGGCTACGAGAATGGGCTATGCCTAGATTTGGTGTGTATTTTTCGGGCACGAAATCCGTAATTCGGACAGTCGGGATGCGCAGACCCCCCTTCTGGGCCGGTGGGGCGCTTGGCACGGGCCTTGCCCTTATGTGTCCAGTCAAGAAGGTCCCGCATGTCGAATATTCGCCCCCACAGCCCCAACAGCCCCACAAGAGGCCCCCGGATCATGCTCTACGGCCATGATTCCTTCGGGCTCGGGCACCTCCGTCGTTGCTTGACCCTGGCCGAAAGTCTGCGCTCCCGACTTCCGGACGCCTCGATCCTGATCGTGACCGGATCCCCCTGCGCGACCCAGTTCCCCGTTCCGGATGGTGTGGACGTGCTCAAATTGCCGTCCGTGACCAAGGAAGGGGGGCGCTATGTGTCCCTGCGCCTCGGCTTTGGACTGGAGAACATGTTGCGCCTGCGCTCCCAGACGATTTTGGCCGCATTCGATGCCTTTGAGCCGGACCTCCTCCTGGTGGACCACACCCCGGTCGGTATGTGCGGTGAGCTGAACAAGACTTTGGCATCTGCCAAGGAACAAGGTATCCCCTGCATTCTCGGCCTGCGTGATGTGATCGACTCGCCCCTCCATGTGGCTCGTGAATGGAGTCACCCGAACATCCGGAAGGCCCTTGCTGAATCCTATGAGGAGGTACTGGTCTACGGCGATCCGCGCGTCTTCGACATGCGCCGCGAGTATCCTGTGCCCCCGGAGTTGCGGGAGCGCGTGCACCATGTGGGCTATGTGGTGCGGCCGGCTGTTGAACAGAAATCATCCGGAAAAACGCCTGAAGTCCTGGTCACAACCGGTGGTGGCGGAGACGGCCTCGACCGCATCGAGGCCTACCTGCGCTCACTGGTGGGTCGCAAGGTTGCTTGGAAATCCCGTGTGGTGATTGGTCCCCTGGCGGACGACGCCCGCGCACAGGCTGCGGAGTCTTTGGCTGCTAAAATCGAAGGGGTCAGCATCACTCGTTTTGATCCCCATCTGCGAGAGCACATTGCCCAGGCGGACGCGGTGGTGGCCATGGCTGGCTACAACACCTGCGCCGAGATCCTGGCATCGGGAACCCCCGCAGTGTTGCTCCCACGCACCACGCCTCGGCGCGAGCAATTCGTGCGCGCCACACGCCTCAGGTCCTTTGGCGTGGCTGAGTGCCTCGTGCGCAGTGGCTTGACCCGCATTCCAGAGACGGTGAATAAGCTGCTTGAGGCTGGGGTTCGCCCCGAACTACGGGTGGATATGGGCGGAGCCGACCGTACCGCGGATATCGTTGCCAAGATGTTGGGCGCGGGGGTTTCTTCTGAATCCATCTCCCCTGGAGGTAAGGCATGCAGCCAGTAATCGGGTATCTGCTCAAGAAATTCCCCCGGCTTTCAGAGACCTTCATTCTGAACGAAATCCTCCAGCAGGAGGCTCTCGGTACGGATCTTGTGATCCTATCGCGCAAGACGCCCGATGATGAGCCCAAGCACCCGGCTCTGGATGGACTGCGTGCACCCATCGAGATCATGCCCTCCACTTCGGGCCTTGATCCCTGGTCACTCCTGTTTACCGAGGGCAGTGACTTGCTGGAACGGCTGGGACCGATTGTTCGTGATCTGGGTCCCTATGGCCATCCGCGTTTCGGGAAGCTGGTTGGGGAAGCCCTCTATCTCCACGGCCGGGTGCGCGAGCTCGGGATCACCCACATTCACACTCACTTCGCCACGGACTCGGCGGTGGTGGCGCACCTTCTTCACCGCCTTGGCGGACCGACCTACAGCATTACCGCCCACGCCAAAGACATCTATCGATCGACGATCAATCCCGAGTTTCTCTCGGGCATCGTTGCGGGCTCAGAGTTCACCACCACCGTGTGTGAGGCGAATCTAGAGCATCTGAATTTATTCTTGGACGAGAGTGCCCGGCCGAAACTCCGCAAGTTGTTCAATGGCATTAATCTCTCCGAGTTCGTCCCGCCAGCTGCTCCGCGTGAGCAGGACGTGATCCTCAGCGTAGGCCGCTTGGTCGAAAAGAAAGGTCTCGATGTGCTGATCCGGGCCATGGTGGGTGTGGTGAAGAAACGCCCCGAAGCCCATTGCGTGATCGTCGGTGACGGTGAAGAACGAGAATGCCTCGAGGCCCTGATTGAAGAGTTGGGCATGGGTTCACACATACAGCTCACCGGCGCCTTGCACCAGGGACAGGTCCACGCCCACATGCAGTCCGCCACGGTTTTTGCCTTACCCTGCCGCATCGGCGAAGATGGCAACCGCGATGCTCTGCCCACGGTTCTGCTGGAATCCATTGCAACTGGATTGCCCTGTATCTCTACCCCCGTGACGGGCATCCCGGAGATTCTCGATCAAGGCAAGGCCGGCCGAATCATTCCCATCGATGACGTGCAGGCGCTTGAGGAAAACCTATTGGACTTGCTCGATCATCCAGAGAAGAGGGAAGAAATCGCTCGCGCCGGTATCGCACATGCGGCAAAGCACTTTGACGGTCGCGCCGTTGCAAAAGTCCTCAACGACTGGCACCGGGCTGTGATCAAAAAGGTGTCGGTTGCATGAAAGTAGCGATTGTTCATCAGGATCCGGGCATTCGGGAAGGCCGGGAAAAGGGCGCCGCAGTGCACATCGCTAGCTTGCGCGAGGCGTTCACCGCCAATGGTGCGGAGGTGCACTTGATTGAGGAGCCCGATGGGGATGATGCCATCCGGAAACTCATGGCTAAAGGCCCTTTTGACATGGTCTACGAGCGTTTCTCCCTGGGCACCGGGCCGATTGCTGCATGGGCCAAGAGTGAGGGAATTGCCTATGGGCTCGAAGTGAACTCGCCCATGGATATCGAGGAGGCGACTTATCGCGGCGGGGCGATTGATCCCGCGCTCCGCGAAGGATGGCGAGCGGCCTTCCACAGCGCGAAGTTGGTAGCGGTTGTTTCTCAACCATTGGTTGACTATGTCACCGAACTTGGAGCATCACCCGGGGTCGTGCGTGTGATCTCCAATGGTGTGGATCTTTCTGTGTTCGCGCCCCTGACCGATCGTGCTCAAGCCCGTGAAGAGCTCGACCTTTCCCCTGGGCAAATTGCTATCGCATTCCACGGGCGGCTGCGTCCGTGGCATGACTTACCCCTGCTGGCTCGTGCGGTGCGCCGGGCGCGTAACAACGGAGCGGACTTAGTCTTGGTCTGTATCGGCCGTGGAGAATTCGCAGAGGCCGCCGGAGATGTGTTGCCACCCGAGGCCCTCCGGATCTCGGGCTGGTCTGATAAGCACGGCGTAGCCCGCAAGGTAGGCGCGTGCGACCTGGTAGCCCTTTCCCACTCCAATGAGGATGCAACTTGGTTCTCGCCCCTTAAGTTGCGCGAAGCCATGGCCCAAGGCTTGGTGCCTATCGTGCCCGCCTTAGGGGATTTGCCCGATGCGGTCTTGAGCGGCCGCGCGGGATTGCTCTACTTGCCGGGAGACGAGGAGTCTCTAGCGGCGGGTCTCTATGAGCTTGCCAAAGATCAAAGTCTGCGAGAAAACTTCGCAGAGGTTGCGATGAAGGAGGCCAAACGGCACGATTGGACCGTGGTAGCCTCTAGGATTTTGACCGCTCTGGGGGGGACTCCCGCGTGCGAGCGTTCTTGAAGATGTTCGAAGCTTGGCGCGTGGGCGCTCGGCTTGGATTCGTCCTTCGACCCCATCGTCTAGCGTTGTCGGGGGTCGTGCTCTTGCAGCTCTGCGTTGTTGCGCTTTCGGTGCTGCAGCCCTGGCCAATGAAGTTCGTTTTCGACCGGGTCTTGGCTCCCCTCGACTTGGGAAACCGAGGTGGCAGCGACTTGCTGTTCTTGTGCGCGGGATCCCTGCTTGCCATCGTCATCTTGCGTGTGATTGCGGAGTACAACGCGAACTTGAGCGTTGCTCGTGTGGGTCACCGTGTAACACGTGCACTGCGCTTGCTCCTGTTCGAGCGCCTTTTGCAGCTGCCTCCCGCCTACCACGGCAAGCAACGATCTGGTGATCTTCTGATGCGCCTGATGGGGGATGCGCCCATGGTCAAGACCATGATGGTCGACGCATCCACTGCCCTTTTTGCGCGCGCTCTGCACGCGATTGCAGTCCTCGCCGTGATGTTCACAGTTGATGCGCGCCTGACCCTGCTCCTGTTGGCCCTGGTGCCTGCTTTGGCTTGGGTGGTGCGTGTCCTTTCCCGCAAGCTTTCGGTTGCAGTTCGCAAGCAACGCAAGAAAGAGGGCGCCCTGGCGGACTTCATGGGTGAGGCGGTCGGCGCCGTGACGCTCGTGCAGTCCATGGGACAGGAGGCGGAGGTCACCCATCGCTTTGCTCGCGACAATCGCCGTTCAGCGCGCGCGGAATTGAAAGCCGCGAGGGCCGCGGCGCGGCTCTCCGCATCGGTGGAGTCGCTCTTGACAGTGGGCGTGGCCCTGACCCTCGGCCTTGGGGGCATGCGCGTCTTGGACGGCGTCCTGACCCCTGGTGAATTGTTGGTTTTCATGTCCTACGTGCGTGGCTTGCTCAAGCCCGCTCGCTCTGCCGCTAAGCAACAGGCGCGCGTGGCCAAGGGGGTTGCTTGTGCGGAACGCCTGATCGATGTGCTCGACCAACAGTCTCCCGTGAGAGACCGGCAAGGAAGTTTGACGGTACCCGCGCACCCGGAGGTCTTGGCTCTGGAAGATGTGTGTTACAGCTATCCCGACGGTCGGGTGGCCCTTGACCATTTCAATGCACGTTTTGAGCGGGGCGCCATGACTGCCTTGGTCGGAGCCAGTGGTTCAGGCAAGAGCACTCTGGTGGCGCTGGCCCTGCGCCTGATGGACCCCACCAAGGGAACCGTGACTCTCGATGGTGTATCCCTACACGAGTACGAACTAGACGCCTTGCGCTCGTCCTTGGCCGCGTCCTTGCAGGAAGCGGTTTTGTTTGGGACCACAGTGCGCGAGAACTTGACCCTTTCAGATCCGGAAGCCACTGACGAAGCCCTCTGGCAAGCGATTGACGCGGCTGGAGCACGGGAAGTGGTGGAGGCCCTGCCCGATGGGATCGACACGGGACTCGGTTCCCTTGGGGCTGGACTGTCTGGCGGCCAACGCCGCCGCCTGTGCCTGGCCCGAGCTTTCCTACGTCACTCGCCGATTCTGTTGGCGGATGAACCCTTTGCGGGCCTCGATGCCCCTGCCGCCCGGCACGTCTTTGATTCCCTCAAGGTTCGTTCCCGAGACTCGATCGTGATCGTCGTGACTCACGATCCAGCGCACCTCGCGGACTTTGATGAGGTGATTCAAGTGAAGGCCAGCGCCGGATTGGATGAGGACTCGGATGATGACGGTTTTCTTGAAGAAGCAAATGACCGTGATGAGAGCGGCGGCGATGATTTCCGTTTGGATCAAGGGGGATCTTTACCATGCACTCCATGAGAGGTTTGCGCGAACGGGATAGGGATCGACATCTTCCAGCACGCATGGGGGAGGCCAGTCTAGTACCCCCGTCGGCGGAAGAACTCTTGGGCATGGTGTGTGACTTGCTCATCCCCTCTGGGGCCACGAAGCCCGTCGTGGCACACTGGACCCATGCTCGCTGGAAGCATGGTGTGGCAGCGGCCGCTACCTATTGTCTTCACTGGCCCGATGGATTCCAGAGTTGGGTGACCTGGAAGAAGCACCTCTCCGGGAAGGGAGGCAAGCATGCCAGAAGCATCGTCGAAGTGGAGTGGCGCGCTACGTCTGAACACCGCTTGCTACCAGGTGCGATTCTGTCCGACGGGGCTTATCTGGTTTCTTTTCCCAGGGATCGAGTCTTGCCCGGATTGGAGCGCGCACTGGATGACAAGCGCACGATTCGCTGGATAAAAGAATTGGACCTCTTTGATTCCTCTGAAGTGCGCCGGCGTCGTTCGACATTCACTGCCTTGCGCTACAAGCCTGAACGGCGGGCCGTTTTGGCGGTGGACCTGTCCCTCAAGCATCCCGATGGCACCCGTGGCGAGCGCCGTGTTGGCGTGCGAGTCCACGAGCCCGAGGAAACCATGCGCATCGAGGCGGTGCGCGCCGCCCTGAAATTGAATCAAGGCCTGCGCTATCCTGCCCTGCTGGGTTCGGACCCTACGGCGGGGATCTTACTGGAGGAGTGGGTGACCGGGACCGCACCAGCCGAGGGTTCTTTTGAACACGTGGAGCTCGTGGGGGAGGCCCTTGCGCATCTACACAACATGCTGCCACCAGCGGGGGAGATGCCCGAAAAGATTCCCGCCCTTGGAATTTTGCGCACCTTGGACGCGGATTTGGCCGCCGAAGCCGAACGATTGATGCGGGCAATTCCATTGCCTCGGGGCCGGGTGTTGATCCATGGGGACATGCACTCGGACCAGTGGATTCTTGATGACGAAGGAATCGTGATGCTGGATCTCGATGCTCTTCGCCCGGGGGAGCCCGAAGAGGATTTGGCATCGTGGTTGGCAGACGTGCATCTCGAAGGCGCGGCGGCAGACGAGCAGCGGGAGCGATTGCTCGCGGCTTATGCAAAGGCCGGCGGACCGGGGATCAATGCATTTCGCCTGGATCAACTCATTTTGCGGCAGATCGTGATTCATGCGTCGAGCGCCCTGAGGCGCATGGAGCTGAATGCCGAAGAGCAAGCGCGCAAGTTGATGGAAGCTGCCCTGCGACTGGAGAACCGCTGCCGTTTGACGCCCACCGAGTCGCTTCAGGTCCCTCTCCCTAACGGAGTGCGCGCCGAATGGATTGTGCGCGGTGAAGTGCAAAAGACCGGTCGATTGGTGTTGGAGTGCAAGTCTTCGGCTACTGCGATTTTCCATGCACGCTCCACCGATGGCATTTGGACCCAGCTGACTCCCGGTGATGATGATCGGTTGCCGGGACTTTGTGAACAGGGAGCGGCGCGCCTGAGTTCCTGGCGCCCCGGCCGCCGGGCCGCCTGGCGGGATAAGGAAACCGGCCATGCGATCAAGGCTTTACGGCCATCTAAGCTGGCCAAGATCGTAGATCGCGCAACCCGTGTGCAGGTCTTGCGTGACATGGGCGCTCCCCTTGTGCCAGCGCCCTTCATCTCTATGGACACCGACCTTGGCTTGATGAGTCATGGCTGGGTCGAGGGTATCGCCCCAAGCCTCGGACAGACTGCGGTCTGGAAGCAAGTGGGGGAGGGGCTGGCAGTCTTACAAGAGTCCGTGCCCATCGATGGTCTTCCCGAACATGAAGTGACCTCCGAGTTAGCGGTCATGGAAGCGCTTGGCATGCGCCAAGTCCTTGCTGGATTACAGCTCCCTATCGGGGTGGAAACTGTGCACGCCGACTTAACGGACCGAATGCCCCAGCCGGGACCTCAAGTCGCTGTGCACCGAGATCTACACGATGATCAATTGATCGTGGGGCTCGATGGCACAGTAGCGTTGATCGACTGGGATCTTCTGGCAAAGGGAGATCGAGAGGTGGACCTGGCAAACCTCGGTGTCCATCTGATCCTGCGGGCATGGCAAGGGCGTGGGAGTCACAGGGACGCTTGGGAAGCGCGTAAAGCCGTACTTGATGGCTACGCTAGCAAGGGAGGTCAGTTGAGCTTAGATACTTTGGATTTCTACGAACGGGCTACCGCCTTACGCCTGGTGATGATCTATCGCTTGCGGCCACGCTGGGTGTACTTGGTTCCAGGTCTCATGGACTTGGCTAAGGGTGGCGTGCGTGCGGAGGCTTGTCGTGCTTAGATTTTGCGTTTTAAGAACAACGGCGCTGATCTGGTTTTTGGCCGCCAGCCTCTCGGCTTCCGCCCAAGACGAAGTCACAGTCCAAGAGTTGGAAGTGGGGCACTGGGTTGTGATCAGCGGCGAGCTCACTTCCACCGATCACTTCCTGGCGGACGAAATCGAAGTTCTTCACCCAGACGACGAGGAATCCCTCGTGGGCCGGATCTCTGACCTACGTTTCATGGAAGGAGGACACGAGTTCCGCGTGCTTGGCCAGCGCGTGGTCACCAACCAGCGCACGGATTTGCCTGAAGGACCACTTGAGGATGGCCAACTGGTGCGGGTGGAGGGCCATTTTGAAGGGCGTGCAGAGTTCATTGCCGGTCAGGTACGGGTGCGTCAGAAAGGGCGCGAGCGGGTCGAAGGCCGAGTGGACTGGATCACTCGCAAGGGAGACGTGATCGAATTGCGCGTGCAACGGTTCCTGGTCACAGCTAAGGTCACTGAAGAGCTTGAGTTGGAAGCGCCCATTGCGGGCCTCGAATTTGCCCCGCAGCAAACCCGACGGGTGCAACGCCGGCGCATGCGCGAGGAGGACCAAATTCCTGGTCGCCCCTATGGCCCCGATTTATTCCTGGGTTTTCGCGCTGAAACCAAGATGACCGACGAGGACAATTTCAATCTGCGGGACTCCGATGGAGAAGACCGTTTCGATTTGGATTCCTCCATCAAGGCCGAGATAACCTGGGCGCCCCCGGGGAACTTCTCAGGCGTGGCGAGCGCGCGCTTCCTGTCTAGGAGCCGCGAGGATCAGGACGTGGGGCCATCGAATCAGGACGATGCTCGCCTGGTCGAGGTGTTTGGCTATTGGGATGAAATCCCTGGGGGCTTCGAGGTCCAGTTGGGCCGCCAAGATTTTGAAGAGCAACGGGAATGGCTCTGGGACCAGGAACTCGATGCTTTGCGCGTGGCCTGGAGCCGCGGAAACCACCGTCTTGAGGTTGCTGCCGTCACTTCCTACTCCGATGCTTCAGATCGGGATCTGAACAGCAAAAACCTTTTGGCCTACTATAGTTGGGAGGAAAGCGACCGCATTCTGGCGGCTTATCTCGTGGACCGACGCATTCTCGATGGTGGGCGTGATTACCCCTTTCACATGGGCGTGCGCGCCCTTGGGGAATGGCTGCCGGACTCGAACGTGTGGCTCGAACTGTCCCATCTGACTGGCTATCGCGGCGCGGATGATCTACGGGCGTGGGGGATGGACGGCGGCCTCGTCTGGGAACCCGAAGCCCTTTCCCCCTTCCACTTTTCCCTAGGTTGGGCCGTTGGATCGGGAGATTCGACTGCGGGCGATGGTGTCGATTCCACCTTTCACCAAACCGGATACCAAGACAACAACGACAAACTCGGCGGAGCCACCAGCGTCAAGTACTACGGTGAGTTGCTGGAACCGGAATTATCGAACATTGCCATTATGACTGCGAGTGCGGGCATCACCTTAGGTAAGCGCACATCCCTGGACCTGATTTGGCACGACTACACCCAAGTGGAATCGGACGTGGTGCGCGTGGGGAGTTTGGGGGAGAACACCAATGGGGTGTACAGGGAGATCGGCTGGGGGCTCGACCTGGTTCTTGGCTCCCGTTACTGGCGTAGCCTCGACTTGGAATTCGTTCTATCGCATTTCCAACCCGGGAATGCCTATGACGAGCAAGACCCGGCCCAACTCGCTCGCGTTCAAATCCGTCTAAAGTTCTAACCGCTTCAACGTTGCCATGATTGCCCCACTTCTACTCTCCACTCTCCTCTTGCTCCCATGCCAAGAGCCGAAGCCCAAGAACCTAATCTTGATCTGTTGGGATACCGTGCGTGCGGACCACTTGGGTACTTATGGGTACAAGACCCATGGCACCACCCCCCATGTGGACCTTTGGGCCAAAGGGGCAACGGTGTTTGAATCAGCAAGCGCAAGCGCTTGCTGGACCAAGCCCAGCGTACCTTCCTATTTGACGGGTACGCCTCCCTTACAGCACGGGGTCTATCGCGGGTCATCCAAGGACGCTGCCGGGGTTATCAGTGATGTGTTGCCGGCTGGATCCGTGACCATTGCCGAGATCTTGCAAGAGCGCGGTTACAGAACCGTAGCGTTCATCCGTAACGCCCAACTGCGCCTGGGCCAGGGAATCGAACAGGGCTTTGATGTGTATGACGATCACGGGGGCGATGCCCGAGAAATCCGTTGGAAGGCCATGGATTTCTTGCTGGAGCGCGATCCAGAAAAGCCGTTCCTGTTGTACTTGCACATGCTCGATGCCCATTGGCCTTATCCGGTACCACTGGAGTACGCCACACGCTACGCGGATCCCGCCGCGGTGGAGCGCTTTCGGGGGGAGAACTGGAAGGCCTTCCGCGACGAGGTGAATCACGGGGACCGGCCTCTCAAGACTGCGGATAGGGACGAGCTGATTGCCCTCTACGACGGAGCACTAGCCTATCTCGATGTGGAATTCGGGCGCTTGCACTCGTTCCTAGAGCACGAAGGCTTGTTGGAGAACACGGCTATCGCCTTGATCAGCGATCATGGGGAAGAGTTTGGGGAACATGGGCGCATCGGCCATGGCCACGGCCTTTACGAAGGGCTCCTGCACGTGCCATGGATCATGTCGGTTCCCGGTCGGGCACCGGCGCGTGTGACCCATGCGGTTAGCTTGCTGGACTTGCTGCCCACCTTGATGGGTGCTTTGGATGTTCCCGCTCCACCCACCGAGGGAATCGATCAACTCGCTGACAGCGCAAGGGCTCGTCCATTGTTTGCCGAACATCTCGAACCTGGCCGCTATGAACGGTCGCTGAGGGTGGACCAGGCCAAACACATCGAACGCTTCAAGCCTCGCGCTGAAGACCTGGGAACAGATTCCCTACCGCCCATTGGCATGCGGCTTGAGGTCAAGTTGCGTCTAGCGGGTCGCGATTTGGTGGCTCTTGAAATCGAAGAAAGCGACGATCCTGAGGATTCCAGGGTGGAACTCAAGGGCCCTCTAGAGGTGCGCGGCCGCCGACTTTCCATTGCGGGGATCCCCCTTGAGCTAGGGGAAAACTGGACCCTCTATGGGGAACTAGGCCAGCGATCCCAAGCGGCCCCTGCATTTGTGGCTGACGAAATGGTCAAGGCCGTGGGCTTCGGGGACAGCTCCGGCTTGGTGGTCGAAAAACTCAAGCTGTACGGACCTGATGCGAAACAAATTCTTGAGTTGCGCGGCGCATTCGGGGGCACCGAAGGGGAAGGCCGTTGGGCCGTGGGAGGACAAACCCTGCGGGTGCCCAAGGCCGCCGCTCACATCTTGGCCCAAGACCGGGATTTAGACCGGGTCACCGTGGGCGCATGGTTTGGGGGCGAGGTCCCCGTGCGGACTCCCGATGAGATCCTTTTCTTTGACCTGGCCACGGACCCGGGCGAGTTAAGACCCACTCACCCTGACCAAGCAAGCAAGTTCCTGCCGCCTCTCGTGCGCAGTTTTGTTCAGCGCCGCATTTGGACCGCCAGTGACACTAGCACGTTGACCTCCGAAGAGATCGAACACTTGAAAGCGATCGGCTACGGAGATTGATGCTCCGCAGGGCTAGAAGCGGAAGTAGATAAAGGGCGTACTCGTGCCACCCAACCCTTCCGCCAGGCTCCAGGCCAGCACGAGAAAGAGGAACAGGTCCACAAGGATCAGGCGAATCTCTCGCGAGGGATTGCTGAGCTTAGCCAAACCATGGCGCGCTGCTGGAACCCAAGGCACACTTGCCACGCAGCCCGCGATCAGGGCAACAGCCACCACCGGATTCAAGAAGTGGGCTGCGGTCCAGGGGGTCGTTTCAGCCCCCGCCCCGGCCAGGGCCGCGAAATAGTTCAGCGCCTCATCCAAGGATTCCACCCGGAACAGCACCCAGCCCAGGCAAACCACCAGCACCAACCACATGTGTTGACCTGCGCGGGGAAGCCGCGCCAGTAAGCGTGCTCCGCCCACGCGCTCGAAGATCAGCAACGCGCCATGCCAAGTACCCCAGAAAATAAAAGTCCAAGCCGCCCCGTGCCACAGTCCGCACAGAACAAAGACGGCCAACAAATTGAACCCCGTACGCCAGTGGCCTTTGCGGTTGCCGCCAAGGGGAATATAGAGATAATCCCGGAACCAGCTAGACAGGGAAACGTGCCAACGGCGCCAAAACTCTGTGACCGAGCGACTTGAATAGGGGTGCAGGAAGTTCTCAAGGAAATCGAAGCCCAGCATGCGCCCGATGCCGATGGCCATGTCGCTGTAGCCCGAAAAGTCCAAGTAGATCTGGAGTGAGTAACAGGCCAAACCCAACCAAGCGAGACCCGTGCCCAAGTCTCCCGCTCCAAGGCTGAAGGCGTGGTCTGCCACCGGCGCTAAGCTGCCCGCCAAGAGAACCTTCTTTCCCAAACCCGTGGCAAAGCGGCGGAAACCATCGGCGACCCGCCCGGCGTCCACCGTGCGTTTGTCGATTTGCGTGGCTATGTCTGCATAGCGCACGATTGGACCGGCGATCAATTGGGGGAAGAGCGAAAGATAGAGGGCAAACTTGAAGGGGTTGCGCTGGGCGGGCACTACTCCCCGATGCACATCAACCAGATAGGACAGGGCCTGGAAGGTGAAGAAGCTCACTCCAATCGGTGGGCCCAGGGCGCCAACCGGACGCAAAGCTAGGGCCAGGTCCGGGGTGCTTCCAAAGAGCCAGTTGGCGTACTTGAAGAGCACTAAAAGGCCTAGATCAAAGGCGATTCCCGCTGCCAGACCAGCGTGGGAGATCCAAGTTCCCCGGCGCGCAACCACCAGGCCCAACAGATGGTGCACCCCCGCCGAAGCAATCAGCACGCCAACCATGCGCCCTTCGCCCCAGGCATAGAAGAACAGGCTCGCCAAGAGCAACACCACGTTGCGTCCTCGACGTCCAGACAGCCACGCCAGTCCCAGCACAATGGGCAGGAAGGCGGTCAGGAAAAGTGGAGAGTGGAAGAGCATGAGGTTCTTACTGGGGCGATGGCAGTCCTTGCGGACAGACTCAGCGTTCGCCCCCCGATGTGCCGGGGGAACCTTGATCGATTGCCTTCGCCCGCAATTGAGCCCCGTGGAGTGTCCAGGGGGTTGCGCCTCCGTCAAGCAGTAGGCCAATGCTCGCGCCGCCGTGGGCGTCCTTGGGTAGGGGAATATCCACCCGGGAATGACCCGGGGTCAATGGAAAGCGCTGTGTGTTGACCCGGCGAACCGGGTCCCCGTTTCCAGGGGTGAGCATCACTTCGATGGCTCCCCCGGCAGGCGCTGTCAGAACGAGTCGGCAGACTCCATCGGTGGCCAGCTGCGGCAGGTTGCCAATGATCAGGCGCACTCCGCCGGTTTTCGCCTCTAGCATCAGGCTCTCGCCCAGGGTTTTTGCCGGGGGACCATCTACCAACTGGAGTGTTCCGGTGCCGCCAGGACCCAGATACCAACCGACTCCTGTTCCCATTTCAAATTCCAAGGTGCAGGACTGGGGGCTGTTCAGACGAACAGCCTTGGTGTTCCCCGCAAGGACCCATTCAACCCACCAATCAACAACCCACTCGGGTTGCGCTTCTTGCATGCGGCCGAAGTCAAAATGATGACTCCAGATGGCGGTCAATTCGCAGTCGGCACCCAAGATGTCGCGGACCCCGCGCCCAAAAGAGTCATGCTGGAAGAAAATCCGCGGTCCCGGGCCCGGGAATCGCCGGCTGTCTGAATGAGCACCGGCATACTTTTGTCCCGGGGGAAGTTCCGCTTTTGGCCACCACTCTTGCCGCAATGGGGGCAATGCCCCGTCGAGATAGAGCCTGGGTGCCCAGGTGTCCTCTGCCGCCCGTGGACCCGGCCGCAATTCCCAGGTGCGTGGTGAGAGGTCCAGTCCAATGTGACTTGCCAAGACTTCCGCGGCCAGTCGTTCCCCACGCCCAGACCAGTGCGGACCTTGAGTGTGGAACAGAAAGTCCATTTGCTCTGGTTGGTCATCGCTCTTGGCCGCTTGCATTTTAGGGAGCAAGTCAAGAGTGGGAACGCCCGCCGCTAGCAGTGCTTCAAGCACCTGTTTACGGCGGGAGGGCCCCAGTTTTCGATAACGAGGAGGAGCCCACTCGGGGTAAACCGAGGGCTTCGAGGGCAAGAGCGCCACCACATATTTGGCTCCCACCTGAATCGCTAGCTGTCGACGGGTCTGGAGCAACTCGACCCAGCTTGCAAGTTCTTGTGGACTGAGAGGTTCGGCCCCGCGCCACATGTCCAGGTGCTTGCCATAGTGCAGGAATAACCATTCACCGCGGCCGCGGACCATTTCGGTGCCTCCGATCATCTTCAACGCACTCCAGCGTAGACGCGCTGCTGCCCGCAAGAGCAGCGTGCGCAAGCCCAAGTGATCCGCATAGGCCTTTTCGATGGCGCGCGGAGCCGCTTCAACCTGTTCAAGCGAGGGGTAGGAGGCCAGTGCGCGACGCTCTCGCTCGCGAATCTCAACGGTCTGAGTCTTTTCATCCGTGGTCATGGACAACGGCGCGGGCAGAATCAAGAGTGCGATGCAAGCGGTTGCGAGCACCCTGTTACGGACGTTGTTGAGGCGATGGAGAGAATGGGGGGGTATGGATGTTTATGCGCCCCATCATGGGCAAGCAGACCCCAAGAGATCAGGCCCGCCGGAGACATGCCACGAATCGGTCAGCGTCCGCGCCGGAGGATTCCAGATTGGCAAAGGTCAACCGGCAGGGGGCCTACCTCAAGCAGCGCACGGTGGAAGGCCAAGA
>CALEMP010000204.1 GCA_937910685.1 uncultured bacterium
AAAGAATTCAATCGCATTGCAGCGGAATTCACCAGCCTTGCAGATGCCTTCAAGACCCTCGGGGACGTGTACTACGAGTCCAACTCTTGGCAATACGTGGCTCTCTCCCATGATGATAGCTACGAGAAAAAAAACCCGAACTACAAGGAAGCGGCCAAGGCCTATGCCCGTTGCGTGGAGACTCGCGAAGAGATCGGTCTTAAGGATGTGATCTTCAAGGGCTTTGCGGTGCGCTTGAAGGCCTTGGAGAAGCTCGGGTACGGCAAGCCTCCTGAAGCGGGCTCCGCAGAGGCCGAGGCGGCTGCAGAATATGCCCAACCGGTTGTGATCAGTTCGACTTTTGAGTTGCTCGAGGACATCGAGGCTATCCAGCGCCCCAATTACCGACTTGATGCGCACTATGCAATGTGGCCCACCCTAGCCCTCAAGGGGGTCGACTCCACCGCGACCTTCGATCGTATGGAAGGGGGTCCCACCGCCATTCGCACCAAGGCCAGCGAAGTCATGCTGGACACGAACGGGGATGGAGAGGGGGATGTGACGGTTCCCTTGCGCGGCAAGACCCAGGCCATTCAATTGGAAATCGGGGATGGTGAAGCGAAGCGCGGCTGGGGTTTCTTAGCGATCGTGGGCCACGAGAAATTGCAGTACCAGGGTTTGGAAATGAACGCTGCCCTGCAAGACAACTACGCGGGGATCTACTTGGCTCCCGCAGGTTCTGCGCGTTATGTGCTCGATGGAACTACCCTGCGGATCATTGACGAGAACCTCAACGGGGTCTATGGGGATGTACCCCTGAACTGGGGCAGCATTGGGCTTTCGGCCGACCACTTCGAGCCCGAGGTGGACTCCATTGTGATCGGAGACGCAACGAGGGCCGTGCCCTACAGCGAGTACATCCAGATTGGGAAAGATTGGTACCAGCTTGAGTCCCTCAATGGTGGTGCGCAGTTGCAAGCCACGAGGGTTAAGTTCCCGACCGGTGAGCTGAAGCTCGCCTGGGGCAAGGGGCCCAAGCCTGACTTCCTGGTGGTCAAGGGCCGTGACCGGTTTGTGAACTGCTACTTTGACCTGACCTCCGCCAATAAGGTTGAGGTTCCCGTGGGCCGCTACACCATCAGCTATGGCCGGCTGTCCAAGGGCAAACGCCTACAGAGCATGAAGGCCCTGATCATCGGGGACGAGAGCACCAAGGCCTTTGACGTACCCGCTGGAGAAACCGTCGAGGTGGCGGCTGGGGGGCCTTTTGACTTGGACTTCAAGCTGGATTCAGGGGACGACAAGTTCACCGTGCCGGGGGCCAGCGTGGTGCTGGTCGGTCAAGCGGGGGAACGATACGAGCGCCTTTGGAACTGTGTGCTGGACCCTGCGGTATCTTGGCGCAAGACCGGCGCCAAGCGTGGAACCAAGGGTGAGGGCATGGGCGTTCACATGGATCGCGAGGCCATGGCCAAGTTCGGCTATGGGGCGGTCTGGTTCCCCAAGGACTTGGAAGTGAGCCTGCGCAAGGGAACGGAGGACTTTGAGGTCCAATTGGTGGTGAAGAAGAACAAGCTATTTGGCAAGATCACCTCTTCCTGGCGAGACTGATCCAGCCTGGACTACGTTTTCCCCAAGACTTCCCTGATCGAACTTTTATACAGCCGTGTTAGACCTCAAGTACATTCGTCAAAATCCTGCCCTAGTGCGGGAAGGTGCGACCAAGAAACACATTGTCTGCGACATCGATCGCATCTTGGAACTCGATGCCGCAAGCCGCGAGATGGGGGTCGAGATCGACCAACTGCGCCAAGGGCAAAAGCAGGCCGGGTCCAAGATTGCCCAGGCGTCCCCCGAGGAGCGTGGCCAGCTGGTTGCCGATCAACAGGCTACCAAGGCCGAGCTAAAAGCCCAAGAGGAGCGGCAGCAGCAAGTGACGGTTGAGTTGCAGGAACTCTTGTTGCGTGTGCCCATGCCCCCGGCAGAGGACGTGCCCGACGGCAAGGACGACGCGCAGAACGCTGAACTCCGGAAATGGGGTAAGCCCCGCAGCTTTGATTTTGAGGCTCGTTCCCACCAGGACCTCGGGGAGCTGCACGGCTGGATTGATGTGGAGCGTGGAGCACGCCTAGCGGGCAGCCGTAACTACCTGCTCAAGGGTGAGATCGTTCTTCTGGAATCCGCGATCCTGCGCTTTGCCCTGGACCAGATGGTGGAACGCGGCTTCACTCCGGTGACCGTGCCCACGCTGGTGCGAACCGAAGCCATGCGCGGTACGGGCTATTTCCCCGGCGGAGAAGACCAAGCCTACCGCTGTGACGACCGGGACGATCTGTGGCTGGTGGGCACTGCCGAGGTGCCCTTGACCGCCATGCACGCGGGCGAGATCTTGGACGTGGCCGACCTGCCGATCAAATTCGTGGCCCAGTCCAGCTGCTATCGGCGGGAAGCGGGCACCTACGGCAAGGACACCCGTGGACTCTACCGTGTGCACCAGTTCCAAAAGGTCGAGCAGGTCATCATTGATGTGGCCGACGAACAAAAGTCCCTCGAGCACCATGCGGCGATTTTGAACAACGCCGAGACCTTGATGCAATCCCTCGATTTGCCCTATAGGGTCGTCAACGTGTGCGGCGGCGACCTGGGCCAGGGTCAGGTGCAAAAGTTCGACATTGAAACCTGGATGCCGTCCCGGGAAGGCTATGGGGAAACCCACTCCGCGTCACGTTTCCATGACTTCCAGTCCCGGCGCTTGGACCTGCGCTATCGGGGCGAGGACGGCAAGGTGGCTCACTGCCATACCTTGAACAATACAGTGGCTGCCTCCACGCGTATGCTGATTGCCCTGCTGGAAAACCACCAGAATGAAGACGGCTCGGTGAATGTGCCGGAACCCCTCAGGCCCTACATGGGCGGGCGCGACTTGATCGGGAAAGCGGGAAGCTGATCAGCCGTCCGATTTGCCGTCACCGCCACCACCGCGGCCGCCACCAGTTGAGCCCTTAGTAGCACGCCCGTCTCCTTCTCCGGGCAGGGGGCCGTCGAGGCCAATACCTCTGCCGCCTCCGCCCCCCGGCAAGCCGCCCACCACCGGGTCTGAGGCCCCTCCTGCGGCTTCTGAGGGCACCGGGATAGCCAAGCGCGGGGTGTCTTCCTGAGCGATGCGCAGGTTGTCGGGGAAGCGCACGATCCGTGTGTAGGTCACCACCCGATCCCCCGGGCTGGAGCGTACGAGCTGTTCGCGCAAGAGGCGCGGGGCCAATTCAAGGGTGACCGAAACCTTGACCCAGACGGGAAGGCCCGAGGTTTCTTCCTCACCCTCCTGGTTGCCCCAATCTTCAAGGGGGTCGGCGTCGAGGCCCTCTTCGCCGTAGGCTTGGATGTCCAAGCTCAACACCCGGTCATGCAGGAAGGTGTAGCGCCCACCCTCGAAGGGTTCGTTGTCGATACCCAGGTCTTCCCGGCGGAAGAGTTCCAGGAATTCATCGTACTCGGGGTTGGGCCGGGCCACATAGCCCACTTCGTTCATGTCCGCGCGCACAGGGCGATTGTCAAAAACCTCCCACTCCTTACCGTCGGTGGTGGTTACGAAGTCGATGCGATCCGCATCCAAGCCCAATTCAACCCGGTTACGAATGCTGAGCAGCTGATGGTGGGGGCGGTCGAGAATGCTCAAGCCCAGCAAGTCGCGCTCGATGAGATCAACGATCGCCGGTCCCGCCAGCATGGTCTCTTGCGTGTTGTGGATGTGATCGCGGGTGGTGCGTACGGTGGTCAACATGCGCGTGATGCTGGTGAGCATCAGCGCCATGATCAGCAGTGCGACGAGGACTTCAATCATGGTGAAGCCCCGGCGGTCTTGGAGGTTGAATTTCACTTGCGATCTCCCTGGGGTGGGGCGGCACCGCCACCGCCACCGGCACCGGCATTGGGGTCTTGGTCGTCACCGGGTAAGGCGGCGTCCTCGATGTTCTCTTCGTCTTCGGTCAAGTAGACCTGACCCCAGGCATACCAGCGTTCGAGTTCCACGAAGTTGTCCATCTGCTCCAGACCCGGAAGGGTTGGGAATGAGACCCGGATGCGAACCTTTTCGAAGGGCTCTTCGGTCTCCTCGTCAGCCAAGTCCGGGTTATCGTCCAGCTCGCGCTCGCGGTTGAACTTCCAGTTATCGAAGCGCTGGGGATTCAAGTCGTGGGCATCGTCGCCCATGCGGGCGGGCTCTAGGGGTTCGTCGCCCAAGGCCAACTCGTAGGAGTACATGGGGCGGTCCTTGCTGGCAAAGGTGCCGTAGCGCAGGGATTCCAGGTCCTCTGCCCAGAGGCCGGAGGCGATTTCACCGAGCATCTCCAAGCTCAATTCGCGCGCAATCTTGAGGCGCTGGGTATGTGCGGCGGTTTGGGTGGCACCGTGCAGTGCTTGAACGGAAGCCGCTAAGGTGATGCCCACGATAGCGATCGTGATGGCGGCTTCAACGAGGGTAAACCCCGCACGGGATAGTTGGGCGGTCAGGGGGCGGGAGAGCTTCAATTGAAATCCAGGTCCGTGGGATAGTCGCGTTCATAGATCCCTTCGTGGAAGCGGATCAAACCCGTAAGGGGCAGAACTTCCAGTGTGAAGGATATCTCGTATAGCGGTTGGGAAATCTGAACGATGTGGTCTGATGCGGAGCCTAGGGGGTCAAATCGCACACGCACTAACTCTTCGGTGTAGATCGTGCCAGCCAGAGTCACGGAATCAAAGACCACCCCTTGGCGCAGGTGCTCCCAATTGGTGGCTCGGCGGAATTCCTCGGGGTCCACTCCCTCAATCCAGGGCTGGCCGTCCAGGGAGAGGGGCGTGATCATGCGGTAGCGATGCTCCACCATGTCGTACTCGACAAAGTACTCCGAGTTGCGCGAGACCGATTCCGAACGGGCCTGGCGCAGGACGTCGGCTAGGTCGCGGACCGAGGTGTTGAGGCGTTCGCGGGGCACGAACGCATCAAAGGAGACCGACACCGTATAGGTGACCATGGCCATAATCACTAGCACGATACCCAGCTCCAAAATGGTGAAGCCGGATCGTGAACTGAGACTATGGAGTTTGACTTTCAAAGGACTGAGCCAATGCCTAGATCTCTTGGTCGCGGATCATGGCGTAGGTGAGGTCTCGATCTTCGCCTTCGCCGCCCGGCTGCCCGTCTCGGCCGAGGGTGCGCAACTCGTACTCGTTGCTACCGCCGGAGGGGGCGAGGTACTCGTACTCGACGCCCCAGGGATCCTTGGGCACCGTTTTCTGGTTGAGAAACTGGCGGCCGTTGTCGTCGGGCCTGACCAAGTCCTCAATGGAGTCGGGGAAGCGACCGTTGCTGATCATGTACTGATCGAGGGCTTGGGCGATGGCAGGCAGGTCGGCCTTGGCCTTGCCAGTCTTGGCGTCGGAGAGCCGGTCAAGGACCTTGGGCACCACTACAGTCGATAGCAGGCCGATGATCAAAATAACCACCATCAGTTCGGCGATGGAGAAGCCGGCGTTGCCCTTAGGGGCGCTGCGGATGTTTTGGATTTTCATGGCTGGTGGGCGGGTGTTTCCCGCGGGTTAGATTTGGCCGATCTCTAGGATCGGCTGGACAATGGCGTAGACGATGAAGCCTACAACGCCGGCGAGAAGTACGATCATGATCGGCTCCAAGAGGGCTGTGAGCCGTTCCGTAACCACATCGATTTCCTCGTCAAAGGCAATGGCGATGCGGTCGAGCATCTGTTCGAGGTCGCCGGACTGTTCGCCCACAGCAACCATATAGCCCACCACGGAAGGGAAGGCGCCGGACTGCTTGAGGGGGCCCGAGATGTCCGCTCCCTCGATGACTCGTTGGGAGATGTGGGCCGTTGCGTCGCTGATCACCCGGTTGCCCACAACCTTTTGGGTAATGGCTAGGGACTGGATGACCGGCACGCCCGACTGCAAGAGGGTCGAGAGCGTGCGTGTGAAGCGTCCCACGGCCGCCTTCCGTAGCAGCTCTCCTAGGACGGGTACGCGCAGTAGGCTGCGGTCGATCCAGAGCTGCCCCGCGTCGCTGGTGCGATAGATTCGCTCCACGCCGAATGAGATTGCTCCGAGGCCGCCAATGATAGCCCACCACCAATTCTGGACCACGTTGCTGACCATGATCAGCACCCTTGTGGCAGGTGGCAGAACCTTGCCCTGCTCAATCAGCATGGCGGTGATTTCGGGCACCACCTTGGCCATCAGAATGGTGACCACCATGATACCGATCACGACCATCATGGCGGGATAGGTCAAGGCGCCGACGATTTTGCGGCGCATGGCTCGCTGGGCTTGCATGTAGTCGGCAAGCCTCGAGAGAACTATGTCCAAGTTGCCAGCAGCCTGGCCTGCGGAAACCATGTTGATGTACATCTCAGTGAACCAGCCCGGGTGCTGGCTCAGGGCGTCGGCCATGCTGGTGCCCTCTTGGATACTCTCGCGGATTTGGCGCAGCATGGTTTCCATGCGCTTGTGCTCGGACTGCTCCACGAGGGCCGAGATCGATTCGGTGAGGGGGATGCCTGAGCCCAAGAGGGTTGCCATCTGGCGGGTCATGCCCAGAACCAACTCGGTCTCTCGGGTACCAGGTCCCTGGGCGGCGGAGCGCGCTTCCATGATGCGCCCGAACAAGCCGACCTTCTCCTTGGAGCCCTTCTTGCGGCTCTTACCTCCGCGGGTTTCGGTCAGTTTCGTGACCAAGAGTTCCTTCTTGCGCAGCTTTTGCCGTGCGTCTCGTTCGGAGTCCGCATCCACGATGCCCTTGGAGGTGACTCCTCCATTGGCAAAGGCGATGTATTCGTAAATGGGCATGGGGGATTTCGAGGGGCGCAGCGGGTTTTAGTCCACGTCCAATTGGGTCACGCGTAGGACTTCGTCGGGAGTGGTCAGGCGCTCTGTGATTTTGATTCGTCCATCTTCACGCAGGGTAATCAAGCCGCGCTTGACTGCGGCGCGTTTGATGTCCGTTGCGTTGCCGCCCTCCATGATCTGGGTGCGCAGGTCCTCGGACACGGGCAAGAACTCATAGATAGCGGTCCGGCCCGCATAGCCCGATTGGAAACACTCATCGCAGCCTGCGCCGTAGGTCATCTTGTGATCCACAGCGTCAGGGGAAAGTCCGACCTCCTTGAGCTTGGCCGCCCATTCAGCGCTGCAGGGTTCGGTCACCGCGCAGTGGGTGCAAACCGTACGCACCAGGCGCTGGGCGATGATCAAGACGATGGAGGAAGCCACCAGGTAGGGTTCGACCCCCTGGTCGATCATCCGTGTGATGGTGGAGGGGGCATCGTTGGTGTGAACCGTCGAGAACACAAGGTGACCGGTCAAGGCGGCGCGAATGGCGACCTCAGCGGTTTCCAAGTCACGGATTTCGCCCACCATCATCACGTCAGGATCCTGTCGCAAGAAGGAGCGCAGCCCCGTGGCGAAAGTCAGTCCCTTCTTGGTGTTGACTTGCACCTGGGAAACGCCAGCCAGGGCATATTCCACCGGATCTTCGATGGTCAACACGTTTTTCTTGGTCGTGTCGATCTCGGACATGGACGCATAGAGCGTCGTCGTCTTGCCAGAACCTGTGGGCCCAGTGACCAAGATGATTCCGTGGTTGTAGCCGAGGTAATGCTCGAGCATATCGATGTTGTGCTGGGCGAGACCGATCTCGTGCAAGCGGTAGAGCTTGGCGGTCTTGTCCAAAAGACGCATCACGATGCGTTCGCCGTCGGTGGTGGGGATGGAGCTGACGCGCACGTCGACTTCCCCGTCACCGATCTTGATCGTGGCCCGCCCATCCTGGGGTAGGCGTCGTTCGGCAATGTCCATCTTGGCCATGACCTTGACACGACTGATGATCGCGTCTTGCACCCGACGGGGGATCGAGTCCATGTCGTAGAGGATGCCGTCAATCCGGAAGCGCACCTGCATACGATCCGCATAGGGTTGATAGTGCACGTCCGAAGCGCGCAGCTTGAGGGCCTGGAACAGGATCGTGTTGACCAGCTTGATGATCGGTGCCTTGTTCGAGACGTCGAGGACGTCCTCGGCTTCGTCGATCTCGGCGGCCATGCTGCCGATGTCCGCGTCATCGGAGACCGCGTCGAGGGCTTCGTCCACCCCGTCAGCCTTGTGGCGGTAGGCCCGCGCGATCAAGGCGGTGATTTCCAACCGGGGGGCAATCACTGCGTCGACTTCGACACCCAAGAGGGCAGCGAGGTCGTCCATGGGGTTGGGGGCGAGGGGCTGGCAGGTGGCCACCTTAATTGTCCCGTTCTCGGATTCCTCCAGAGCGATTAAGTTGTAGTTGCGGGCAAAGTGCACGGGCACGTTGTCCACAAAACTGGTGGGTACCTTGGTGCCCTCTAGGCTCTTGCGGAATTCAAACCCGAGCAGCTTGGCATAGATCTGCAGCAGGGTTGCCTCGTCGAGGTAATCGCGCTGCAGGATACTGCGGTCAAGGGAATCCCCGCTGCGCGCCGACAACTGTCGGCACTCTTCGAGGCGATCGCGGGTGAGCCCCGCGTCGATGAGCATGTCAGAAATGCTGGCCATGATTGAAGAGACGCTTAGGCGTCGGTGCTGTCCTTGGTCTTGGAGGACTCAATGGCCTCCAGAACTTGGCCGGGGTTCATGCCGATTTCCTCTGCGTCCACTTCCTCGCCGGAAACGGGGCGTTGGTAAAGGGGCAAGTCAAAGCCGTCCAGGTCCACGCCGCTGTCCTCGGCCTGCTGACCAAATCCAGGTTGGATCATTCGCATGCGATCAAGGCCAATGGTGTCGGCTGCTTCCATCTTCTTGTTGTAACTGATCTCCGCCAGGTCGGCGAAGTCCGCATCGTGCAGGATGTGGGGCGTCACGAAGAAGTAGAGCGCCGTGCGGTTCTCCGTGGTGGCGTCCCGCCGGAACAGGCGGCCGATAATGGGTAGGTCGCCCAGGAAGGGGATTTGGTCTCGGTTGTCCGAGCGGTTGTCGATCACGATACCGCCGATGACCATGGTGTCCCCATCGGGGATGTTGACTGTGGTGTCGATCTTGCGTTCCACCTGGGGCGGAGGGATCGGACCGGAGAATGACCCTTGGAAGGTCGAGATAGAAAGGAACAGGTCCAGGCGCAGGTAGCGGCTGGCACTGATGGAGGGGGAGATCTCCATGGTGATGCCCGCATCCTGGTAACCGGCGAAGTTCTCAGAGGTGGAGCCGACTGTGCCAGTGGCCGTGACTGTGGTGGTGGGCTGGCGTTCGAGGGCTTCGACCCGCGCACTGCCGTTGTTGTTCACCAGAACACTAGGAACCGAGAGCACGTTGGAGTTGTCCTGCTCTTCGATCAGGGCCACCAGGAAGGGCAGGCTGAATTGGTCTCCGTCCAGGATGCCGGCGGTGATGCCGAACCCATTGTTGGGCACGCGGCTGTCTGCGATGCCGTCCCCGTCCAGGTCTTCGAAGGCTGAGAGCCCAAAGTTGGTCACACCAAAGCCACCGGCTCCAGCACCCCCCGGAAGGTCTGCAAGGCCCAGTTCAACGCCAATGTCCAGGAAGTCCCGGCCAGTCAGCTCAATCAGGGCGGTTTCGATCAGCACCTGGGGTTGGCGCCGGTCGAGGCGCCGAATCAAGGAGATCAACTCCTCATAGCGTGTGCGGCTGGCGGCGATCAGGAGCGAGTTAGTCTCCGCATCCGGAACCACCACGAACTCGGTGCTTTGGCCGCCGCTTGCGCCGCCCCGTTGGCCTTGTACGTTTTGGCTCTGGCCCTGCTCAACCCGGCCTGCGTCCTGCAGGAACTCGTTGAGGGTTTCGGCTAGCTCTTCGGCTTTGACATTCTCCAAGGGGTAGATGTGGTAGGCAGCAGCGCGTTCCACAATGTCCACGTCAAGCTTGGCGACCAGTTCTTTGATCTGGGGCATTTCCTCGGGCATGGCCATGACCATCAAACGGTTGGTGCGCGGGTCCACGAGGATCTTTGCTTCGCCACCTGAGCCGGCGACCCGGGTGGTTGCCCCCTGCTGAGCGCGGGGAGCACCGGCGGCGCGCTGGCTTGCTTCCAACAGCTCGTCCACCAGGGAGGCGATTTCATCCGCCGCTGCGTATTCCAGTTGGATCACCTCAAAGACAGGTTGCTCTTCCTCGACCTTGGCGGCTTCGTCCACGATGCGCAACATGCGCGCCATGGCTACCACAGTGGAGCCAAAGCCGATGATGACCACCGAGTTACTGTTGCCCGCAGGCAACATGGAACCGTTGGCGTCTCCGGCGAACAGAGTTCGCAGGGTGTTGGTCAAGTTGCGCACGTCCGTGTTGGGCAAGCTGATCACCGTGGTGATGCGCGTGGCCGGTTGGGCGGCGTAATCGGGCAGATCTTCTTCTTCTACCAAAATACCGTCGGCCGAGGGCGTGCCCGCCCGTCCACCCGCGCCAGCCAGTGCTTCGATTTGGATCACCGCCAAAGCACCTTCTCCCACCTTGGTGGTCACAAAGTCATTGATGAAAAGGATGATTTGGAAGAAGGAGTAGAAATCATCCTTCGGTACGACCTTGGTGCCCAGCAAGGTGATCGGCTTGGCGCTGAGCAACAGCTTGGTCTGATCGTCGTAGGTGAAGTTGATGTTGGTCACCAACTGGCAGGCCCGGACAAACTGTCCGAGGTTCATGCCATCTGTGGGACGCTCACCTTCTGGGAAGTTGATGATGAAGTTATCCCCGTCCGCTTGGATCGGAGGCACCGCGTCCTGGATCGCAGGAAGGGGGACCGGGGCGGAGGGAAGGGGGCTGACCGCAGGGGTCAAGGCCAGGAGTAGGGGTAGGAAGGCGTCGAGCATCAGGTCGATTGGCGCTTTGGCTTTGCAGGTGTGAGTCGTGGACTTGAAGTCTGTCCCGGGGCCATGGGGGCTCCGGGCGGCATTCTGAAGGCCCAGTGGGGGCGAGTCAACGCCCGGGCGGGATCCCTTCCGGGCTCTTGAGACGCTCCAGGCCTCAAAGTCTTCCCCTCATCCTGAGAAGAGGGGTCAAGAGAGGGCTTCCCAGGAGGGGATCTCGGGGACGAACCGAGGGGCCAACCCTCACGAATGGACCCTCGCTCGCGGAATTTATGCCCCTGACCCCGTGTCTAGGGCTTGCAGGGGCCCTCCGTGCGGGGCATTCTCTTCGCCCAGAATATGGCGTGACCTCGGAGTGCGCCTGTCTGGTTTCCTTTCCCGGTTGGCCCCAAGATCCAAAACCATGAGTTCCACCAAGCGCGGTTTCGTCAGCTACCTCCAAGAATTCTCGATTCCCTTGATCCTGGGAGTCATTGGCGCCCTCTTTGCCGCCAACCTGGCACCGGATTGGTACCACTACTGGTTTGGTACGGGACATGGGGAGGGGCCCGCAGTCTGGGAGCTACCCGGTCACATGACGGTCTTCGGCCATCATCTGAATTTGCATTTCTTCATTAACGATGTGTTCATGGTCTTCTTCTTTGGCATCGCCGCGAAGGAGATCACCGAGGCCTGCCTGCCCGGCGGTTCTCTCAACCCTCCTAGAAAAGCAGTCAATCCCCTGATCGCCACCATTGGTGGAGTGGTTGGCCCGGTGGGATTTTTCTTCCTGGCGATGACGGCTATTGGGCCGGAGGGCTTTGGAGCGGAACCCGGCGATTGGGGCGAGTACCTCAGGGGCTGGGGCATTCCCACCGCCACGGACATTGCCCTTGCATGGCTGGTGGCCCGCACGGTGTTCGGCGCGGGACACCCGGCGATCAACTTCCTGTTGCTGCTTGCGGTGGCAGATGACGCGATTGGCCTGGGAATCATCGCGATCTTCTACGGAGACCCGGCGGCCCCCGCGCGCCCCGAATTTCTGGGACTGGTCGTGGCCGGAATGGCCTTGGCCTTCGCCCTGCGGCGCTCTTCCGTGCGCGCATGGTGGCCCTACATTTTCCTTGCGGGGGGCCTGAGTTGGTGCGGCCTGATGATGGCGCATCTGCATGCGGCCCTGGCCCTCGTGCCCATCGTTCCGTTCTTGCCTGCACCCAGGCGAGACACGGGCCTGTTCACCGCGGACGACGAAGTGGACGTGATGGGCGAGAAAACCGCCGAGGACCTGGGGATGCATCACTCGACCCTGGAAAACTACGAGCACCAGACCAAACTTTTCGTGGACTTTGGGCTGTTCTTCTTTGCCATGGGCAACGCGGGGGTTGCATTCGGCTCCCTCGGCCTCATGACCTGGGTTATTTTCGCCAGCCTGTTGATAGGCAAGACCGTCGGCGTTGTGGGCTTCGGCGTGTTTGCTAAGGCTCTTGGGTTCCCGCTTCCCACGGGTATGGCCATGAAGGATCTCTTCCTGGCGGGCATGATCGCCGGCCTGGGATTGACCGTGGCGCTCTTCGTGGCGGGTGCGGCCTATGGCAAGACCCAAGTCGCGGGCATCGACCTGGAGGGTCAGGCCAAAATGGGCGCCCTGTTCTCGGGGGGCATCGCTTTCCTGGCCATTGTGGCGGGCAAACTATTGAAAGCGAAGCGAACGGAAGAGGACTCCTGAGGGCCTGGGGCGCCCTTTTTGCCAGGGGGGGCCCTCTCCAGGCAGAACGGGGCTCCTGTCCGGTGGGGAGCTCGGTTCCCCTCCGGGGGGTGTTCTCACCTGGCGCGAGTGGGTTAGGATATGGGCCCAAAGGGAGCGCCCACGGGCCCAGAGCTCCATGTGTCTCCCTCCCGCGATCGTGCCCACACACTTCTCATGCATCTCTCTGACATTTTGACCCCAAAGGACCTGCTGCTGGGTTTTAACCCGGGAGACAAGTGGAACGGGATTCGAATCTTGCTCGAGGCCGTTGTGGCCCAGGGGCATCTACCCAAAGAGGCCGAGGCCGAAGTTTTGCAAGCGGTGCTCGACCGTGAGCACTCCATGTCCACGGGTATGGAAGATGGCATAGCGATTCCCCATGCCGCAGTGGATGCAGTAGACCACGTGGTCGCCGCCGTGGGACTTGTGTCCCCGGACGCGGACCTGGACTTCGATGCGGTGGACGGGCTGCCGACCCAAGTCGCCGTCCTGTTGATTATCCCGCGGGAAGAAAAGATGCTGCACATCCGCACCATGGCCGAGGTCGCCAGAACCTTTGGAGACCAAGAGTTGCTGGCGCGACTGGTGGCCTGCAAGGACCAAGATGAAGCCTTCACGCTTTTGACCTCCGCCGCGCACACTTCCTGATGGAATCCCACGTGGCCCGGCGGGGCTCTTCTTTGGCCCTGGGAACCTCGGCGTTCCTAGCAGGGGCCTCTGGCATGATGACCCAGCGTCTTGGCCTGTCGGCTTTGGACTTGTCCCTGGGCGCAGGGCTCGGAGCTGCCACGGGGCTCGCGCTTTACTTGGCCAGTTGGGCCCTTGGGGCCTGGCGCGCGGGGCGTCTGGCGGTGCGGGGAAACATGTTGCTCGTGGGTCTTGCAGCCGCAGGTAGTACGGGTCTTTTGGGTTGGAGCGTTGGGCGTGGAGCTTGGCTGAGCCTTGCGTGCTTGTTCCTAGCGGGCTTTTGTCAGGGCATGTTCCTGCCCCTTTTGGCGCGCCGGCGCGGGCCCCATGGGATCCCGCAGCTTTGGGCATTGAACTTGCTCGGTGCGGTTCTCGGCTTGGTCCTATTGGGGGAGTGGGCGGCGGGGAGCTTTGGGATTTGGGGACTCGGTTCTGCGGGTCTGCTGGCCGCACTGTTGGCGGGAATGTCCTCCCATTGGATTGCACTGCCAGGGGTGGCGGAAAAAACCAGGCCATCCCAAGGGGACGGGGAACTCGAAACCGAACAGTCCGGCGCTGCGGCTCTTTCGAGTCGGGGGGCCGCAGGCATCGTGGTGCTGGCGACTCTCTTGACCGCCCTCTCGGAAAGCGTTCTGTTGCGCTTGGGGGCCTTGGACTTGGGTTCTATGCACGCCGCAACGGGACATGCTCTGGGTGGCGCGTTGGGGGCGCTGGCCTTGGGAGCTTGGCTCTTGCCCCGTTGGTTACCCAGTGGGAAAAGTGGGCCCCTGGTTTGTTTGCTGCTCGCCGTGCTGGCCCACGGCCTTTGGTTTTGGCCGAGCTTTCATGTTGGGGTCGAGGAACTTTACCGCTGGAAATCCGACGGGCTCGGGGGACTCTTGGGGGGCGTCATGTTGGCCTCACCCCTGCTGCCCTTGGGGGCGCTGGTGCCCACGGTTCACCGGGCTCTTGAGGGGGAGAGCGGTCGACGCCTGGGAGACATGTTGTTGCCCGAGGCCCTTGGGGCGTTCTTGGTCTTGCCGTTGCTTTGGCTGGGGTCTGGATTTTTTGGTGCCCAAGGTTTTCTAGTGCTTTGCGCCGGCCTGTTGGTGATTCTGGCCTGGGGTTTGAATCACCGGGGCGTGGCCTCTTGGGCTGGGCTTGCGGCCATAGGCTTAGGGTTGCTGCCCGCACCCAGCCTGCAGACTCCGACCCTCAGACGCAGCGAGTTTCAGTTGCTGTCCCACACGAATGGGCCGCACTTTACCGTGGCCGTGGTAGAGGATCAGTTGCGCGGGGAGCGAACCCTTTTGACCGACGGCTTTCGGGCCACCGCCACGGGGGCTGACTATCACTACATGCGGGCCCTTGGGCACCTGCCCGCGATCTTGCACCCCGCTCCTAGGCGGTCGGCGGTCTTGGCCTTTGGTACGGGGACAACGGCCGGTGCCCTAGCCATGCACCCCGAGGTAGAGGAACTGCACATTCTGGAACTCTCCGCCGCGGTGATCGATCAGGCGTCGTTCTTCGCCCAGGTGAATCGCAGCGTCTTGCAAGATCCGCGGGTACGCCTCAGGTTGGGAGATGGCCGCCGTTCGCTCTCGGAGATGGAGGGCGAACTCGACCTCTTGACCATGGAGCCCCTGCTGCCCGATGCACCCGGCGCGGTGTATCTCTACACCGAAGAGTTTTATCGAATTGCTCGCGAAGCCTTAGCCCCAGGAGGGATTCTTTGTCAGTGGGTGCCACCCCACGCCCTGCAGCCCAAAACCTGCCGAGCGGTGATGGGGGCCTTTGCCAGCTCGTTTCCTTGGGCCGGGGTATTCCAATACGGCAGCCAGTGGATTTTGATCGGTGCAGAGCAAGCGCCGCCGCTTACCGCCAGCAACTTTCCCACCGAAGGCGCCCTGCACGCAGCCCTCACGCGCCTGGGATTGCACGATCCCGCTGGGGTTGCGGCTCACTATTGGGTTCTATGTCCCCAAGCCCTGGCGTCCGAGCGCGCTCTGACGGATTGGGACCCATGGATCCTGCACCGTGGACAATTCAGCGGTGCGGAGGTCTTGAGTTGGTTGCCCGAGAACATGGCCTGGCTGCGGTCCCAACCCCAACAGTTACCCGGGGTTTGGTCCTTGGTTCTGTCGGCCAAAGATCTGCAGCGACGGGAAGCGCTTTCCTGCGCCCGTCTTGGGCGCGAGTTGATGAGCGCACGTCGAGCCCGTATGGGAGGCGCGACCCTTTCGGAACAGGTGCTCGATGAGGGCACGGGTCAGAGCCTGGAATCCGTGCTGGCCCTGGCTCAAACCTGTGGCCCAGAGGATCCCGAGGTGCTGGGGTTGGTGAATGAGGTGAACTTCCAAGGGAGCTTTTCCCTGGGACTTGGATTGTTGGCCAGTGGAAAACCCGACCAGTCCCTTGAGGTGCTCTTGGGGGCGGCTGAGGCCAAGCCCCGACGTTCGGATGTGCACCTAGGGGTTGCCCTGGCGGCGGAAGGCATGGGATCCCACGGTTTGGCCCTTGCGGCGATCAACAAGGCCTTGGGACAGTGTCCGGGCTTGTTGGAGAGTCGAGCCGGTCAGAAAATCACGGGCCTTGCGCCCGTGGAAACCGCCAGCTTGCTGCGGCGGGTCTTAGAACAGGCTAAACCCAATCCTGAAGGCGCTGCTTCAGGAACACGCTGATCGCGTCTCTTGTTTGGCGGTATTGCTTGAGGGATCCGCCGAAGGGATCGGGGACATCTTGGCCCTCGGGGGAAAGCAACTCCACCGTGGGGCCTTGCCCCGCTGGCATTTCAGACAAGAGGACCTGCATGTGGGAGCGGGTCATGCAGTAGATCCGGTCCATGGCCATGACTCGCTCGATGGTTGCAGCTTGGGAGCGGTGCTCGATCAAGCTGAGCCCCTGTTCCGCAAGGGCCACGCAGGAATGTTCGCTGGGTTCCATGCCGTCCATTGCGCTCACGCCCATGGACATCACTTTGAAGCCGAAGGACTCGGGATTGGTGCGAAGGGTTTCCCTCAAGAGCGATCGTGTGAGGCCCTCTGCCATGGGGGATCGGCAGGTGTTCCCGGTGCAAACCATGGCGATCTTGAGGCCGGCGGTTTGTTGGAGGTTGGTGAGCGAAAGCAGTCCTTCTCGCATCAGTTCAAACTGGCCAGGCCCGACTCGCAAAACGCTGGAATCCTGGCCCTTGCCGATTGGTCCCCCGTCCAAAACTAAATCCGGCGGGGAGGTCAATCCCGCCTGGGCGTCCTCCGCATTCAAGGCGGCGGGGGAGCCCGAAGGGTTGGCGCTGGTGGCGACGATTGGAAAAGGTGCGCTCTTGAGCAAGGCTAAGGTTCCCCGATGGGCCGGCACGCGCACGCCCACCCATTCCCCCTGGAGGATTTGTGAAAGGTCCCGTCCAGCGGTTGGATTGGGACAGGGGCGCACGAGGGTTAGTGGGCCCGGCCAATAGCGTTGGGTCAGGCGTCCCATCAAGCTCGGCCATGGGCTGCCCTCTCGGGCATCGGCCGCGCTGGGGGCGTGCCAGGTGAACGGGTGATCGGCTCCGCGGCCCTTGATGGCCCTCAAGCGTTCGAGGGCGCCGGTGTGATCTGCCCGGGCAGCGAGGCCATAGACCGTTTCAGTGGGGAAGACCACGATGCCCCCTTCCTCAAGGATCTTGAGGGCGGTTTGCAGGGTCTTGGCACCTGGGGAGGTGCTGTCGGGGAGGTCGAGGGTCTGAATCACAGGTGCGGAGGGGATGGGTGTGGGCTAGCCTATCGCCTTCACGGGGCCAAACGAAGCCCCTTGGCCCTCCCCTTGGCTTATCCCGCGTGTCCAGCACTCCCAGCGAATCCTTCCCCCAGAGCACCTCGAAAGAGGAGCTACTGACCCGTTTGGCCCGGGGACTGGCCCATGAGATCAGGAATCCGCTCTCGACCATGGCGATCAACCTGACCTTGCTGGAGGAGGAATTCACCCGCGCGGGGGAGGATGACCCTCGTTCTCGCAGGGCCTCTAAGCGGGTGCGCACCCTGCAACGGGAGGTCAGTCGGCTGGAGGGGATCTTGGGCGACTTTTTGCACTACGCCCGGGGCGGGATGGTCAATCGCCAGCCCGGAGATTTGGTCGCCTTTGTGCATGAGGTTTTGGAGTTCATGGAGCCCGAGCATCGCACCCATGAGATTCGCGTGCTTTCCGATTTGGAAAGTGGCTTGCCGTTGGTGCTCTTGGATGGGGGCGTCCTGCGTCAGGTTCTGATCAATCTGCTGGTCAACGCCCGTCAAGCCATGCCTGGCGGGGGCGAGCTGATCCTGCAAGTGCGCCGGGTGGGCCCACGCGCCCAGTTGGTGATCACTGATACGGGAGTGGGCATGGATCCAGAGGAACTCGAGCATTGCTTTGATCTGTATTGGTCCACCAAGCGCGATGGGACGGGCCTGGGCCTGTCCACCGTACGCCGCATCATCTTGCAACACGAGGGCACCATTGGCGTGGTCAGCGAAAAAGGTCGCGGGACGAGTTTCACCATCACCCTCCCTCTGGTACAAGAGGTGACAGGGTCACGGGAAGTCGAGGAAAGCGATCGGAGCCCCGAAGGGGAGCAGGAGTAAGACATGAGTGAAGCGAGCAATCCGTCTCTTTTGATCGTCGATGACGATGTGGGCCACGCAGAATCTCTGCAGGACGCACTCGAAATGGACAACTATGAGTGTCAAGTGGTGCACGGAGGTGCCGAGGCACTCGAGGTCTTGCGCGAGAAGGCGTTCGATGTGGTGTTGACCGATTTGGTCATGGCAGATGTCTCGGGCCTTGACCTCTTGCGCGAGTCCCGTAGTTTGCACCCGACTACCCCGGTGCTCATGATCACCGGTCACGCGACCATCGAAACTGCCGTGGACGCCATGCGCCAGGGGGCTGATGACTACATCGCTAAACCGGTGAATCTGCCGGAACTGCGCGCCAAATTGAACCGGGCGGTGGATCGCGCCCGTTTGCTTGCGGACCACGAAGAGCTCAAACTTCAAAACGAAGACCTTCGACGTCAGTTGGATGAGCGCTTTGGATTGGAGGGTATCTTGGGGCACTCTCCCCAAATGCAACGGGTGTTCCAGATCATCTCCCAGGTGGCCGCGACCCATGCGACGGTCTTGATTTTGGGGGAGAGCGGCACGGGCAAGGAACTCGTGGCCCGCGCGTTGCACCGTTCCAGCCCACGGGTCAAACAGAATTTTGTGGCGGTCAATTGCGCCGCCTTGAGCGAGGGACTCATCGAGTCCGAGTTGTTCGGGCACAAGCGTGGTGCATTCACCGGCGCCGTCACCGAGAAGCAAGGGCGCATCGCCTATGCGGACGGGGGCACTTTGTTCTTGGACGAGGTGGGGGACATGCCCCCTGCGACCCAGGCCAAATTGTTGCGCGTGTTGGAAAGCCGCGAAGTGGTTCAGGTGGGCGGGCACGAGGCCAAAAAAGTCGACATCCGTTTAGTGGCTGCCACCAACCGGGACCTGCGCAGCATGGTTGCCGAGGGCTCTTTCCGGGAGGACCTCCTCTTCCGTCTGCAAGTGGTGACCATCGCCCTGCCACCCCTGCGGGACCGGGTGGGGGATTTGCCCCTGTTGCTCGAGTACTTTGTGCGCACCCTAGCGGCGGAACACGGTCGTCCGGTGACGGGTATTTCCCCCGAGGCGCGGGCGGTGCTGGCTCGCCACGATTGGCCGGGCAATGTGCGCGAGTTGCGCAATGCGGTGGAGAACATGGTGCTCCTGGCCCAGGGCGAGGCCCTGCAGGTGGGCGACTTGCCCGAGTCGGTTGTGGCCGCAGGAGGGCAGGTCCGGGGAACTCAGTTGGACTTGGCCGGGCGCTCCCTGGCCGAGATGGAAGAGGCCTTGATTAAGGCCAACCTCGAGCTGATGGAAGACAACCGCGAACGAACCGCCAAGGTGCTGGGGATCGGCGAGCGTACCCTCTATCGCAAGATCAAAGAGTACGGCCTGCAGTAGCGCCGCAGGACGGCTGCCACCCTGGCAGGCAGTAGGTCTAGCCCTTCCGGGGCCTGCCAATCTGGCGTAATCGGAGCCGGGCTGAGAGCCCTAGGGTAATCGTAACCCTTTTGTGGCACTCGGGTTAAGGCACCGAGAGGGCGATGGCACGGGGTTTGATTGTTCTCTTGCACAACGCCCGGTTCGCGCCGGGCCAAAACATCATGAGCAACTCCAAGATCATCGGCATTGACCTGGGCACCACCAACTCGGTGGTCTCCGTCCTAGAAGGGGGCGAGCCCGTCGTCATCACTAACCTCGAAGGAAACCGTACCACGCCCAGCGTGGTGGCATTCACCCAGGACGGCCAGCGCCTCGTGGGCGCCGCCGCCAAGCGCCAAGCGGTGACCAACCCCACCCGTACCATCGCTTCCATCAAGCGCTTCATGGGCCGTCGGCACCACGAGGTCGCCCAGGAAGAAAAGTCCGTGCCCTTCAAGTTAGTGGGTGGCCCCGAAGACCTGGTCAAGGTGGACATGGGCGACAAGCAGTACACACCCCCCGAGCTCAGCGCCCTGGTGCTTTCTTCCTTGAAGGAAGCCGCCGAGGCCTACTTGGGCGAGAAGGTCGAGCGCGCGGTGATCACCGTTCCCGCCTACTTCAACGACAGTCAGCGTCAGGCAACCAAAGACGCAGGCACCATCGCCGGTTTGGTGGTGGAGCGCATCATCAACGAGCCCACCGCGGCCACCTTGGCCTTTGGTCTCGACAAGAAGAAAGAGGGCAAAGTCGCGGTCTATGACCTGGGCGGCGGAACCTTTGACATCTCGGTGCTCGACATCGGTGATGGGGTCTTTGAAGTGTTGGCCACCAACGGCGACACCCACCTGGGCGGCGACGACTTTGACGACATCCTGGTGAACTTCGTGGCCGACGGCTTCAAGCAAGAGCACGGAGTCGATCTGCGCGCGGATCCCATGGCTTTGCAGCGCCTCAAGGAGGCCTGCGAGAAGACCAAGTGCGAGTTGTCCTCGGCAACAGCCAGCGACATCAACTTGCCCTTCATCACGGCGGACGCCAGCGGTCCGAAGCACCTCACCTTGAACATCACCCGGGCCAAATTTGAGTCCCTGGTGGAGAACCTGGTGGAACGCTCCATGCTGCCGGTCAAGCAAGCCCTGAAGGACGCGGGTCTGAGCCCGGGCGACGTGGACGATGTGCTGCTGGTGGGTGGTTCCACCCGCATGCCCATGGTGCAAAAGGCGGTCACCGATTACTTCGGCAAGGAACCCAACCGTGGGGTGAACCCCGACGAGGTGGTGGCCCTTGGAGCCGCGATCCAGGGCGGAGTCCTGGCGGGCGAGGTCAAGGGCGTGCAGCTCTTGGACGTGACGCCTCTTTCCCTGGGCATCGAGACTCTGGGAGGCGTGATGACTGCCCTGGTCGAGCGTAACACCACGATCCCTACCAGTAAGTCTCAGGTCTTTTCCACGGCCCAAGACAACCAGCCCTCGGTGGACATCAAGGTCTTCCAAGGAGAGCGTGAATTTGCCAAGGACAACCGTCTGTTGGGGAACTTCGTTCTGTCTGACCTTCCCGCAGCCCAACGCGGCACCCCGCAGATCGAGGTCTCCTTTGACCTGGACGCCAACGGCATCTTGCACGTCAAGGCCTTGGACAAGGGTACCGGCAAGGAGCAGTCCATCGAGATCGAAGCGAACTCCGGCCTGTCCGACGAGGAAGTGGAGCGCATGCACCAAGAGGCTGAAGCCAACAAGGAGGTCGATCAGGCCCGCCGCGAGTTGGTGGACCAGCAGAACCAAGCCGACCAGATTGTGCACGAAGCCAAGAAGCAAATGACCGAGCACGGTGACAAGCTTTCGGCCGAGGACAAGACCGAAGTCGAAGAGGCCATTGCGGATCTTGAGAAGCATGCCGCTGGCGAAGATAAAGCTGCCCTGGACGCATGCCTTGAAGCCTTCCATCAGAAGGCCATGAAACTCGGCCAGGCTGTGCAGGAGGCCCAACAGGCTGAAGCTCAGGCCGCCGGTGCCGAAGGTGCCCCTAGTGCGGAAGAGGGCAGTGGAGACGACGAGCCGGTGGACGCCGACTTCGAAGTCAAGAACTGACGCCTTTTCAATTGGTCAGGATCTTTCCCAGTGAAAGTTCCAGACCCAAATCAAGCGCCGGCCGCGTCCCTTGAACAGGGACGCGGCCGGCGCGCGTTAAGAGCTGGGGTGCCCGCAGATCTGATTGGTTAGCAGATCCAGCGCAACTCTTCAAAGGGCATGCAACTTGGCTGCCGCGGAATTTCCCGTGAGCTGCGGAAAGGGCCCATGGACGTGGGCCATTCCCGCAGGTGCGGGGGGAAGGGCGGCGCGGGCAGTTGGCCCGTATGGCTCAGGGTGAACGCCAGCATGAGGGCGGGTGCCACAAAGGCCGAGAAAATTAAGATGGCTACAGTCATGTGAATTACCTCCACCAGCACATCCGCTCGGGTCAGAGGGGTAGGGGGCGGAAAACCCGAGATTCCCCAGAGAGGGCGCCCCTAGAGCCCTAGGGCGATCTTTTTCGGTGCAAAAAAGACCCCGGCACGAACAGGATGGGGCGGGAAGCCTTCAAAGCTCGATTCTTAGCGCAGGGACCGCGCCCGACCTTTCGGTATCCAAAGACCTCTCTAGGCCCTTAGGGACTCTGAAGGGACTTTGGATAGGTAGGCTTCAGGGTGTCCTGAACAAAAGGAAAAAAGAAAAAGCAAAGCATCTACCTTTCCTTGCTCTTCAAGCTCTTACTTATATAGGCGAAGGAGGAGGCCCTGTTCTCCCCGGAATTTTCTAAAAAAGTACAGGCTTATCTTTGATACAGAAGGAAACAGCCATGGGTAGAAAGTTTGAACCAGAGGCCTTTGATGCCGGGAAGTATGATACGGGGATTTCTGTGGCGAAGGCCATTGTAGCCCTTGGCTGGTGCGTGGCAGGAGTTGGACTATTTACCCTAGTGCAGGACATGGGTGACGCGAGTGGGGCCTTGAAGGTTGCTCTTCGAGGGGGGCTTGACGTTGGTCCCCTATTCTTATTCCTGCTGCCCTCTTTGGGAACACTCGTCGGAGGACTGATGCTTGTCGCTTCAGGTCAGGTCATTCGAGCAATATTCGATGGTGCTAATGCCGCTAGGCAAATCCTTATCATTACCCGCAGAGCCAAATCCCGTACGGGATCTGGGTCCGCCCCAAGCCAACGCCAACCAACCTCTGACTGCATGAGAGGAACTTCTCAGCTTAGGTTGGAGGTTGTTAGGCTCTACCCATGACTAACTGCACGCAATACACAGTGATAAAGAGCCTCGCCTTGCCAGACCTTGTAAATGAGGTCAACCAACACATCCAAGATGGATGGCAACCTCAAGGGGGAGTGGCCAAAGAGCACCATCAGGGCTTGTATTTCCAAGCGATGGTTAAATAGTAGCGGAGGTAAGGAGTCATTCCCTCGACCTTGCAGACGGGTTAAGCAAATTCACAGGACTCAAGCCTCTACCTACAACTTGAAGGGTCAACCTGGAAGGATTCTCCTGTTCCTTCCATTCAGGTAACACTACCAGCGTGTTAGCTAAGCTCTCTAAGGTCAGCCTTCAAAGGCCCCGATCACTCCGGGAGCAGAGCCGTTGTGTGCCATCGTCATCCTCTCCTTGGTTGGCGGGCTCGACGAGTTCGTATCTTCTAGAGGGGAGGGGCCTGGCAGGTGAAGAGGCCAAGTGCGGCAAGTTCAACGAGTGGAAGGGAGAGGATGAGCGGTGTAGCTTTCATGGTTTGAGTGGGTTGCATTCCATTGGCACGCTGCGCAGGACGGGTTGATCGGGGGAGAGTCAGGAGTCCAGTCTGCCCTATTTGGGGCGGTTGGGCTCTCATAGGCGCTGGACTCGTTTTGGGGGACACCCCAGAACGAGTCACTGGCCTCGATAGAAATCCAGGCCATGGACTGTGCCTACGAAAGCGCCTCGCAGTGCGGGTCGCTTCTTTCGTTCTGGCAGGTTCATGAACGACTGCCCGAGCAGCGTACTGGTCTTGCCATCCAAAAGCCCCCTCGGGCGCCTCATCACATTGCTGTGAATTCGGAGGCTAATTCCCCAGCTTCAGGGATGCTCAGCAATCAGCTCGACCTGCACTGCGCGCTGGATGGTGTCCCGCAAGTCAAGCCGAATGGGGGCGATCGCGCGATATCCCATTAGCTTGGGCAGAGTGATCTCGTAGATCTCCGGGTTCGAAAACGAAAGTTCGATCAGGGCGGATCCCATTGCTCCGCCACTGGTCACAAAGGTGCTGGCGGTCAACCTGCCGTCGCCCGAGATGCTTTTGGTGGTCAATTGACCGAGAATCATGGGGTCAAGGGGAATCGGGACCCGGCTTTCGTGCAGGTGCAAGGTCGCCGAGGTCGGAGGGACCAGGTCATTGAGCAAGAGCACCAGGTCATTCGAGCCAGACGCTACGGAATAGCGCTCCATCCCACCACAGCCCCTCATGGTGAGGCCGTTCACTTGATGCAGTTCTGAACTGCAGAGGACTTGGATTTCGCCCGGGGCGCAGGCGAAGCTGAAGCTGCCATCGTCGAGCCGGAGCGCACTTGAGTAGGTCCGGAAAAGTCGCGACCAGAGGACCTTGGGTGCACTCCCGGCCGGGCACTCACGAGGTTCGATGTGGAAATGGACACGGGCTGCGACTTCAGCCGTCAGTGTGGGACGACGGCTGTGGGACGACTCGTCAACTGTGATTTCAAAGGACTGCTGGAGGGGCTCCAGTTCAAGATAGTAGGTTCCGAAAGGCACAGCATTGAATGACCAGTTGATCGTCGTGCCCGCCTGCGCCCAATCGTCCGGTCGCTGGCGGAATACTTCTCGATATCCAGAGGCATTCGTTCTTCCAAGAATGAGGTTGGGGGCGAGACCTTGATTGGCCGCTGGCCAAATGAGACGACCCTGGACCACGGGGGCCACCTCGTGCCTCTGATACATAAGGGTCGTGGTCTTGCCAGCACTCAAGACAACTGGCTGTTCCCGGAGCAAGATGGCCCCGTCCTTGCTCTCGGGGCCGATTTCAAAGCGGGCGGAATACTCGCCCGGGGGAAGACCGCTGAGTTCCACAATTCCATCGGCGTCAAGGTCGATCAAGATGTCGCTTCTAACTGGCCATCTAGAACTGCGCAGGGTGAGTCGCGAGGGAATCGGCTCCGGAGCGGTATTCTCTACGGCCACGCGAGCGCCCCGCGCTAGAGCCACAGTCTGCAAACTGCCATTACGATCACCCGCAACCGTCACGACGCGCCAGGCATGGGTATCGGGAGCGCCAATCCAGTAGGTGGTTGCGCCCTCTTGGCGCGAGAGAATCAGCGGCGAAGAGCCACCAGACACGTCTGTGCGTTGCTGCCAACCGTCAGGAGGCAGTCCATTCTCAGCCTGTTTCATAGACCGAACAGGCACTGCCATCACGCCGTGCAGGCTCTCTCCCGATTCCTCATCAATGACCCGCAGCCCACTTCCTGCAGGGATGTCGACTTCGATCACGAGCACGCAAGATTCAGACACGCTGTACTCGGTTAGGCGGGGAACTCCGAAAAGGCCATTCAAGCCCAGGTCGGTCAGCACCAGCTTCCCCGACCATCCCTCTAGATACCAATGCCCATCCGTGATCCACTGAGTCGTCTTCACTGATCCGTCCTGATCGCTCCATGTCAAGTGCCCCCGAGCTGCGGGGAGCCGACGCCCATCATGGTCGAACAAGTGCACTTCCCCTGTGATCTGGATCAGGCCCGGGTTGTCGGGGGCCTTTTCCGGTGCCCGCGCTCCCGCTGACTTGCCCGGGGGCTGATCCTTGTTCACTTCCGTGGCCTCGCCACCCGCAAGTCTATTTACATGCACCAATTGAGGAGGTGCATCGCCTTCGGGCGCACCCTCCTTTGTCAAAGAACCATAGAGCAACGCTGCGAGGAGTACTGCGGCAGCGGTTACGGCAGGGACACCGAGGCGAGGCGGAAGATACTTCCTTCTGACGAATGCCACGCTTCGATTGGCCAGATTCAAGCGCACCTCGTGCACGCCGGCAGATAGAACTTTCCGAGTGGGAGAGTGACCGTGCAGCTCCACAGTCCAGTGACGTGGTCCTTCTTTGGTTTGTGGATCGTGTCGGTGGGTTGTAAATCGACGATTCCTTCGCAGGCTTCGTTTTCCGGGCAATCTTCAGTCACGCAGCTTGCGCCCGAGGCTGAAAATAGCTTGCTCTTGAGATCTGCGAGAGCTGCGGCGCACGCGCCGGAGCTCGTGACATGGCCTGAAGAGCTGCCAGCAAGGCCCGGCGAGACAAGTGCGGCGGTTCCAGTGCTACCGCACGCAATCTGCTCGCCGTTCGGGTGAGGCATTGATGCAATAGCGCTGACAGATGTCAGAACCAAGAAAACGCCAAGAATCATCTGTGTCGGTTTCATGTGTGTCGGTTTCATGCTCATGCGGCGTGTCCGTGGGATGCCCCCCAAAACGCGTCCAGTCGCTATGAGAGTTTGGGTACATGAGGGGTAGGAGCACCCAGTGGTGCCGGGGGTGTCCCCGAGCTGTGCACCCGGAGATGGAGCGTAGCGGAGTCGGAGGGCGCACAGCTCGCCGCTCTCTGCTGAGGCTGTAGCTTGGTCTTTAAAAAAAATCTTTAAGACGGTTCGTTTTCCCCTTCGGAAAGAGCCTAAAACGGGCTTTGCCCGACCGCTTGGGCCGGCTTGGTGGGGTAGAAGGCCATGGCCTCCACTGCACGGGTCGGGCGCGCCTCGGCGGTGATGGTGGCGTCCATCTCCCTGGCAAGGGTTCCGAGCTCGGCAACCAACTCGGCGTTCTGTCCCGCGACGTTCCACTGCTCGGAGACGTCGTGCTCAAGGTGGAAGAGTTCACCCTTTGCGAGCAGCAGCTTCCATGGTCCCCGGCGGATACCCGCCAGGTCACCCTTGGAGGTGTAGTACAGGAAGTGCTCGGTGGGGGAGGTCGCACCGGGGGCTCCGGTGAGCAGGTCGCTCACATCGTGCCCGTCGAGGATCGCCCCGGGCAGGGGCGCGCCCGCGAAGGCGGCCACGGTCGGGAGTATGTCCATGGTGGTGGCTACATCACGCACAACCTGGCCCGCGGGAATCGTCCCGGGCCAGGAGACCACACATGGCACACGCTGACCGCCCTCCCAGTTGCTGCCCTTCCCGCCGCGAAGGAGGCCGGCCGAGCCGCCGTCGCGCTTGAACGGCAGCCAAGGGCCGTTGTCGGTGGTGAACAGGAACAGGGTGTTGTTGGTCAGGCCATGGCGCTCTAGCGCAGCAGCCAGCTGGCCCACGCTCCAGTCGATCTCCTCGATGACGTCACCGTATAGGCCCCGTGGGCTGTTGCCCTCGAACTCGGCCGAGGCATAGAGGGGGATGTGAGGCATCGAGTGGGGGACGTAGACGAAGAACGGCTCCTCTGCGTGGGCGTCGATGAAGTCCACGGCGGCCTCGGTCGCACGGCGGGTGAGGAGGCGCTGATCAGGCTCCCACTCAACCACCTCGGACTGCTCCATCCAGGGGAGGCGGTACTTGTACTTGGTGTCCGGCCCGCGGTGGATTTGGGCCATGTCGTTGGAGTAGGGCACCCCCGCGAACACGTCGAACCCCTGGTCGGTGGGCAGGGGCCCGGGGCGGTGGCCGAGGTGCCACTTGCCGAAGCAGCCGGTCGCGTAGCCCTCTCCGCGCAGGAGGTCGGCCAGGGTGACCTCGTCCGTGTGCAGCCCGTAGTCGTAGTCCGGGAAGATCACGTGCTTGTGCATCCCGACGCGCTTGGGGTAGCAGCCCGTGAGGAGCGCTGCGCGGGATGGAGAGCACACCGGACTCGCCACGTAGAACTGGGTCAGCTTCGTGCCCCCTGCCGCGAGGGCATCCACGTGCGGGGTGTGGATGGTGGGGTGCCCGTAGCAGGACAGGTCCCCGTAGCCCTGGTCGTCGGTGAACACCAAAACAATGTTCGGCGGTCGCGAGGCATCACGAGCCGTGGGCACGGCCTGGCAGCCGAGGATGGCGAGAAGCGTGAGGAGGATGGGGCGGTGCATGTGGCCCAGGGTAAGGCCCCCGCCCTGGGTCAGGGCTGGAATTCGATGATCAGTGGGAGAGCGTCCGTACCGGCGTCCAGGAACGAGCGTGCCCGGTGCTGTCCAGGTGGATGTGGGCGTGGGCGTGCCCCGACGAGCCTGGCCCTAGACCCTTAGGAACCAGCCACGTCGATAGAGCAGCAGGAGCAGCAGCCAAAGCGTGGTCAGCGCCAATACAAGGGAGGTGACTCCCGGCGCCACGCCCAGGGCCCGGGGAATTGATTCGAAATCGAACATTCCTTTCAGCAGGTAGGCGGTGATTGGATTCGCCCCGATCACAACTAAGGGGAAAACCCAGCTGGGACGTTTGGGACCGTCCAGCCAATAGCTCGCAACCCCGAGCAACCAAGCGCTCATCCCGGCACACAACAGGGCAAAGGACGAAGTCCAAAGGTTCTTGTTGATCGGAAAGACTTGGTGCCAAAGGCAGGCGAGGCCCACCGCTAAAATTCCCCCCAGGATCAACTTCGTTGCGCGCAGGCGATGGGACCCGGCCTGGCCCAAGAGAACTCGACCGGCGCACACACCAAGGAGCGCGGTGCCAATCGCGGGCAAGATTCCCAGTATGCCTTCCGGGTCCCGGTCGCCACGGTGCAGTCGTCCCGGGAGCCATTGTTGATCGACCCAATCGGTCAGGCTGTGTCCGGGTGCCAGATCTCCCGCGCCAAAGGTGGGTACGGGCACCCAAGTCAGCAAACCCCAGTAGCCCAAGAGAACCGTCACGATGAGGCCCGTTTGCATTCGGCGGCTCAAGTAGATCACCGCCAGGGCCGCACCGAACCAAGCCAGCCCGATGCGACCGAGAACGCTGGCGTAGCGCAGGTCCCCACCGTTCCAGCGACCGATGTTGTTGTAGAGAATCCCCAGGAACACCAGGATCAGGGCGCGACGCACGGCGCTGAAGGCCAGGGACTTTTTAGGTGTTCCCTCCTGCAGGCGCCGCACCACCGAAAGGGGCAGGCTCACGCCAGAGAGAAACAGGAAGAGGGGGAAGACTAAGTCATAGAGCCGAAACCCATGCCAGTCCGTGTGCTCCAATTGCTGCGCGCAACCCGTGAGGAACTCCCCTCCAAAAGTCTCATGCAGCTGGCGGACAATTGCGCCGCCGCCGATGATCACCAGCATGTCGAGTCCCCTGAGGGCGTCGATAGAAACCAGCCGAGGAGCCTTCTGGGGCTTCTCCTCGCTCACGGCTTGTCCTTGTGGATTTGGGTGGAGCGGGCGTTGGTGCCAGCGCTCTCTGTGTAGTCGGGGACTTGAAAGGTCGGCTTGCGCAGCAGGTCGAGCCAAGCCTGGGCTCGCTGGCTGGCGTCCCCGGGAGAAGCGGCCAGGACCCAGTAGTCCTCCACGTCGTAGGAACCGACCATCATTTGCAGGGTGCCCTGGGAGCGGTGTTCGGCCATGGACCACAGGATTGGAATCGTGTAGTCCAGGCGCTCCCGGTGTCCGAAGCGTGTGCGGCGGTTGAAGCTAAAGGGACCTGCTGTCACCTGGGTCAATTGCTTGTGCGCCAGACCCTCCGGGGTCTTTGGCTCTTCTTCCTGGAGCCGGCCCGTGGGCACCAAGAGCACAGGCCTCTGATCTTCGGGCATGTGGGCAATCGCCTGGGCCGCCAGCAAGGTCGTCGCTTGGTGGTGGGCGTGGGTCGTGCTGGAGGGGGCGAGGGTCAAGAGTAGGTCATAGCGCCCCCGGTCCAATTGATCCTTCAAGCGCTCACGCACGAGCTCCAGGTCCCAGGGTCCCTCGCTTTCGATGAGCACTTCCCCAAGGTCGGTGGTGTAGCGATGGTCTTGCTCACCAAGCATCAGGAGGTCGTGGACCCCTAGCCAGCCAAGGGCGCGGGTGAGTTCCTCTTCCCGAATGCGCGGCAGGTGTTCGCGGCCCACCTCTTCCTGGGTCAGATCCAAACCGTGCTCACGCTGGGCCAGGGTTGAGTACTTGAAGCCGCCTTCCCCGTTGGTGACGCAGATCACATCCACGAGACTGCCGTGCTCCACTGCGCTGGCAAAGAGCGCACCGGCAAAGGCTGATTCGTCATCCGGATGGGCGATCACAGCCAGGATGCGCGGTCCCGCGCCTTCCTGGCTGGCGCCGATGGAAATGCGTTTGGGGTAGGGCCGAAGTGGGGTGCAGGCGCAGCAGCAAAAGGCCGCAAGCAGGAGGGCGTATCGTTTCATGGGGTCCGGGGATATTCCTCTTCTTCTCGCGCTTGGCGGTCGTACCAGGCCAAGAGGTGTTTTTTGGCAGTCGCGATGTGCTGCAACATCCAGACCTTTGCACCATCGGCGTCACCCCGTTCCAAGTGTTGCACGAGGGTCAAGTGCTCGCGCCAGGTGGTGGCGGCGGTGCGCAGGTTGAGGATGCCGTGGCCCGCACGCTGGGGCCCAAAGAGAAGGGCCATCAACTGCAGTTCCCCCGCGATGCGCATCAACCAAATGTTGTCCGCTGCCTGCAAGATCAAGCCATGGAAGGCCTCTTCCAACTCAATCCAGTGGTGCCATTGGTCCGGGGTGGCCGTATGGTCGGGGGAGTCCCGGATTTTCCGTGCGAGGTCGTGGAACCGGTCACACAATCGGTGGGCCTGGCCCAATTCCTCGGAGGTCATGTGCTCGGCCGCTCGTGCGGCGGCGAAGGGCTCCAGGGTTTCGCGCAGGTCGAACAGTTGTTCGAGTTCCCGTCGGTCGATGCGGCGCACATAGGCCCCAGCGCCGCGGATGTATTCCACCAACCCCTCGGAAGCCAATTGGTTGATCGCTTCGCGGACGGGGGTGAAGCTGATGCCGATCTCCGCGGCCAGGGTCCGGTTCACCAGCCGGTGTCCAGGCAGCAGTTCCCCGCGCCCGAGTTTGGCTCGGATAGCACGGTAGGCCTTTTCGGTCAGGGTTTTGCGGAGAGGATGGTCCAAGGTTCCATTCTGGCATGTCTGGGGGGCATGCAAAACCCCGCTGCCCCCGGGATCCGGGGGCAGCGGGGCTGCGGGCAAGAGGTCCCTAGGACCGGGTCGATGCCCCGAACAGGGTTCAGCGGCCGCCTGTTTCGAGGGCTTTTTCTGCCAGGGGAACAAGTTCCTTGAGGGCCTCGTCGAGGAGATCCCCGCGCAGGCCCTTGTGCCGAATGACCCCTTCATGGTCGATCAGGTAAAGGGTCGGCCAACCACTGACGTTCCACTGGGTGGAAATCGGGCCACTGGTGCTGCCGCCGTTCCAGAAGGAGCGCCAGGTAATGGATTCTTCAAGGATGCGTTCTTTCAGGACCTCGCGGTCCTTGTCAGAGTTGACTCCAATGATGGCAAAGGGACGTGAAGCATATTCACTCACGAGCGACCGCTCGTGTGGGTACATAGCCCGGCAGGGGCCTCACCAGTCGCCCCAGAAATCCAGCAAGACCACCTTGCCACGATAGTCGGACAGCTTGAAGACAACTCCGTCCACGTCTTCGTTCTCGATCTCGGGTACGGTCATACCTACTTGCAGGTTCCGCATGACGTAGAGCTCGCCCGTGGCTTTCTTGCCCAATACCAAACGGCCGTCATAGTGCGTGACATCGCTGTAGTCAGCGATGACCTTTTCCAGCAGCTTGACTCCGCGTTCGCGGGTCAGGGGGTCCTTACCGAGAATGATTCCAGCGGACAGGGTCGCACAGCCCTGCACATCGTGGTGGGGGCTTTTTTCCGCGATGGTCAAGAGACCCGGGACCATATCCGCGGTTCCCCTGCTGAGGTTCATGGCAACATCCTTGAGCTGCTCGCTTTCGATGTGGTGCTCGGCCAAGAGCGCAAAGGCCTGGGCCGAGGGACTGATGCCCTCCGAGGTGTAGGCTCGCATGATCCAGGTGAGTGCCTTGAAGGCGCCATCCCCGGCGGGCTCTGTTTCGACGAGACCGAAGAGGTTCTTCACTGCGTCGTCGGCCGTGGGCCGATTTTCCAGGGCGGCTTCACGCCCGGCGTCGTCTTCGGCGGCTCGGTAGGTTGCGACCCAGGTTTCAAAGAGGGTGTCGAAGTTGCTGATTTCCGCCTCCACCGCTTCGGTGATGTCGAGGCGCAGGCTCGCGGACGAGACCAGCAACGGTGGGGAAAGGTGCCCAGGGCTGAAGGTGCCCGTGAAGAAAAGGAGGGGCAGGGTAAGAATCATAGATGTTGTCTCCGTGGGTTTTCCGCCCTGAAGGGACGGTTGGGTGGTTCAGCCTAAGGGCGTGGAGCCCTCGGCGGGAAGGGGTTTGGCAAATGCCCAGGGGCTGCCGGGGTTGGAGTGCCCGGGAGTGTCTCTGGCCTAGGGTTGCTTCCCTCTGATCGAGAGAAGTCAGCCCCGTGAAGCGTCGCTCGTCAGCGTCCACCTAAAAAGTCATCCGCCGCCCGGTAGGCGTCGATCACAGCACGCTCGCCTTCTTTGCCCTCGCGGCTGTTTTCATGTTCCATGCCGAGCACGCCCTCAAACTTGCGGTCGTGGATGCGCTTGAAGATGTTCTTGTAGTTCACCTCGCCGGTGCCCGGTTCCTTGCGCCCCGGGTTGTCCCCGGTCTGGAAGTAGCCGATCTCGTCCCAGCAACGCTCGATGTTGGGGATCAGGTTGCCCTCGGAGATGGCCTGGTGGTAGATGTCGAAGAGCACCTTGACCGAGGGCGAGTTCACCGCCTTGCACAGCATGTAGGCGTGGTCCGAGCGCTCGAGGAACATGCCCGGGTGATTGCGGAAGTTGAGCGGCTCGAGCACCATCACCAGCCCATGGGGCTCGAGCACCTCGGCGCCCCTGCGCAGCATCTCGATCGCGTTCGCGTCCTGAAAGCCCTGACGCTGGTTGGTCGCCTGGTTGCCCAGGACCGCGGTCATCCAGGTCGCGCCGCAGCGCTTGGCGGTCTCGACGGCGCCCTTCAGCTCGTCGACGAAGGACTGCACCATCTTCTTCTTGCCTGAGGTGAAGGACTCGTTCCAGGCGGTATTCCAGTTGCAGACGAACACGCCCATCTGCAATCCGAGCCGCTGCATCGCGGCGCCGAGCTGCTTCTGCTGCTCGGGGGACTTGCGCCCCATGCCGTTGTCCTCCCAGGCCGTGAAGCCCTCGGCTCGCGCGAACTCGAGCTGCGCCACCGGGTCACCGCCGGCGTGGTGCTTGAACATGCCGAAGTGGGGGGCATAGGGCAGATTGAAGGGCTCGCCTCGGGAGCTGCGGGTCATGGAGGCTGCTGGGGATGTGAGGAGGGGGCTCGCCAAGCTGGCGGCCAAGAGTTGGCGTCTTTGCATGGGCCTAGCCTAGCTCCAACCGCACGCTTTGAGTGCTCGGATTCGCTCATCGCAAGAATCGCCCGTCCTGCTCGGCAACTTCCACCCCGTAAGCGGGTAACCTGCTGCTCCTATGATCGAGGTTTCAGAACTCACCAGGCGCTACGGGCGCCATACTGCCGTGGACCAGGTCTCGTTCCACCTAGACGCGGGCGAGGTCGTGGGCTTGCTGGGCCCCAACGGCGCCGGCAAGACCACCATTATGCGGATCCTGGCTGGATTCTTGCCTGCCACTTCCGCCGCGCGCTTGGAAGTCTGTGGGCACGACGTGCTGAGGGACTCCTTGAAGGTGCGCGAGTCCATTGGCTATCTGCCGGAATCGGTCCCCCTTTATCGGGACATGCGCGTGCAGGAGATGCTCGACTTTCACGGTCGCTTGCATCGCATGGGCCGCAGTGATCGCCAGCGGCGCAGTGCCGAGGTACTGGACCGCGTGGGAGTGTCCGATCGCTCTCGTCAATTGGTGGGGACTCTTTCCAGGGGCCTGCGCCAGCGGGTGGGCCTAGCGGTGGCGCTCTTGCCCGAGCCTCCCGTGCTGATTTTGGATGAACCCACCAGCGGTCTCGATCCCTTGCAACGCCGAGAGGTGCGGAGCCTCGTGCGCGAGTTGTCCGATGAACATACGGTTTTGGTTTCCTCCCATATTCTGGCCGAGGTCGAGTCCATGTGCTCACGGGTCTTGGTCATGGCCGAGGGGCACCTGATCGCCGACGGCACCCGCGAGCAACTCGAGCAACAGCTTGGTGGCAGCGCGGGGGTGAGGCTTGAGGCCTATGTGGGACTCGACCCCGAAGCAGCCGTGGAATTGCTGAAGAGTTTGCCGGGAGTAACCGCTGTTGCTCTGGGCGAGCGCCTTGGCATCCATCATGGCTTCGTGATTGAAGGGGAAGGAGACCTGCGTGAAGACGTGGGGGCCCTCGCCGCACAGGAAGGTTGGGCCCTGCGAGAACTGTCCTCGCAAAAACGCAGCCTAGAGGATGTGTTCGCCCAGTTGGTGTCTGGCAACGTGGCTGATATCTCGGCGGCCAAAGCGGATGCGCCTGCCACACCGGTGGAACCCATTGATAACGGCGGGCTCATGCAATTGATGCCTGATTCTGGATTCAACGCAAGTGCCAAAGCGCCCCCCGCGAAGAAGATGATCTACAGCCTGAACCCTTTTGATCAGGGAACCAGTCGCGAGCTCGGAGCTCCCATGGAAATCGAAGACCCCACGGGGAACGTAAAAGGTGACGAGCCCGGAGATCCCTCATGAGGGGCACCCTGGTGATCTACCGGCGCGAACTCGCCGGTCTGTTTTTGACGCCACTGGGGTGGCTGTTGCTGGCCTTAGCGCTCTTTGCCAACGGACTCTTCCTTTACCTGGTGCTGCCCTATACCGGGGGCGATGTGGGATCGTCCCTGCGAGGAGCCTTGGGCGGAGGCACCTTGTTCTGGGCACTGATGGTGTTTCTACCCCCGTTGCTCGCCATGCGCATGATGGCCGAAGAGTCACGATCGGGGACCCTGGAATACCTTTTGACTGCACCGGTCAGCGATAGTGCGGTGGTGGTCGGCAAGTTTCTTGCAGCCACCACGTTCCTCGCTTTGATTTGGTCGGTGGTGCCCCTCTATGGTTTGCTTTTTCAACTCCAGGGGAGTCCACCGGATTGGGGCGCGGTTTTCGCCACCTGGCTGGGGGCCGTGCTCACATCGGGGCTCTTTGTATCCCTGGGATTGCTAGCGGCGACTTCTACCAACACGCCCCTCTTGGCGGCGTTCCTGGCCTTTGCCGCCTGTCTCGGTTGGATTCTGGTGCCAAGCTTCGGTGGACAACTGTTGAATTCTCTCGATGCCTTCGTGGGCACGGGTGACTTGGGAGGCCTGCTGGTGCAGACCTTGCGTTCCAGCCTGCAAGCCATGGATGTGCTGAGGCACTTTCACTTTTCCTGGCGCATGGGTGTGATCGACACGGCCGAGGTGGTTTTCTTCTGCACTTGGCCTTGCCTCTTTTTATTCGCCACCGTGCGTATGCTTGAGGGCCGGAGGTGGCGGGTATGAGTCGTTCCAAAAGTGTCGGTAAGATTTCCCGAGCGGGGATTTGGTTCCAGGTGGTTTTGGCGGGAGCCCTCGCCCTTTCCGCCGTATTGGCCATCAACTGGCTGGCCGCTCGACCGGGGGTTCGTCAGCGCTTTGACCTGACTGCCACGGGCAGCGCTTCGGTGGATGCGTCCACCCGGGGCGTGCTGGTGGCTCTGCCAGGAGAGGTACACATCGACGTGTTCTTCCGACCCGAGCCGGCGCCCTTTGAGCGCGTGGCCCAGGATGTGCAGACACGGACCTCGGAGTTGCTGGAGGTGATGAAACTCCAGGGGGGTGATCAACTCAAGATCACGCGTCACAACATGTCGGACGCGGTGGGTATTGAAAGGCGCAAGCTCGAGTTACGCATTCGCGGACTCGAAAACTGCCTGATCGTTTCCCATCTGGCCCCAGCGGAAGCGGATCGGGACGCCAACCTTCCGGAGGGCGTGCCCATGCGCGAAGTGGTGCCTCTCTTTGGGCGCCATGGCCTTGCGGCCTTGGATCCGGGCAACCCGGACCGAAATGCCTATCGCGCTCCGGCGATCATGAGCTTTGACGGGGAAAAGGCGATCCTTGCGGCGATGCTCAAGGTTACCCAGGGGCGTGCGCCCCTCATCTGCTTCAGCCGTGGCCATGGGGAGGGGGACGCCTTTGAGCTGAACGGGGATCCCGCAGGCTTCGGCATCCTCGAGTCGCTTTTGACCGCTGACGGTTTCCGGACCGAGCGCTGGTCGGGCACGGAGAATGGCGACTTGCCAGAAGACTGCAGTGTCCTCGCGATCCTGGAGCCCAGAACCCCTTTTAGCGACATTGAAACTCGCTCCATCGAGAAATTCATGGCCGGCGGCGGGCGTTTGGTGCTTGCTGCGCCCACGGACCCAGGTCTTCTGGAGGCTTCGGGACTGGACCTGTTCTACGAGTCCTTTGGTGTCGAAATTACTCCGGGTATCGTGTGCGAACCCAAGCGGGATGCGGCGACCACCGCGCCTGTGGTGGGTGGCCCTCAGGTGGCATACGTTCAAGCTTTGCCCGATGACATGGGCGCTCACCCGATCACCGGACCTTACAAGGACGCTGCCCAGCCCTTGCGGGTGCCAGCAGCCCACGGGTTGCGCGTGGCACGTCAGCCTCGCTTGGGCCTTGCCCAGGCGGTGGTTCGTTCTCCCCGTCGCGCCCCGGGATCCTGGGTGGATGAGCCACCGTTCAACTGGATCCCTGATGATCACGAGAACCAGAAAGCACAGGACCTGGTGATTGCTTGGAGTCGCGGCTTTGCTGCGGAGGCTGGCGCCGAGGTGATCGAGGCCACCAGGGCTGATGGTGCCGTGCGCGAGAATCGCATTGTGTTCTTGGGCAGTGGCGCCATGTTGCAGGACAGCATTTTGGGAGACCCTCGCATGGGGCCGTTCAACGAGCCCTTTGCCCGCAATCTGTTCAATTGGGCGGCGGACCGTGAGTATCGTGTGTCCATCTCTTCCAAGGACCCCGCCATACAGCGCGCTCCTGCGGAGACGGTAACCCGGGTGGTTCAGGTAGCCCTTTGGTACCTGCCCCTGAGTTGCGTTTTGATGGGCGTGCTGGTGAGCTTCTTGCGTCGCCGTGGCGGGCCTGATCGGGCACCGACGGGTCAGTCGGGCAGCGGACAGGACAGTCCGGGATCCGAGGCATGAGTCGCGGATCGCTCCTTTTCTTGGCTCTCCTGGTGGGGACGCTTTCTTTCTTCATCTTGCAACAGAAAGAGGTCGAAGACGAAACCCGTTTCCACACAGAAGAGCGTCTGCTGGGGGACTTGAATCCCGGCCTGATCGTCAAGGTCTTTGTGGACCACACGGACCGTGAGGAGTACTTGGGTTTTGAGCTGGGCCCACAGGGTTGGATGCTCTCCGATCCCTTGCCTTATCCGGTGGACAGGGCCCTGCTTGGGGCGCTGCTCAAAAGCCTCGTGCAGAACGCGCGCTTTGTGGCCACGGCCGAGGAAGCTGACTTGGACGGGAGCTTCGAGCCCCCCCGCGCGACCCTGCGCATTACCACCCGGGACGAGGCTGGCGAGGAGCGTGAACTCGAGCTGGTGCTGGGCGCCCTCGATGTGGACGGCATGAGCCAGTACGTGCGTACCCGAGGCGGGACCTATCGGATTCTGCGGACCCTCGACACGGTGCTGCAGCGCAGCGTGAGGGATTTCCGTTCCAAGCAACTCTTGGCCCTCAATCCTGAGACCATCGTTCGGGTGGGACGCACGTGGAAGGGTCTAGATAAGATGAACCCGGATTTTTCCTTCATCGCAGAGCGCAAGGGAGGCGGGTGGCAGCTCATTTCCCCCGAGCGGGTTCGGATGGATCCCTTCGGCATGCTGCTTTGGCTCAAGGGCCTCAGTGGGGTAGATATCCAGGGCTTTGCCTATGATCCGCCCACGGACAAGGATGTGGCGGACTTTGAGGCTCCCCTAGAACGCTGGGGTTTGGATCACCCGGAAATGATCTTTGAGTGGGAAAGCAATGCAGGGGCAAAAGAAACCTTGCTGATGTCCGGAGGCTACGAGTCGGGCTACTGGTCAGTGACACGCCCTGCTGGGCAGAGGGTTGTGGGCGTGGGGGGCAATTCCGCCGACGCCTTGATTCAGCACTGGACGGATTTCACCGACCGCACCTTGATTCACGCCTTCCGCGCGGATGTGGATGCGATCCGTTTGTTGCAGGGTCCCAACACCGTGCGCTTGCATCGGATCAAGGGAGACACCTTTGGCCTAGAATTGATTGACTCCGAAGGTCAGACCAAAAATCTGGGCCTGGCGAATCCTGTGTTGGTGGACCGAGTCTTCGGCTCTCTGGAAAATGGAATCATCGATGGCTGGGAGCGTGAGCTTGTGGCCGCAGATGAGTTTCCACCGGCAGCCGAGCGCTGGGGTTATGCCCTTGAGCTGGGAGGGATCCATGGGGATGACGTGCAGGTCGCCTGGGTCGGCCGGGAATTGTTTGTGGATGGTGCGGACTTGATGCGCACCTATTTCCGCCCCGGGGAAACCCTGGTGGGGCGTGTGGAAGCATCCCTGCTTGAAGTGCTTTCTATGCCCGCTGCGGATTTCCGCAGCTTGGATCTTTGGTCCCTCGATGAGGTGCGTCTGGTGCAGCTCGATGTGCGCTGGGGAGACTTGACCCGAACCTACGAGCGAAAGATCCAGGGGACGTGGAGGCGTAAGGGCCAAGAGCGCTCCGCCACGGAGTTGCTCGATGTACTGGACATGCTGTTTTTCCTCTCCGCGGAAAGCTACCTGGATGGACCAGCGGGACCCTTGGATCAAAACGTGGAAGTGATCCTCACGGGGCAGCAGGGCCAGACCCACAGCTTTGTGCTGGGGCTCGATTCTGCGGGTCAGCAGGTGCTGGAGACTGGGGAGGGCATCCGTGCGATCCCCGCCAAAGACAGCATCCACAGGGCTCTCATAGCCCTTTTTAGGGACTAGGGCGCGGGATTGGGCGGTGCTCAGCCCGGGGGGCTTGCAATCCAGGCGTCATTGGCGATAGGCTGGGGGACCCTAACAGGAGCCGAACGGCATTGGCCGTGGTTTTCGCAGGTGGGGAGCCACGGGGGCTCCTCCGGGCAAACCAGGGAGCACCCACATGATTGCAGGAAATGGGCCCGAGGCCTCCTTGAAAGCCGCCCTTGGCAAAACCAAAAGAGGGACCAAGCCGGTGGAGCGCATCGTCGCCGAGCTGAAGCGGGAAGCCCGTTGGCGCGAGCGCATCGTTCATTGGCACGAGACTCCCGAACGCCACGGCCGCCAAAAAGACTTTCCAGCCAGGATGGCTCCCGAGCTGATTGAGGTGCTCCGTCAGCGCGGGGTTGAATCCCTGCGCGCCCACCAGGCAACGGCCATCGAGGCGGCCCTCGACGGACAAGATGTGTTGGTGGCCACGCCCACTGCCAGCGGCAAGACGGTTTGTTACACCGTGCCCGTCTTGCAGCGCTTGCTCGAAACCAATGGTCAAGCGCGGGCGCTCTTCCTGTATCCCACCAAGGCTCTGGCCCAGGATCAAACCGTCGGCTTGACCGCCATGATCGAAGGGTTAGGCCGCCAACAGGGGAATCAGGCTTTTCACGCTTTCACTTACGACGGAGACACGCCCCCGAGCGTTCGACGCACCTTGCGCGACCGGGGGCACATGGTCTTGACCAACCCTTGGATGTTGCACCAAGGGATCCTGCCAAATCACTCCAAGTGGGCGGAGTTATTCAAAGGGCTTGAGTACATCATCGTGGACGAGGTGCATTCCCTTTCTGGGGTCTTTGGGTCCAGCGTGGCCAACGTGCTGCGGCGACTGGTGCGCATCGCTGCGCACTATGGAGCCCATCCGCGCTTCCTGGCCAGTTCGGCCACCGTGCGCGAGCCCGCGGCCCATGCGGAGCGGCTCTTTGGGCGAAAGGTGACCGTTGTGGATGAGGACGCGTCTCCTGCGGGCAAGCGTTACTTTGCGGTCTACAACCCGCCGCTGCTGAATCCCGTGGCGGGGCTACGGGCCAGTGCTCTCGAAGAGGCACGTAAGGTGGCGAAGGTCATTTGTGGTTCCGACCACCAGACTATTTTCTTTTGCGGCCGAAGGACTGCCGTGGAGGTTCTGACCCGTTACCTGAAGGAAGGGGCCAAGGACATGGGGCTTAAGCCCAGCGAAATCCGGGGCTATCGAGGTGGCTACTTACCCAATATGCGCCGGGAGATCGAAGCGGGGCTCAAGGACGGCTCGGTCAAGGTGGTGATCTCCACCAATGCACTTGAGCTGGGCATTGACATTGGCGCTTTGGACGTGGCGGTGCTCGTGGGCTATCCCGGCAGCCAAGCGTCGTTCTGGCAACGAGCGGGGCGCGTGGGACGCCGGGGTGGCCCGAGCCTCGTTCTGCAATTGGCTCGCTCTGAGCCGACCGATCAGTATCTAGCGGCCCATCCGGAGTACCTTTTCGCCGCCCCCCGGGAGCGCCTTGGCCTGGACCCGGACAACTTGGTTTTGCTCTCTGAGCAGTTGAAGTGCGCGGCTTTTGAGCTGCCGTTCCAACGGGCTGAAGACGGCACCTTGGCGGGGGACCCGGCTTTTGGTCAGGTGCCCGACGCGGCTGAGGTGTTGTCCTATTTGGCGGAGGAGTCGGGGTTCCTGATGGAGCGCGAGCGCACCTTCTTTTGGATGGCGGACGCCTATCCGGCCCAGGATGTTTCCCTGGCGGGTGGGGACCTGGACAATGTGTTGATTCTCGAACAGGGCAGCGAGCGTGCCCTGGGTGAGACCGATCGGGAGTCGTCCCTGGTGACTTGCCATGAGGGAGCAATCTACCAGGTGCAGGGCGTGACGTGGCGCATCGAAACGTTCGATCACAAGAACCGTCGGGCCTATGCAAAGCAGGTGGAATCGGATTACTACACCGAGGCCCAGACCGACACGGATGTGCGCGTCCTTCGGCTTGAAGAGTGCTCGCGCCGGGACCGGGCTGATTATCCGGTGGCCCAGCCCATGCCCCTACCAGAAGGTGCGGATGCCTTCGACCAAGTGGGTGAGGACACGAGCGTTTGGCGCGGAGAAGTGCATGTGACAACGGTAGCGACGCTGTACAAGAAGATCCGTTTCTACACCAAGGAAAACGTGGGGGCCGGTGAGATTCACCTGCCGCCTGAGGAATTGGACACGGAGGCTTTTATGCTGACCCTCTCCTCGGAAACCGCCGCCGAGCTAGGGGCCAGCAGCGCCGATGGGGGCACCGCCTGGCATGCCCTGGGGGAATTGATGCGCAGCACAGCACCCTTGTTTGTTCGTTGCCAGCCCAGCGATCTAGGCCTCAGCACCCAGGTGCGCTCGACCCACTTTGGGCGGCCGACCCTGGTGCTGTATGACCGGGTGCAAGGGGGCGTGGGCTTGAGCGACCTGCTCTTGGCTGCTCAGCGTGAGTTGCTCGCGGCTTGTTTGGATGTGGTGCAGCGTTGCGCCTGCGAACGGGGCTGCCCTGCTTGCGTGGGCCCCGTGGAAGAGGTGGGAGCAGAAGGCAAGGCGGGTGTCTTGCGTTTGCTGGAGCACTTGTCCAAGGGGCCGGCCCTTGAGCCTTGCGAGCCCGCGGAACTCGACGCTCCAGAGGATGAGGTCATCAGCGCCAAGGACCTGGGCCCCGAAGGGCACGTGACCCGCGGGGCTCTGCTGCCTGAGTGAGTGAAGAATGGCTGGGCGTCAAAAGAATTTGGCCGGGCGTTTGAAACGCTTGCGGCGTGAGGGAACTGGGGCGGGACCGGCTGGGGCACGAGTCATAGGGTCTGAGCCGATTGAAACCGCCGGGGTCGAACCCACATCCGCGAACACCCAGAGCAGCGCCCGGAAATTCGCCCTCGGGCGCCTGCGGGAACGCTTGCAAGGTCGTGGCCAGGCCTATGGAGAGTCGAGTTCCGGACCGCGCACTCAGCCCACTTGCCCCACTCAACTCGGTCCACCCAAGGACCTCGTCTCATGGGAAGCAACCCATGGAACCTGTCAAGGGCGTGAGGCACTCTTAAGCGGAACCGATATGCACGGGGATTGGCGCCTGCAAGAGGCTCATCTAGCTGACCCCCAGGCCCTGGCAATCATGGCCCAGGATCCCCGCTTGCTGGCAGCTTCCTCGGGGGACGCGCTCTTCCTGGACACGGAAACAACGGGCCTGGCCGGGGGTACCGGGACATGGGTTTTTATGGTTGGGCTAGGACGCTTTCGGCCCGATGGGACCTTCGAGTTGTGGCAAGGGTTTTTGCCGGGTCCGGAGGCAGAGAAACCGTTCTTGCACGAGGTGGCCCGACGCATTGGCGAGGCTGGGACACTGGTGAGCTTTTTTGGCAAGTCCTATGACCAGCACCGCTTGCTCGACCGTTTCCGTTTGCACGGGTTGCCGTCACCCTTTGAGAACCGTCGGCACTTGGATCTCTACCATCCCCTCAAGCGCCTTTGTGGTGGGCAAGGACCGGGTCCCTATGGGGACCACAAGTTACAAACCCTTGAGCGACACTTGTGTGGGCACCAGCGCGTGGATGACCTGCCTGGATCTGCGGCTCCCGAGGCCTGGTTCGATTTTTTGCGAGGAGATCCCCACCGTTTGGAGGGAGTCTTCCATCACAACTTTCTCGATGTTCTGTCCCTCGTCACCTTGTACGGCTATCTGGGACAGGCACTCACTGGCCGCCGGGGTGATGGCCGGCCCCTGTCCGGATCTGAGTTGCTTCGTACCCTTGCCCTGGTGAAGAGCTCGTGCAAGGGGAGGGATTTTTCTGGCGCGTTGCGGTTGCGGGGGGCCAAGGATTTCCCCGAAGGCCCCTTGGAGCAGGTGTTGCTCTTGGATCGCTTGCGGGGTGAGTGTTTATTACGCACGGGAGCCACCGCGGAAGGGGAGGAGCTTTTGGAGTCGGTGCATCTGCGGGCTCAGGGCGCGGAAGAACCCGGTGAGCGCGTGAAGCGCTCGGCTCTGGAGTCCGCCCAGCTGCTCGCTCGCTCGGCAGCGGGGCGCCAGGAGCTTGTGCGCGCCGCCGAAGCGCATCAATGGGCTGGGACTTGGCTGTCTCGCTGGCCTGGGCTTGTGAGTCACCAGCATGCCCAAGAGCGTATGGGAATCCGACTCGATCGTTCCTTGCTTCCGAGACCCGCCCCGGGTGCCTAGGCCGCGAAGAGATCCTCGGCCTTGATCAATTCATCGCTCAATTCCTGTCTTAGGGCCAACAGGTCATGGGGCAGCATGTCCGTGTGCTTCCAGGCCAGATCGCTGATCGGGAAAGTCGAGTGGATCCGGCCATCATCAGAGTTGTCCCCTGTTTTTGCGTGCATGGTCAGGGCTTCTGCCAGGTGAACCGTTGCGGTCAATGATGGGTCGAGGACTGCCTTTTCCGGCGTGTGGTGGAAACGGATCGTGTCGATCAGAACCTGCGGCAGCATCCAGCGGGTCACGAGCCGCGCCCCAAGTTCCGCATGGGAAATACCCAGGACCACTTTCTCAACCGTGATTCGCGGACGGCCTAGGGGGACTTCCTGTTCCACCTGATGCTGGCCCTCTTCGTAATAGCGCTCGAGCACTAAATCGCCCACATTCATCAAGAGGCCCGCGGTGTAGGCCCGTTCTGGATCTGTGCGACCCGTGCGCGTGGCCACCAGTCTCGCAGCGATGGCCGTGGTTACGGCATCCCGCCACGAGGACGTGGAGCCGGCCGTGGTGCTCGGGTTGGTCTTGTGAAGGTCACTCGATGCGCACGAGGCCAAGACGAGACTCGTGATCGTGCGCACGCCCAACATGTTGCCCGCTTCTTCGAGGGAGGCGATTTCCCGTTGAAATCCGTAGTAGGCGGAATTGCTGAGCATGAGTAGCTTGCAGGTGAGCCCGGGGTCGGTCTGAATCACAGGGATCAGCTGTTGGGGTACCACATCGGGACGGGTCGCGATGTCGAGCACTGTTGTGGCAACGTGCGGGAAGGGCGCCAAGGAGCGCATGTCCGCCATGATGGATCTTAGAACGTCAACCATAATCGTCTTGGTCAGAGAAGGAAGTCAGCGCCCCCGCTTTCGGCGAGAGGGGTGTTCCTCCTCAATGATCTAAACGGCTCGACCCACCACTGGGAAAATATGCTTCACTGCGGGACGGTTCTGCTTCAAAGGGGTAAGCGCAACCAGTCTTCTCCGTGCACAAGGTCTCCTCCACCGTGGGCTGCGGAGATCAAGACGAGACAGGTGATGAACACAAGGGGACGCCAGAACTTCCAGACCTTGCTGGTTGCCCACCAGCTTCCCAAGGAAAGGACAGCGCAGGCGACGCCCAGCCAACGGTGAAGTTCCATGTCCCCGGACAACTCTGATGCCAGAATCCAACCGCTGATTGAGGCCAGGCAGGCGAAGGGGGCTGCGCCTGCGATGGAAGCGCGAAGCAATACCCCGGGCTCTCCTTTCTTGAGAGCCAAGAGACCCGCAAGCACCAAGAGCGTTACCGGGAAGTGCAAGAGAGTGATGTGCAGGCGACCTCCGAAGGCGAGCCAGCTTTTTGCTCCCCGGTGGCGCTTGGGTTGAGTTTCAGCTGCTGAGTCCTTTTCGTTCCCTGCGCCGCTGAGGGCTGCTGCCGCCTGGGCCATTTCTCCCCGTCTTCGCTCAAGGGTCATGGGGTTCGGCAGGCTTGCCCCGTTGTTGATCCAACGGGCGAGGAGGTCTAGCTCGTCTTGGCTCAGGGGGGGTTCCTCTTCGCCTTCAGGGGGCATGTCCCCATCGTCGCAGGTCAGAAACAGATCGGAATCTATCGCGCCTCCGGGCACGACCATCAGATCGATCATGAGGGTTGCGCTTAGGTCCGTGGCATCGGGCCAATCGTCAATGGCCTTCTTGTCTCCCGATGCCGGCTCGTGACAGCGCGCGCAACGCTCTTCCAGCAAGATGGCCACGGCCACCGGGTCAGGGTCGTGGACCTCTTCCCCTTGGGTGGGACTCGGCTCTTGGGCGAGACTCATATTGGGGACACACAGGAGCAGCAAGGTGCAGAGAAGGAATCGCATCGTTCGTTGGTGTTGTTTCTGGCGGGGTTTCATCTCTGACCACGAAATTTGAGCCCTGGCCTGGTGGGTATCGTGGGTCATGGGGGTCCTTGGCTGCTCCTCCTTGCGGAGTGGAATGCTGACCCCGCCGTTGTTCAGATCGTTGAGCGCGCCATGGGTGGCAAAGCTCTTGTCGCCGGTCTCCCAGTCCGTGGGAGATTGCGGCTCCTTCGGGAGACTGTCCCCATGGGTAAGGCTTGCGCAACCGCTGAGCATGGGGCCGCCGGATCCCGGGGTCCGCAAGATGTCGCGTCTTGAGTGCATGGATCCATGATGAAGATCCTAGCGCTGGGGAACAAGTGTCAGGGCCCTGTGGCCGAGAGAGGAACACCTAGCGCTTGAAGCCGGAGCGGGCCTTTTGGGTAAAGGGCCGGCGCACGATGCCCGTTTGGGGGCCGCCACCGGGCAGGGGGCCTCTGGGCTGGTCGCCTCCCGGGCGGCCGAAAGTTGGCAGCTCTTGATTGACCTGGCTTATTTCTTCTTCGGCCAAGCCGGCTTCCAGCTTCTCGCGCTCAATGGGGCCCGGAGGGGGCTTGAAGATCCCGCCGTCCCCGCGCATAGCTAGGGTGAACTCCTGCCAGAGTTCTTTGACGAACGGCAGCCAGATAGGTGCGAGGCATATCAGCAGGATGTACTTGAGAAAATCCATGTTTGGGTCCTCTCAAATCATCGGCCAAAGAAGGCCCGAGTTCCAAACAGATGTTCGGAAAAGTGGTTGTCCAGAGCAGAGGGGGCTCAGGGAGTCCAGGGAGCCCCTTGTCTCAGTTATTGATGGCCTTAATTTCTTCGGACGTGGGGTTCTCCTTGGTGGCCTTGCAGCGGTGACATTCCAAGTAGAAGCGGATCTCCCCGGCCGGGGTGGCGTGCAGTTGCAGCATGTCTTTGCCCGCATTCCAGGCGACTTTCGGGTCCTCGGTGCGGTGGATCCAGGTGTGGCCGAGGAGGCGGCAGAAGAAATTGGTGGGCATGGTGAAAAGGCTGGGCTTGGGGGCAAGGCATTCTGAGCAGTTGGACCATCCCTCGCAAGGGCCCCCTGGGACTATTCTAGGCTTGAGGAGGTGAGCAGCACCTTTCTGCCTCTTATCCTCAGCCTGAGCCCCATGAGCACTCCCCTTTCCATCGGCCTGATCGGCCAGAAATTCATGGGCCGCGCCCATTCCAACGCCTGGAACCAGGCGCCTCACTTTTTTGACCTGCCCCGGGTGCCGCGCTTGGAATTGGTCAGCGCCCGCAATCTCCGCGAGCTCAAACCCTTCGCCGAGCGCTGGGGTTGGGCCCGTTTCAGTGCTGATTGGCGTGACATCGCAGAGGACGAGACCATCGAGTTGGTGGATATCGGCACGCCCAATGATCTGCACGCCGAGCAAGCAATTGCCATGCTCGAAGCGGGCAAGCACGTTGCCTGTGAAAAGCCCCTGGCCGGCACCCTTGAGGATGCCCGGGCCATGCGTGCTGCTGCCAAAAAGTGCAAGGGTCAAAAGACCTTTGTGTGGTTCAACTACCGGCGCTGCCCCGCGGTTGCCTTGGCTCAGCAATTGGTGGCTGATGGCAAGATTGGCGAGGTGCAACATGTTCGCGCCAGCTACCTACAGGACTGGGCCGGACCCGATGTGCCTCTGTTGTGGCGCTTTCAGAAAAAGCACGCAGGATCCGGTGCCCACGGGGATCTGAACGCGCACATCGTGGACATGGCGCGTTTCATCACCGGGGACGAGATCAAGGAAATCAACGGGGCGATTGCGAAGACATTTGTCAAGGAGCGCAAGCTGCTCGATGGCAAGGGCAAAGGTCGCTCCACGGTGGACGATGCGGTCCTGTTCCTGACCACCTTCAAGGGCGGCGCAATCGGGAGCTTCGAGGCCTCGCGGGTGGCCCAGGGCCATCAAAACCGTAACACGATTGAGCTCAACGGGACCAAGGGTTCGATCAAGTTTGACTTTGAAGACATGAACCTCTTGTGGTATTACGATGGGAGCGACGACCCCAAGACTCGGGGTTGGCAGCGCATCATGTGTACAGCGGGTGAGCACCATCCCTATGCGGGGAACTGGTGGCCCGACGCTCATGTGCTTGGCTATGAACATGGCTTCGTCAACATGGCAGCGGACATCTGCAAGGTCTTGGGGGGCGAGCAACCCATCGCGGCCCTTCCGGACTTCGAGGACGCCTACCAGACCCAACGGGTCTTGGAAGCTGCCCTGCTCGCTGCCAAGGAGCGTTGTGCGATTCCCATGAGTCAAGTGAAGTAAGCCGGTGGGGCACTGGGCCCCGGGCCAAAGTGTCTCAAATTCAGGGTTGGTCTGGCCTGTGGGTAAGCCCAGAGTGGGATAGACTTGACCTCCGGCCCCTGGTGCGTTTTGGCTTCAGCGGGACCCAATCCCCGATCCCATGCGCATTCTTCTTCTCCTCTCTCTCTTCACCGCCCCCGCCCTTGGGCAGTCCTTTTCCCTTTCTCTCGACCCGACCCAATCCACCAGCCATTTGGATGGGGTGACCCAGGTGGCGTTGGCGGGGGACTGGCGCGGAGTCTATGACCCACTCGCCAACCCCGGGGGCACGAAGACTCTCTTAGGCCTTTTTGGAGGCACGCCCTCGGACAACGACCGGGTTCCCCTCAGCATGGATTTTGAGGTCTCCCCGCTTTTGGATGGGCAACCCACCGGGGTGCTGGACATCACCCTGCAAGGTACCGTGGTCACAGTGGACGGTTTGGCCATCGATCTTCTGGGGACCCAGACCGGGACCTTAGACATGAACCTTGGGGTTCTTTTTGACACCTTCCGCACCTACGATCCAGATTCGCTCTACATCGGTGGCTTCCCGCTCAACATCCCCTTGGGTTCGGCGGACTTGACCCTCGCCACCCTGACACAGACCGCGCCGGGCGTGGGTGTGTTGGGCTCCAATCCCGCCGGACAGCAAACCATTGATGTGCTGATTCCGGTGGACTTGATGTTGGAAACCGGGAGCGCTGGGGCCGTGACTCCCATTGGCCCGATTCCTCTGCTTGTGCCCTTAAGCGGTACGGTGATCCAAGTGGGCGGCGGCTTGCAATTGATCGCTGACTTTTCCTTACCCTATTCCACGGTGACGAACGATCCCTTTGCCGGGGCAGTCTTCGCGGACAACCCGATCGATCTACCGACCATCTTGCCCGCAGGTGGCATCGCGAACTTGCTGCTTGATTTCCTGATCAACTCAATCACTGCCAATGGTCTCTTGCAACTGACCCTCGTGGCCGATGGGAGTGCGGCTTGTGGTGTTCAAAACTATTGCCCCTCGGTGCCCAATTCTTCAGGTTTGGGTGCAGCGTTGAGTTCTTCTGGCACGCCTTCCATTGCAGCGGCCGACTTGGGCTTTGTTGTGGGGGACTTACCCGCCAATCAATTTGGCATGTTCATCATGTCGTCCAACGAAGCGTCGATTCCCAACGTGGGAGGTCCCGGCACCCTTTGCGTGGGCAACCCCTTCGTTCGTTTCAGCGCGAACGTGCAACATTCGGGAGCGGCGGGCCAGGTGTCCTTTGCGCCCAACTGGTTGGCCCTTCCGGGGGGCACGATCATTCAGCCCGGTGATGTGTGGCATTTCCAATACTGGACTCGCGATGTGGCCCCCGCTGGTGGCTCGGCCAATTTCTCCGGTGGCCTCAGGGTCACCTTCTGTCCCTAGGGGGCCGTGGGCCGGAACCGGAAACGGGTATCGAGCAGGAGCAGGACGCTCCTGGGGCCCTAGGAGGGCTTATATCCACGGGGAAGTGCCTCAATCTGGCACAGATGGCTCCCAGAGGCTAGGCTGGGGGAGCTAGGGGGCCGTCTGCCCCCTTTTTTTTGGGCATCCTCCTAAATCCGTCTTCCTAAATCCCCATGCGAAATCTAATCCTGATCGCGGCCCTCATCGCACCGGCCAGCTCTCAAACCATTCACCTGACCATCACCCCCGGGGCTTCGTCGAGCACCCTCAGTGCGGATTTTGGGTTGGCCTTGCCCGGCACTCTGCAGGGAAACTACGAAGCCACCACGAACCCTCTCGGCACCAAGACCTTGCCCGGACTGTTTGGTGGAATCCCCACGGACAACGTGCCCATTGCCACGGACGTGGGCCTAGGCGCGAGCACGCTGCTCACGGGCTTTCCCCACGGGGAATTCAACCTGGAGATCGCTGGGCCGGCGGTGACGATTACGGGGCTTGGTATTGATTTGATTGGCGAGACTGGCGGCAGCATGGACCTGACCCTCGGCCTGCTCTTCGATACCTTTCGCACCTTTGATCCGATCTCACTCTATTTTGGTGGGTTTCCAATTGAACTCCCCATCGGTTCCGTGGACTTGAGTGTGGCAAGCTTGGTGCAGTTGGCTCCCGGTGTAGGGGTACTCGAGGGAGACCCTTCTGGAGTGATGACTTTGAATATGGTGTTGCCCATGGGTTTGTCCCTTGAGGCAGACTTCTTGGGCACGCCCATAGTCCTGGGCCCGATTCCCCTTTTGCTCCCCTTGAGCGCAACCCTGGAGCAGCAAGGGGACTTGACCGTTTTGGATGGGGGCCTTTCCCTGGCCTTTGATGAGTTCCTCGACGATCCCTTGCCTGGGGTCACATTGGACGATTTGGAATTTCCCTTGCCCACGATCTTGCCCCCGGGATCGGTGGCGAATCTCTTGTTCAACCTGGCGTTTGGGTCGCTTTCCGCGGCGGGCTCCTTGGACCTAGTGGTGCATGCGGAAGGGGGAGCGGCCTGTGAGGTGGCTTCCTACTGTTCCGCAGAACCCAACTCCTCGGGCTTTGCCGCAGTCCTCGACACCACGGGAAGCTTGTCGATCTCGGCGGGGGACCTGGGCTTCGTGATCAGCGACCTTCCCATGGCCCAATTCGGCATGGTGCTGTTCTCGCCCTTGACTGACAGTATCCCTCAGTTTGGCGGCGGCGTTGGAACCCTCTGCTTGGGAGCAGGCCCCCTTGCCTTCCATCAGAATGTGCTCTACTCACGCGGTGTGGGTCAGGTGGCCTTCACTCCCAACTGGAGTGCTCTTCCCGGCGGTAGCGTGATTCAAAGTGGAGACACTATGAACTTCCAATACTGGTACCGGGACTTTCCCGCCGGTGGCAACACGAATCTCTCGACTCCCCTGTCTGTTACTTTTTGTCCTTAGCATCCCATGACGCGACCTCTCTGTCTCTTCACCGGCCAATGGGCCGATCTTCCCATCGAAGTCTTGGCCAAAAAGGCCAAGAGCTTCGGCTATGACGGTCTGGAACTCGCTTGCTGGGGCGACCACTTCGAAGTGGGGCGGGCTCTTGATGAGGCCGACTACTGCGATAACCTTTGGACCCTACTGCAGGACGCGGGCTTGGCCTCGTTTGCGATCAGCACCCACCTAGTGGGTCAGGCGGTCTGCGACCTGATCGACGAGCGCCACCAGGCGATTCTGCCCCCCGATATTTGGGGAGATGGGGATCCCGAAGGCGTGCGCCAGAGGGCGGCGACTCACATGCTAGACACGGGGCGAGCGGCCCGTCGCTTCTTTGATGCGGCTCCCGATTCGGTCAAGGAAGTGCTGGCCCGAACCGGGCGAACGGTGGTCAACGGTTTCACCGGCTCGTCCATCTGGCATGCCAACTACGGTTTTCCGCCGTTCACAGAGGGCATGATTGACCGGGGTTTTGAGGACTTCGCCCAGCGTTGGAATCCGATCTTCGATTCTTTCGCAGAGCAAGGGGTGAGCTTTGCCCTCGAAGTGCATCCCACAGAGATCGCTTTTGATGTGCTCTCCACACGCCGTGCCCTGGCAGCGGTCCATGGGCATCCGGCCTTTGGTTTCAATTTTGACCCCTCTCACTTGGGCTACCAGGGTGTGGATTACATCGGGTTCCTGCGTGAATTCTCCGACCGTATCTTCAATGTGCACATGAAGGATGTGTGGTGGAGTGAGAGCCCCACCCCCGGCGGCGTTTTTGGGGGCCACGCAGCTTTTGGCACGGACGGCCGCAACTGGGAGTTCTGCTCCATGGGTCGCGGGCGCATTGATTTTGAAGGCATCATGCGTCAACTCAATCACGCCAACTACCAAGGTCCTTTGACGGTGGAATGGGAAGACATTGGTATGGATCGTGAACACGGGGCCACCGAATCCGCTGCCGCCTGCCGAGCCCTGGACTTCAAACCCTCTGAACGCGCCTTTGATGCGGCTTTTAGCGACTGACCCGATTGCGTCCTGCGCTCCTCTCAAGCAACCATTCCTTTCTCGAACCGACTATGACTTCCAACGCAGCTTCTTCCCCCGCACCGGGTGTGCGCTTCAAGCTATCCCTCATGATGTTCCTCCAGTACGCAATCTGGGGAGCATGGCTGCCACTGCTCTGGCCGTTTATGGCCAATGTACGCGGCATGTCCGGAGAACAGATCGGCCAGATATTTGCCGTGGGCGCGATCGGAGCCATCGTTGCACCGTTCATCGCTGGGCAAATTGCTGACCGCTACTTCAACACGGAGAAATTCCTGGGGCTCAGTCACCTTCTTGGGGGAATCCTAGTGTGGCAATTGGCGACCATCGAGAGCTTCAACGGGCTCTTGCTGTTCTCGCTGCTGTACTCCTTGATCTACTCGCCGACCCTCTCCCTGACGAACTCCCTGGCATTTCACCACTTGCCCGACCGCGATGCGGACTTTGGCAAGGTGCGGGTCTGGGGAACGGTTGGCTGGATTGTGGTTGGTATTGCCATCGGCCAATGGCTGCTGCATTCCCACACTCCGGCGGAAATCCTTCTCGATGGGGAGGTCTCCAATCAGGCGGACATTGCAGCCTCCCAATTTGCCGGCATGGCTGATGCCTTTAAGTTGTCGGGCATTCTTGGTGGCCTGATGGGGCTCTTCTGCTTTGTTCTGCCCGCCACCCCCCCCGCTGGTGGATCAGGTAAAAACGCGACCTTCGAGGCACTGGGTGAGATTAAGCGGCAGCCCTTGCTGACCCTGTTCTTGATTGCAGTACCCGTTTCATGCATCCACCAGTTTTACTTCGTGCACACCGCAGGGTTCTTGGGCAAGTTTCAAACCGGCGCCACCGATTCCATCAACAGGATATTTGGGGTTGGCGGTGGTGGCCTGATGACCATTGGGCAGATGTCCGAGATCCTGGTGCTAGGGGCGATCCCCTTGGTCGCCAAGAAGGTGTCACGGAAAGCGCTGCTCTCCGTGGGACTTCTGGCCTATGGCCTGCGCATGGCCCTCTTCGTCTACGGGGAAGACCTCGGTACCTTCGCTGTCCTCACGGGCGTAGCCCTTCACGGGTTCTGCTTCGGCTGCTTCATTTTCGTGGCCTTCATGGTGGTCGATGAGCAGACCAGCGATGACGTGCGCGCCAGCGCCCAGTCCCTGTTCAATCTCGTGATCATTGGCATCGGCATCATCGCCGGTTCCATGATTGCCGGTAGCGTGGCCGAGTGGGCCACAGTCGATGGGGTTTTGGATTACACCCGCCTCTTTAGCATCCCCATGTGGGCCTCTCTGGCCTGCCTCGTTCTCCTTCAAGTGGCCTACCCGCGCCGCTCTCCTGTTCTTGACCCCGCCTAGTTCCCATGCAAAATTTCATTCGTTACAGCCTATCCCTTTCCCTTCTGGCACTCGCCGCCTGCAACACTGGCCCCGATTTGGCTCAACAGTCCAGCGAGTCAGCGGCTACTGCGTGGACGGACCTCAGCCAGCAATCCTCTTGGCGCGGCTACAAGGCCAAGTTTGTGCCCGAGGCTTGGGTTATCGAGGACGGCGTGTTCCACTTGACCGGCCAGGGAACGGGGGGCGATTTGATCAGCTCCGAGACCTATGAGAGCTTTGAGTTGCGTCTCCAGTGGAAGATCAGCCCCAAAGGCAACTCGGGGATCATGTTTCACGTGGAAGAGGGTGAGGGCCCCTCGTACTTCACTGGCCCCGAGATGCAGGTCTTGGACAACGCTTGGTTTGATGAAGCAGAGCCGAATCCCAAGACTTCAGCGGGTGCAAACTACGCCCTGCACGGCCCTCCGGAAGACAACACGCGACCCGTGGGCCAGTGGAACGACGTGTTGCTGATCGTGAACGGCAACAATGTGCAGCACTGGATGAATGACAAACTGCAGTGCTCCTATGAGTTGCACTCGGACAGCTGGAAGGCTGCGGTGGCTGGCAGCAAGTTCAAGCAGTGGCCGACCTATGGCATGGCCAAGAGCGGACACATCGCCCTGCAGGACCACGGAAATCAGGTGTGGTACCGCTCCATCGAAGTGAGACGCCTGGACTGAGTCTGCTTGATGGGGATGCAGCCGAACGGGCCGCGTCACTTGGGACGGGTCGCGCTGATTCGCCGCTGAAGGGCGTCCAGGTCCGGGTTCTTTGGCTCGCGGGTCCGGGCCTTCAAGAGAGCGGCCTCGGCTGCCCCTTGATCTTGGGTGGCAAGATAAATCTGGGCGAGCAGAATGTAGGGCGCAGCGCTGGGGTCATGGTCTGCGGCGGCTTCGCAGGCGCTGTGGGCCCGGGGTAGGTCCCCCTGGGATGCGGCTGCTGCAGCCAGGGCCATTTGCGCTCGGCTATGGCTGGGGTCGATCTCCACTGCACGTTCAAAGGCCTCAATGGCTGCGGGGATTTTGGCTCCCTGGACTCGGGCCACACCCAAGTTGAAATGCCCCAGGGCGTAATCGGGATCCGCAGCCACTGCGGCGGCGTAGCACTCTTCGGCTTTGGCGAGACGCGAAAAGGCCAGGTGGGTGCGAGCCAAACCATCCCATGCATCCGTGCGCGAAGGGTCTTGATTCAGGGCGTCTTGGAAGTATGCCCCGGCTGCACGGAAGCGGCTCTCCTTCAGGGCACGGCGCCCGGCTTCCACAGAAAGCTCAGGGAAGGGGGCTTCTTCCCGCAGTTGTTCCAACAGGGGTTCGAGATCCATGTCCAGTGCCTTTGCAGTCAAGAGGCGCACCCAATGCCCGTTGGCATCAAAGGCGAAGGCGCTCGGGGAATCTGGTTTGCGTTGGTCAAAGAAGCGCCTGGAAAGTTCATCGGTCATGCCCAGGATTGGCCAGGGAACAGAACCCTCCGGGGCGGGTCCCCCGTCGAGGGAAACTTGGGTCAGGGAAATGTCCGGTTGCTCCCGGTGTAGGGATCCAAACAGTTCTGCTGGTTCGGAGGTGTCCGTGAAGAGCACAAGGGTGGGCTGTCCCGGGCGTCCCACCAGGTGTGGACCATCGGATCCGCGGCCCGCAGCATCCAAGGCTGGCTCGGGACTGTTGGGCGCGAGGGGACGGGCCCAATGGGGGACCGACTCATGAGTGAAGTCCGCGCGGCCCTTCTCCAGGCGCAAGCGACCCTGGGCCGGAACGTTCTCCCAGGAATCCACCCGGCCATCGGGCCAGTTCACACCCACGGAAACCGTATCCCCCGCGCCCCTAGTGGCAAAACGCAGGGCGGCCTCGTTCTGGGTTTGGAAACCCGACACTAAGAGAAACGGCTGGCGGCGAATGCTGTCATCCAACTCCACCGACACCACTGCGCCGATGGCCCCGCTCATGGAACCGTGGACCCTTGGTTCGATGACGAGGGTCCTTTGGGCAGGGGCGAGGTTCTCGTACAGCCGCAATCCCTGGAGGGTCCAAAGGGCCAGGTCCGTGTCCCCATCCCCGTCGAAATCCAGGGGCGCCAGGGCGCGGCCATCGTGATTTCCATCCAGACCAAGCAACCAGGCGGCCTCGATGAACCTGCGCTCCCCGTCCGGATCAGCACCGTCCATATTCCAAAACAAACAATCCCGTTCGAACCCATTGAAGGACCCGCGGAATCGGGTATCCAGATTTACGTTGCGGCTGGGCTGGCCTTGCTCCAACTGATGGGCATCGTCCAAGACTTGGCGCCAGTAATAGGTTTGCCAGTCCGGCAGGGTGGAATTCGAGTGGGATGCAAAACCATTCGTCACCGCCAAGTCTAAATCTCCGTCCCCGTCAGGATCAAAAAAGGCCGAGCCCCAGGACCATTGGGCTTCGGCACAACCAGCTGCGGGCCCATGATCGACCCAACCGGCTGGGCCCATGCGGTGCAGTCCGTTGCCCCTGGCGATGATCGCGACCCGTTCACGCATGCTCTCGCTGACCGTGGCGGGCAATTCCAGCATGCGTTGCCCCTGTTCGCTGGACATGTTCGAGAGGTACAAACTCCAGACCCCTTCGTTGTCATAGTCCGCCAGGCTCGAACCCATGGTGTAGGCGCTGAATCCCGAAAGCCCCGCTTGGGTGTCGGCAGAAAAATGCCCATGTCCATCGTTCAGCCACAGGTGGTTGGGTCCAAAGTCGTTGCCCTCGAAAAGGTCGCTGTCCCCGTCTTGATCAAAGTCGAAGGCGGTGGCCACATAGGTATAGCCCGTGCCCGTGATCCCCCGGGCATCGCTCTGCTCGCTGAAGGACAGGCCTTCGGAGTGAATCAATAGGTGGTTGTCTGCTCCATCCTGGGCATCGACCGTGTTGTAGTCGGCGCCGCGGGAAGTGCTCGATCCATAGACAGCCACAAAAACGTCCAGGTCCCCGTCCCCTTCCGCATCGAAGGGCACAAGGGTTTGGATGGCCAGACGGCGCAGGCCTCTCGGGTTGGGCAGCGCCATGGCCCGGGGGATGCGACGCCATTGGTTGGGTCCCGCTCCGGTGCGTGTCCAGAGGGACAAGAACGCCGCCTCGCCCTCGTACTCAAGGGCTTCCGAGCCGAGTAGCTCCTCCTGCCCATCCCCGTCCAGGTCCACCCAAAGCACATGGGCCGGACTCTGCAGGGGAGCCTCAATTGGGTGGGGCACAGGCAAGAAGCCGCCCTCCCCGTCATTCTGCAAGAGGGTGGTCAGTTGGCCCTTGCGTGTGGCGAGCACATCGGGAAAACCATCCCGGTTCCAATCCAAAACCGTCAGTCCACCCAGGGCCAGGGTGCGATGGTCATCGAGGCCCGCTTGCAGGAGGCGCTGGTTCAAAGTCCCCATTCCATCCCCGAAGCCCGTGCGTCGGGTCACATCCCTGAAGGCGGGGAAATCGGTTTTCGCATGAAGCGCAGACTCCAGGGCGAGGGCGCTGATTTGCCAACGGTGGTTTCCTTTGGCAAGGGCTACGGTGCAGCGCAAGCGCACTTGGCTGCGGCGCCCCGCCTCATCTTCTCCTGCGATGAAAAAGTCCGCAATGCCCCGGGCGCTCTGGCCATCCTGGGCAAGACGGAAACTCAAAAGTTCCCCTTCACGCCGGAGGGTTTTCTGGGGTGGCTCCAAGAGGCCGATCAGTGCGTCCATGGAGCCCAGGAGTTCCGAGGTCTTCAACTGGGAGTCATGGGGCGGCCGTGCCAGGGGATGCTCCGGGCTGCCGAAACTACGCACCTCCAAGATCCCATCGACAAAGCTCTTGCGTGCGCTGGCCAGGGGGAGGTGTGCCAGGGAGCCTGGGGCCACCCAGTCTTCGAAGCGCACATCCAGGCCAGCTATGCGTGCGGAGAAAGCCGCCAGGGGCCCGCGCTCCGCCTCGGCCGCGGCCGCTTCCGATACGGCCAGGTTGCGCTCGAAGGGATGGATGGGTTGCAGCAGATCTTCTTGGGCCCCGTCGGGACCACAACCCGTGGCGAACAGCAAGCAAGCCAGGATGCCGTGCCCGATTCGAAAGCCGCTCCTGGGGGATCGTTGCTGGGCCGGGGAAGGGAACATGTGCGCGATCCTAGCGGGCCTCTGGGTCTTGGGCAAGTTAGGTCCTATTCTGTTGCTACCGAGAAGGAACAACTATGCGATTGATTTTGAGTGCGATCCCCATACTGCTGCTCTGCTCCGCGTGCGGAGGGCCCAGGGCCTATGGGAACAAAACCCTGGAGCCCGGCAGCTCCGCTCCCGACCAGCCTTCCTCGTCTCTGGATCATGCGGACCAGGCGGCGGTGTCGAACTTCCTCGACGCCTTCCACCAAGCCGCGGCTGAGGCCGATGGTGAGGGGTACTTCGGGCGCATGGCGAAAGATGGGGTGTTCCTGGGAACAGACCCCCACGAGCGCTGGCTCACGGATGACTTCCAAGCTGCCTTCGCCTCCTATTTCGACCACAAGGAAAGTGCCTGGACCTACATCCCCGGGCGCCGTGTCATCACAGTCGAAGGACAACACGCTTGGTTTGACGAGGACCTGTCCAATGCAAACTATGGGGAGGTACGTGGCAGTGGAGTGCTGCGTCGAACGGGCGAAACCTGGGAGATCGTGCAATACAACCTGCACTTCACCGTGCCCAACGAAGCGGCACCAGCGGTCATGGAAGCCATGCGTGCCCATGGGGATGGGTGACCGGCAAATGACGCAGAGCGCATGAGCCAAGAAACCCGAGCATTGGGCAGCGTGGGACTCGAACGCCTCGACCCGTCCAATCAATCACGCAACGAGTGCCCTAGGAAGCAGGCGCTACGACCTCATCCCCAGCCAACCCCGCCCTGCGAACACGCCAGGCCAACCACAAAGTTTGGACGACGCTTGCCAGGGTGAAGCTGGCCACCGCAAACAACAGGCCTGGATCTCGCAAGCTGCCCAGCTTCACGCAGATGGCCAAGGAGCTCGCGGCCACGAGGAAGAACAGGAGTACTGCCTCGGTGATGCCGCGGGTTTTCCGAGCGGAAACCAACAGCCCGGTGAAGTAACTCTGCATGGCTTGCAGTCCCGGCATGGGGACCGCCAATGCGGTTGCTGCTCCGGCTAAGGCGGCGAGGAATGGGTTGAGGTCATTGACCCCTTCGAACCAATGACGGGCCAGGGGGGTGCTAGCAAATAGGAACAGCACCAGGGTGGTGCCCAGGGCTAGGCGGTTGCGGAACTGGCGCAGGACCCGACGGGAACCCGGTTGCTCCGCAAGGGCTACCACGACCTCGTTGTAGGCAAAGCCCATGGAGCGCGTGAGAAACACCAGCCCGTGTACCGCTGGCCAGACGGCGAGGCAATCGATGGGGTTGGGCAAGCGGTTCATGGCTGCAGAACCGAGGGGCTGTAGCAGAAGCGTGACCAAGGGGGTCAAGGCCAGGGGCACATAAAATTGAGCGAAGCGCGAGGCTGTGAGGGGCGGTTTGGAACCCGGTGCGGTGGCGCGCAGCCGCGCGAGTGTGGGGCGTACCACGTAGCCGATGTAAAATGCCTCCACCGTGACCCCGGCGGAGATTGCCCAGGATCCCACGGCAATTCCTGGCAGCTCGGTCAAGGTGGCCAATCCGATCAGCACCGTGGCATTGGCCGCAAGGCGCACCACAGTGCCGATGCCCACAGCCCGACTGAGGTTCGCGCGGATCAACAGGCCTTGCATAAACCGCCGGTAGGCGATGGCCGCGGTCCAGGGCAGGAGGATTTGCAGGCCCAGGCGTCCGGACTCGGCCACCAGGGGATTTGCTGCCAAGAGATCCTGAGCCACCCAGTCATAGATCGGAGTGAATGCGACCAATCCATGCAAGAGCGTTAAAGCCACAGCGGCATAGCGCATGAAGCTTCGCACATAGCGCGTGCTTTGCCAGTCGTGACAAAGGGCGGTGGACGCCGCCAGCAACATGATGATGGGCGCTTCGACCACCAGTGCGATGGGGAAGGCGATGCCGCCGTAGGCTGCAAGGTGCAGGCGCTCATCGGGTAAGCGCCCGATTACCGCCGCCAAGAGGGGCATTTCAATGGCCATCAACGCCCAACTCGCAGCGAGCGGGAACCACAGACGCGTCACCTGCCTGAGGTCGACCGGCCCCAGAGGGCGGTCGTTGTTTTCACGGGGCTGTGCGCTCATGGGGCGCAGACCATACTCGCCCCTGAACCATTGCGCCCGCAGAATCGAGCCCTAAAAATATTCCGGCCAGAACCCTATTTAGAGGCTCTGGCCGGAATGGCGCAATCTCTTCCCGGTGTTTTCGGCCGCTGGGGTTTGCAAAGAGGAGATCGCCCTACCGGGACGCAAACCTTGAACTAGAGTTGCCCGTTCCCCGGGTTTTCTGTGGGGGACTCTGTTTTGGGGGGGTCGCTGGCGGGAAGTTCCGGTGCAGCCTCTTCGGGGGCAGATCCCTCGGGTGCAGTCTCCTCGGGTGCAGGGTCTTCCCCTGAACCGGCTCCCTCGTCTCCTGTGCCCTCTGCGGGGGGAAGGTCCACCACGCTGCTTCCACTCTCCTCCGGCACAGGATCCCCGGGGGGGGCGACATCCTGAAGCGCAGAGGCCTCTTCCACAGGTTCGGCTATCTGTTCCACGACGATCGGCTGGACTAACTCGTCCAAACGGCAGAGGAACACGTTCCTACGGTGCGCCGGGAGTACAAAGGTCCAGCCAGTGAAAGCTTGGTTCAGTTGCGCCGCTTCCTCTTGGATCTTGGCCGAATCGTCGATCTCTTCCTCGGGGGTATCGCCAAGATCTATCAGGGCCTCGCTTCCGGGTGCGAGGGGCCCTTCATTGGGAGTGGCGGGGAGCTCTTCAAAGGCTGCGCTCAGGTTGACCAACAGGCGTTCGGTGGGGGCGGTCCCCGGCACCTCTGGCTCTGTGGTCTCCAGCTGGCAGGCAACCTGAATCACCAAACCATCCGAGGTACGGAAGCTGCTCTTGACCACCTGGATAGGATCCAGATCCATGCGCTTTTGTACGTCTTCAAAACTCAAGCCCGTCAAGGCCGAGGTGAAGCGCGAGGTGACCCATTCGCTGCTGGCCTCGCTGCCCTGGGGCAGGTTCATGATCGTCAGGTTAGGGTCTGCCTCTTGGGCACGCTGCAGGTACACCGTGTTCCCATCCGGGTGCAGGATCTCCACCATGGAGAGGCGCGTGGCGGGCAATTCCAGCATGGAGGTCTTGACCCAATCGCTCAGGCTGTCGTTCAATCGCAGATTACCGGAGGCCGTCCACGTGGCAGCTTCACCGGCCAGGCGCACATAGTGGGCCTCGGTGCCTTGGGTCCGGCTGCGCCCGACGATCGCGCTGGCCAAGGTCGTGCCATCAGATGTGTGCAAACTCACTTGGCTCGAATTCGATCCATCCGCGCCCACATCCTGCAAACCTAAATCTCCGTAAAGGTCCGGGTTCGAGGTCTTTTGCTGCAGGCGCTTGGAGCGCGCCAAAGATCCCAGGAGGGTGCCGATTTTGGCGCTGGATGCGGCGTAGCCATCGCGCTCGGCGAGACTCCACTCCTTGGATTCCATGTCTTGGTCCAGGGTCCAGGTTCCGTTACCGGTTTGAATCACCACTTGGGCCACGGACGTCATCTGGGATTTCAGATCAGGAAAGAGGGCTTCGTTGGTGCCAGCGCTGGTCTTTGAAGTCCGACTGGACTCCAACATGTATGCAGAGCCGCCAAGGATGACAGTTGCGGTGGCAAGAAGCAGTGAGGTCTTTGACATCAGGAGGTGGGGGGCAACGGTGATAATTTTTTGGCCTGGGACGGACGGCTGCGAAGGCCCAGGATGAGTGCTCCAATGAGCAACACGATTCCCGGCAGGGCGATCACATTGAGGAATTGCAGGCGCGTGCCCAAACTCTCGATGTCCCTGTTCAGGTCAAAACGCACCTTGCGCAGGTCCTTCCGCAGTTGGTCCCGTTCCGCCAAGAGTCCGCTGAGCTGCGCCTCTTGCTCTGCGCTGAAGCTCACAGCCCCTTCGGAATTGGGGCCCTGTAATTCGGCAATTTTCTGCTCGGTGGCTTGCAGTTGCGTGTTGTACCGGTCGTAGCGGTCACGGAAACGCTCGTCCGCCTCGCGTCGTAGATCTTGCTTGCGCGTAAAAGGTCGCGCCTGCACCTGGCGACTGCGCAGACTGATCAAGTCATTTGAGCCGGTCAAGTTATCGACCCCGTTGGTCACGAAGTTACCGTTGGAGTTGACCGGCTCAATGAAGGACATTCCCAGCATGTTCCGTCGCCGAGCCCAGAGGTACTCGTGCAAGATGTCCACATCCGAGACCACGATCGCGTTGAAAGTGTCGGTGGATTCGACCAGGTGGCCGCTTGCGTCCGCAGGTTCTCCTCCTGGTCCAGGGGGCGGGCCTTCCGCAAAGGCGCTCTTGAAGTTACCCAACAAGCGATAGGCGGTGGTGCGGGTCGTCCCGTCCGGTGAGAAGGTGTCCGCAATCATTCCCGGGTCAAAGTTGAATTGCAGCATGGCGGCGTCTACCAAACCACCTCCAGCTGCTGTGGTGCTGATCAAGGGGGTTGCCTCTAGGGGGCAATCATCGAGCACGATCAATTCGCCCGCGGCCAAGGTCACGAGGGCACTCAGGCCTTTCGTCACCAAGTCGTCTTGATCGAGACGCTCGGGTTCCAAGCGCATGACCACGGGGCAAGCCACCGGCCGTCCGTCGTTGCCCTGGGTTCGGTCCGCGGATTCCACATCCCCGACGATTTGGCCAGGGGTCATGGCGATGCCCCAGGCGGCGAAGAGGTTGTCGAGGGAAGAGGATCGGTCGCCGCCCATTCCCGGTTGGGCTCCCTGGCCCGCGGGATCGAACATGCAGAAGGGATCGACGAAGACCATCATGCGTCCCCCAGCAAGTGCGTATTGGTCCAGGGCGTACTCGGTTGTGGGCGAAAGGTCCTTGGGGTGAATCACCAGCAACACGTCGATGTCATCGGGCACTTTGACCAGGCTGCTGCCCAGGTCCCGCAGGTCGAGGCTCTGGGCCAAAAAGTCCCAAATGGCCCAGGCGGGTTCCGGTTGTTGTTGCTGGGGCGGCATCCCCGGGGGAGGTTGGGCGCCGCCAGCCAGGGGCAAGGACGACAGCACGCCCACCACGGGCAAGCCCGATTCCGCCAGGCGGGTCAGGCCGCGGGTCAGGTCGTACTCCAGGAACGCTTCCCGGCGCGGGTCGAGGAACGGCATGGTCTCCACCGCATCCACCGAGTTGCGCATCACCAATCCAAGGAACAGCCGGTTGCCCGCCTCGTCCACTTGGGGTCCGCGCAGGCCTGCGGCGAGGGCTTCGTCCTCTTCCTCGGAAAAGGCTAGGGGCTCGATCACTTCCAGGCGCAAGTTGCCCTCCGCATGGGCACTGTACTCCTCAAGCAATTCATGCACGCGACGGGCGTGGGAATTGAGCATGGGGTTTTCTGCCGTTTGCGATTTGGACCAATAGAAGGTCACATCCACGGGCTCGTCCAAGCCAGCCAACACATTGCGCGTGCCATCGGACAGGGTGAACAGGTCGCCCTCGGTTAAGTCCGCCCGCATGGACCGCAGTCCGACACCGGTGAACATGTTGAGGGCTAGGAAGAGTGCCAGGGCAAGCCCCAGCGAGACGATTGAAAGTTGATTCTTGTTCATGGTGTCAGGCTCCCTTGCGCAAGTCGACTACGGTGGCATTGGCGAACAGGCAAAGCGCCATAGCCGAGAGGAAGAAAAGCACATCGCGCAAGTCCAGGACTCCGCGGCTGATCGCATCAAAGCGCACCAAGAACGAGGAGTCCTTGATTGCCTGGTGCAAGGTTGAGGGCAGGACGGCGCCGAGCCAATCCGCAACCCCAGGGAAGCCCACGGTCAGGTTGACCAGCAACAGAACCAAGGTGACCACAAAGGCCAGAACTTGGTTCTTCGTCAGGGAGCTGACCAGGGCGGCGAAGGCCAAGAAGGCACCCGCCATCAAGAAGGCACCCATGAAGCTCGCGGCGATGACCCCGTGATCGGGTTCACCCAGGTAAGTCACCGTGACCCACTCGCTGACCAAGAGTCCCAGTGCCACCCCCACGAAAGCCCATGCGGCGAGGAACTTGCCCAGCACCGCTTGGGCCACGGAGATCGGCAGGGTCAGCAGCAGCTCAATGGTGCCGCTGTGCCGTTCTTCGGACCACAGCCGCATGCCAAGGGCAGGGATGAGGGCCAGGAAAAGCCAGGGCAAACCGCTGAACAGGGATTGCAAGCTGGCCTGATCGGCGTTGTAGAACCCCATGAAAGCCCACTGGTAAATGCCGGTGAGCACCAGGAAGAAGGCCAGGAAAACGTATGCCAGGGGCGTCGAAAAGTAGGCCGCGAATTCGCGGCGGAAAACCACCAGGGTGCCATTCATGATTTGCTCGTCAGTTGTTCGGGGGTTTCACGTTTGCCCAGGGGGGAGGGGCCCCCAGGGGCGGAAGAACTCTCGCGCTCTTCAGTGCTGCCGTCGCGGGTCATGACCCGGAAGACATCATCGAGGCGTCCCGGGTCTACGAAAAGGTGCTCTACCTGCCAGCCTCGCTGGCTGATCAGGGCGGTGACGGGAGCCAGCAAAGCTTGCTTGTCCCGGGGAAAAATGCGCATGGCGTTATTGCCGTCGGTAGTTTCGATGGGTTGCACCGAATCAACTCCGTTGATGCCTTCAATCGCGCGGCCTGCACCCTCGGACGAGCCGGTCAGGTGCAATTCGATGGAGTTGAAGAACCGCGAGCGCTTGCGCAACTCCACGGGCGTGCCATCAAATCGTAGGCGGCCTTCGGCCATAATCGTGGCCCGTGTGCAAACCGCCTCGACCTCTTCCAGGATGTGCGTCGAGAGCACGACCACCTTGTCTGCGCTCATCTCGTGGATCAGAGCGCGCACCTGGGCTTTTTGGTTGGGGTCGAGTCCGTCGGTGGGCTCGTCGAGCACCAGTACCGGCGGGTCATGCAGGATCGCTTGGGCCAAGCCGACCCGTCGCTTGAATCCTTTGGAAAGGGTTTCGATCCGTTGGTTCATCACCCCGCCAAGTTCCGTGCGCTCGATGGCGCGACCGATGGCGGTCTTGCGCGCCTGGCCGGTAAGCCCCCGTGCAGCTGCGCAAAATCCCAGCAGACCACGAGGGGTCATGTCTGGATAGAGGGGCGCACCCTCGGGCAGATACCCCATGCAGGCCTGGGCTTCACGGGTTTGTTGGACCACGTCATAGTCCAGCACCGTGATCTTGCCCTCGGTAGGGGGCAAGAACCCGGTGATCATTTTCATGGTGGTGGACTTGCCGGCCCCGTTGGGTCCGAGGAAGCCGAGCACCTCACCGCGCTGGATGGACAGGGAGAGTCCATCCACCGCATGGAGGGAGCCAAAGCGTTTGGAAAGTTTGACGAGTTCGATCATGGCCGTTGGAGTAGGCGCCAGAGGCTGCGTCAGGGGCCAGGTCTGTGGGGCAGAGTCCTGGCAGGAGCCGTTCTGGAGGGGATTAGAGCCCCCCTTTTAGCGCTTAGAGGGCCTGAGGTCCAGCCCCGAGTTATCCTTGAGACCCTAGCTTCTGATTTGACGGACTCAGCGGGCGGAGCCGAGGGTGACCCCTACGTTTTGGGTTTCCCCATCGCGCACAAAGGTCACTTGGACCTGATCCCCAGGCTTGCGCTGCCCAAGGACATCGAGCAAGTCGTCGGCATTTCTGATCGTCTCCCTGTCAATGGCAATGATGCGGTCAAATGTGGAGTTCTCGCTGGATCCTTGTTTGAGTCCCGTGAAGCCCGTGAGTTTCTTGAACCCTGCCTGCTCGGCCCCGCCTCCCTTTAAGACCGCGTCCACAATCACCCCCTCCAAGCCCAAGCTATCGAGGAACCCATCATCCAACATCAAGATGCCCAACACGGCACGTCCCGCATCCACAGGCATTTCCCCTGCAATGATCTTGGGCACGACCCTGTTGATCAGATCCACGGGCACCGCGAAGCCAACGCCGCTGCTCCCGTTGGTTTGGGAGTGGATCGCAGTGTTGATGCCAATCAGCCTTCCACTGATGTCCAGCAGGGCGCCCCCGGAGTTCCCCGGGTTGATCGCCGCATCGGTCTGAATGACCCCTTCCATGCGCAACTTCTGGTCGGTTTCAATCAAACGATTCAAGCCGCTGATGACTCCCTTGGAAAGGGAACCATCCAGGCCAAAAGGGTTACCGATGGCCAAGACGGACTGACCGATGCGCAGGTCGTGGGATGTGCCCACTGCGAGGGGCACAAGGTCGAGGCCAGTGGGATCGATTTTGATCACCGCCAAATCATCCTGGGCAGAGGCACCCACAAGAACACCCTCGCGCAATTCTCCCCCTGCCAAGGTCACGCGCACCAAGGAGCCCTCCTTGACCACGTGCCAATTGGTCACGATCCAGCCACCCGCATCCCAGACAAAACCCGAGCCCGTGCCCTTGGGGATCTGGATCGGCACTCGCTGGCCGTTGCGGCGTACCGCTGCTAGCCCTCCTGTGGAAATTCCTACCACCGATCGCCGGGCAAGGTTGAAGGCCGTAATCGTGCGCTCTTCGTCTGAGGTGGGCCCCATACTCGCCTGCACCGGGCGCGGCTCTGCGCCCACATCGTGAAGGGGACCCACGGGGCCGCCGCCGCTTCCGGAGGGAGCCAGAATGAGCCAGACGTTCCCTCCGATTGCGAGGACCAAAAGGCCTAGGAGTAGAAACTGTCTCCGGAAAAGGCGTTCTGCGTCTCTGGAGGGGGGGCGGGGGCTCATGCCTCTAATGTAGTCCATCTTATGCCTTGGAAGGAATGGAACAACTGGGCAAACTCTCTCCTGTGCTGCTCGAGCGTGGTCTCCCCTGGGAAAACCTGCGCTCTGGCAACCGAGGGGAAACATGGCTGACCGTAAAAAATTTGCTGCAGGAGATGACGCTTCACTTGAGGTGCGGCGCTCCATAGCCGTGCGCGAAAAACGGATTCGCGACCTAGAGTCACGGGTGGACGGGGAGACTCTTCTCGCTCAGCGAGCCCTCGAAGAAACACTGCAGGCCCGTCAAGAGCGAGACGAGTACCGCCGGGTTTTGGCCGCGTCCTTAGCCCAGGAAAAACGGGCCACTGAGGATGTGCAAGAGCACATTCAAAAAGCCGAGGCCCTGCGCGCCCGCTTGGATTTGGTGCTGGAAGAAAGGGGCTCCACCGGCGCGCAGATTGAGGCCCTTGAAGTGCGCCTCGAACAACTGGCCTCGGAAGGGCAGGCCGCCTTGCGCCGAGCGGAAGAAAAGACCTGGGGCCTTTCGGAGGAACACGGCCGGGCCATGCGCCGGGTTGTTCAAGAACGCGGTGAGGCAATCGGGCAGCTGGCCGAGATCCAGCGCAGTTTGCCCGCGCCTGTCCCCGAGTCCCTCAAGGCCACCCGTGTGCGCGCCTGGGTCAATATTAGCATTGCAACTTTCTTTGGAGTTCTGGCCCTCCTGGTTTTGCCGGGCGCATTGCTGGCAGTTTTCACTGATGACGGAGCGCTTCACATGGGCGTTCTCGTGGGCCTGGATTCGGGACAGTTGGTGCTCTTGGAATTGGCACTTGTGGCCTGTGCTCTCGTGCTCGGGTCGTGGGGTATTCACGAACTCCGCGGGGTCGAGCAGCGCGCTGAAGAGCAGGCGCGTGTGTCTTCCGGAGTACTGAAACCTAACGTGGGGATGGAAAGCCCTAGTTCCGGCCTTTGATCCAAGCGTGTGGGGGATTCCCGTTGGTTGGTGATCGGCCGTTCGGATCACCCGGTAAAGGTTGAGTTGCTCGATGAATCCCGTCGGCGCGAGAGCGAGCTACGGCCCCTTGGGAAGTCAAAAGGGTTCGCCCGGCAAGGTCGACGTAAATAGATAGTGTTTGGACACAACATTCGTGCAATCGCATGGGAACAAGCGGGGGACTAGGGCGTATGGTCCGCCCATGCCCGCCCTCAATCTTCCCAGCGCCCTTTTCTTGGGCATCGCCTTCGCCCCATTTCCGTCCAGCGGCCTGGCCCTAGAGGTTTCCCGTGGGGAAAGCCCTGCGCTTGCTCCGGTGAGCTCGGAGGACTTTTCTGCCCGGGCGAAAAGAGCCGTGGAGCGCATAGGGCTGGACCCGGACCAAGATTCGGATCTCGAAACCCTCTTGGCCACTGGTTGGGTGCGCCTGCCCGCGGGGGGCGTGGACCTCTATGTCTCTGCCCGTTCCTTGAAAAAGGACGGTACTCGCGAGATGTTTTTGAACATTGCGGATGGGGTGCTCGAGTCCCAAAACGCATTGCTCGAATGGTGTCCCATTGATGGCAAGCTCGCCAAGCCCTTGCACAAACAAATTGCTGCCCTGCAAAAGGCGTATGGGAAACCCAAGGGCACACCCCTGCGGAGAGCCATGGGGGAAGGTCAAGCTGGAGAGGGCATGCAGTTGCTCGGCTTTAAGGATGCCCTCGTTGATGAGGCCAAAAGCCTCGGCATCGCATTGGGCAAAGGCCTGCCCCTGGGACTGGAATTGGAGTCCGATCCCCTGGTGGTTATTTTGGCCCCAGACCGGGAAGAGTTCATCGACATGCTGGCCCTCTCTGGCCATGTGGACCCCACCGCCCAGCCCTATGTCTGGCTTGATGAGGCCACTCGCTGGTCGCACTTTTTCATCCAAGAGGCCCGGGTCTATTCTCTGGTGCACGTGGACGGCACTTCCATGGACAAGGAGGACCGGCCCAACCTCACCCGCCAACAGATCAGCCAATTGGTCTTGAGCAGTTTGCTTGAGCATTGGTCCGGCGGGCATCTGCCCGTGGCCATGATTGCGGGCATTGCTCTTGAAGTGATCGTGGAAGCCGAAGGAGAATGCGACACGCGCTTGGACGGAGACATGCGTGGGCGCACCACCGAAGCCTGGGAGATGTTTGTTCCGGGTGGCCTTTCCGAGGGGGGGATCTTGCCCGCCATGCCCGCTTTCACCCGCTGGCGCGAGTTCGCCGGCAAGGATCATTTTGTGGTCACCCTGCGCATCGCCCAGACCGATGGGGCCGACGACATGAAACGGAAAGGTGGTGGGGACCAACACTTCCGGCTCTACGCCGATGATGAGGTGCACAGTCAGGTTTTCAGCGGTCCATTCCTGGGAAGCACCTCGGTGGGCCGCGACATTCCCGACCGCTTCCGGGGGGACTGGCTTGAGTTCGTCCGGGCCTATCGCTCGGGCTTCTTGTATTGGCTGCGGACGGAGGCAGCGGGCAAGGGGCGCAAGAGCGGCGAGGCCTTTGGGGAATTGCTAGGGGGACTCGTGAGCGCGCCGACCCCGGAAGCCCAAGAGGCCGTCTGGGCCACGATTTACAAGGGCTCGGAGCTCTCTAGTCCAGACTTGGAGCGCGGCTGCCTTGAGCAACGCTTCTTGTCCTGGCTGCGACGCCAGCGTTAGCGCTTGCCCAATGCTTTGAGTTTGGTGACCCGGCCGAGTCGGTTCCAATCTTGCACATAGAGCGAGCCGTCTGAGCCCCAGCTGATTCCGTGGGGCGAGAGGAACTCGCCGTTTTTCCATTGCTCCAGGGGCACACCGTTCACCGCCCGTCTCTTGGGATCCGGGTTGTCTCCCAGGTGTCCCACCAGTTTGAATTTCTCATCCAGGATGGTGACTCGACCGGCCAGGTCCGCCACCGCTAGGTACTTGCCCCAGATCGATGCGCTGCAGGGGCGACGCAGGTCACCCTTGTACACTCCGGTGCACTGGCCTTTCATGTCAAAGGTTTGCAGGCGCTGGTTTTCCCGGTCGCAGACAATCAGGACGGGCTCTTCTCCCCGGGTGTCCATCACCAGTCCATGGGGGGTACGCATCTGGCCGCGCTCGGAACCCAGGCCACCAAATGAGAACAGGTAGTTTCGCTCGGCGTCGTACTTGTGCACCCAAGACAAGCCGTAGCCATCTGCCACGAAGAGCGATCCATCCGGTGCAAGGGCAACGGCGGTGGGCCGGAACTGATTGGCGGATTCATACTTGCCGGATTCTTGGGGCCAGCCGAGTTTCCATTGGAGCTTTCCCTTGGAGTCGTACTGCAAGACCTCGTGGCGACCTAGGTGACTGACCGTGATGCGCGCCTCGCCGTCGACCTCGGTGATCGCCATACCATGCAAGCCGCCCTTGAGGTCTTTGCCAAAGTGGGAGACCCACTTGCCGTCGGTTGCCACTCGCACCACTGCGTGCTCCGCATCGGTGTTGAACAGGATTTCCCCGTTGGGGGCCTCGGCCACGCAGCCGTGGGTGTTGCCAAGAGTGGTGCCTTCAGGAACCTGCAACCAGTCGGGCATCCATTGGAAACTCAGGGGCCCAGCCTTGAGAATCACGTCTTCTGGGGTGCGGCTTGCGGCAAGGCAAAGAGCAGCTAGGGTGAGAACGAGGAGGGTGGGGCGGTTGATAGGGGGGCGTTGCATGGCCTGCAGTCATACAGCCAGAGGCACCTCTTTGCCAGAGTCCCGGTGGCTTCCCTTTTGGGCAGGGCTTCAGGGAGCCCGCGGGCTGGCTTTTTGGAACCCGGTGGGGTATGACTCAAGGCCATGCCCTCGATCCTCTTCTGCCTGACCTGCCTGTCCCTGGGTGGCTTTATATCCATGCAAGACCTTCCGACCCCCGCTGAAGCCAGCGAATGGAAACGCACCACCACCCTGGCACAAGCTCAGGAGTTCTTGGGGGCTCTCGAAGCCCGGGATGCGGGCGCGCGCTTGCAAGTGGGGGTTGCGGGAACCAGCGGAGAAAACCGTCCGATTCTTCTGGTGGCCGCAGGTAAGGGCGCGACCCTCGATGCGGCGCAGGCGCGCAGCCGGGAAGGCCTGCGTATTTTGGTTGTGGGCAACATCCATGCGGGGGAGGTCGAGGGCAAGGAGTCCTTGCTGATCCTGTTGCGAGAGATCGTTGGAGGGGACCATGATGAGCTCTTGGACGGCCTGCAGTTTTGGTGTTTGCCCATTTACAATGTGGACGGGAACGAGGCTATCAAGCGCAGCAACCGGGTTTCTCAAAACGGCCCCGAAGAGGGAGTCGGGCAACGGCCCAACGCGGCGGGGCTCGATCTGAACCGGGATTTTGTCAAAGCGGAAGCCTCTGAAACCCGCGCTTTGCTCAAGCTGTTCAACGAGTACGACCCGCATCTGGTGCTCGACTTGCACACCACCAATGGGTCCTACCATGGCTACCACCTGACCTATGCCACCAGTCTTTCCCCCAACACCGATCCGCGACTCGACCGGTTTGCCCGGAATTTAATCCTGGAGGAAACCCGCCAGGACCTGCAAGAGAATCACGGGGTCTTCACCTTTGACTACGGCAACCTGAGCCAAAGAACCCCCTTGACCTGGTCGACCTATGATCACCGGCCTCGCTTTGGAACCAACATGCTGGGCTTGCGCAATCGCCTCTCGGTGCTATCGGAAGCCTACTCCTATTTGGAGTACCCAAAGCGCGTGGAGGTCACTCGGGAATTTGTTCTAGGCATTGTGCGGCGGGCGAAGATTCATGGGGAAGCCCTGATGCAGCTCGAAGCATCACTTGATCAGGAAGCATCCAAGGGCAAGCCTTTTTCGCTGGGGCTCGACACGGCCCTGGTCGCGGACACTCCAGGCACGATCTTGCTGGGCGCAGTGGACGAGGTGCCGATCGAGGGTCTGGGCGTGCGGCGTGTGGACCGTGACGAACACGTTCCCACCTTGGTTGGCCTGCGGCTGAGCTTTGAGCCCGGGCGCTATTCCGTTCACCCCAGGGCTTGGGCAATTGAAAAGCCTGAGCCCGGGGATCAGGAAGTGCTGAAACGCCACGGGATCCAGTTCCGCATTCTGGATGCACCCGTCAGCTGCACAAGTCGCCGGTTCCAGATTGCCGAGGCCCAGCGGGCCAAGCGTCTGTTCCAGGCCCATTATGAATTGACCCTGGTGGGGGAATGGGAAGGGGGACCCACGGAGTTACCGGCGGGTACCTTGCTGGTGTCCAGTGCCCAACCCCTGACCAGGGTGGCAGCCCAGTTGCTTTCGCCCCAGAGCGAAGATTCCCTGTGGACCTGGGGCCACTTTGATGGGCGCCTCGATCAGAACGGGAGCCAAGCCTGCGTGCTGCGGGTCGAAACCCTAGTGGACTGAAAACTCACTGGGCGAGGGCAGCATCAATCGCACCCCGCAAATCCCCGTCGTCCGGAGTTGTACGCGTCCCAAAGAACGCGATGGGTTGGCCATCCTTACCCACGAGGTACTTGCCAAAGTTCCAGCCGGGTAGGTCTCCGGTGTGCGTGCCCAAGAGGGAGTAAGCCTCGCTTTGGCCCTCGCCTTCCTTGACCTGCACCTTGCCCATCACGGGGAAGGTCACCGCATAGGTGTTTGTGCAAAAGGTCGCGATCTCGGCGGAACTGCCGGGCTCTTGGCCCCCAAAATCGTTGCAGGGGAAAGCAACCACGCTAAAGCCTCGTCCGCCAAGTTCCAGGTGCAATGCCTGCAGGCCTTCGTACTGGGAAGTGTAGCCGCACTCGCTGGCGGTGTTCACGACTAGGGTGACTTGGCCCTTGAAAGATGACAACTCCAGCGGTGCCCCGGAGATGTCGCTGACCGTCAAGTCGTAAAGGCCCTTGTTACTCCAGCGGGTTTCCAACTCGGGGGTCACCGCGGCGCTCTTGGTGCACGCGGGAAGAAAGAGAAAAGCGGCGAGGGCGGAGAATAGGCGGAGCATGGGGATCGAGGACAGGGGTTTCGGTACCCCAGCATAGCAGACCGACCCCCGCGGGGATCTTGCCCAATGCCCCACGGACTGCACCCCAATCCAACCTAGCCCACATGTTGCGTTTGCGTAACTCGCGCAGCTTTCAACTCAGGACCTCATGTTCCCGTTCCATGGGGCTGGTTGCGCCGCTGAGCACTGAAGATCCTTCGCAATCTCCCCGAGTAGGTTTTCCTTCTCGATCTACTTGACTCGACAAGTCTCGCTGAGGGATTGTTCATTGGCCACGGTGATATGGCCTGCAAGGTTCAGCGGGGGGGGCTTCCCGGGCTGGACGGGAGAAGCGGGTTTTGCTCTGGGGGCCCTGTAAACAAGCTTCGGCTTACTCGCAATCCCTCTAGGTTCCCGTGTGGTTTACACCCTTGAAGGAGTGGGTGGTGCGCCCGCCAGGACTCGAACCTGGGACCGTCGGATTAGAAGTCCGGTGCTCTATCCAGCTGAGCTACGGGCGCAACCTGCCGTGAGCATACCCAAGAGGCGGCGGGACACAAGTGTCCGGGTGCTGGGACCAAGCTAGGTTGGTCGGGGAGATGGGATTCGAACCCACGGCGTGTGCCACCCAAAGACACCCCTCTACCAGGCTGAGGTACTCCCCGTGATGGTCCGAGCGTAGCAGGTCAAGGGGCCCCCCGCATCCTGCGGCTGGGCGAAGCATTCTGCGCGCCCATCCCTCGGACTCGTCCCGCATCTGCCAACAGGCTGTGGCACCCCACCCGTCGGAGCGTTATCCTTTGCTGCCCGAGCGGGGCCCCATGCCCCTCTCCCCTATACAAATGAAGGTCCTCGTCGTTGGTTCTGGCGGGCGCGAACACGCCCTCGCCTGGAAAATTTCCCAATCTCCCCTCTGCGATGAGGTTCTCTGTGCCCCCGGTAACGCGGGTACCGCTGAAGTTGCGCGCAATGTGTCCGTGGCCGCCACGGATCTCCCCGGCCTCGTCGCCCTGGCCCAATCGGAAAAGGTTGGCCTTGTGGTGGTGGGCCCCGAAGGACCTCTTTGCGATGGCCTCGCCGACCAACTGCGCCGGGTGAGCATCCCGGTCTTTGGTCCGGGAAGCAAGGGAGCCAACCTCGAGCGTTCCAAAACCGATGCCAAGGACTTGCTCGAGCGTTACCGCATTCCCACCGCGGGCTGCAAGCGTTTCGATCACTCGGGCCGGGCCAAGGGGTATCTCCGGTCCCTCACGGAATGGCCCATGGTGATCAAGGCCGATGGCTTGGCCGCGGGCAAGGGCGTCTATGTGTGCGACACGGCCGAGGAAGCCCAGGCCGCGGTGGACGCGATCATGGAAGAGCGTCGCCACGGAGACGCGGGAGACCGCATCCTTGTGGAGGATTTCTTGACGGGCGAAGAGGCCAGCTCTTTTGCGGTCACCGACGGCGAGACCTTGTTGATTCTCGAGCCAATCCAAGACCACAAGCAGGTGGGCGAAGGGGACACGGGTCCGAACACCGGAGGCATGGGGGTTTATTCTCCCGTGCTCAACGTAACCCAACGTTTGCACCGCCAAATTGAACAGCGTGTGCTGGTGCCCACGGTGCACGCCCTTTCCCGGGAAGAAATCAAATACCGGGGCGTGTTGTTCGTCGGCCTGATGCTGACGGATGCTGGCCCGAGCGTGATCGAATACAACGTGCGCTTTGGTGATCCCGAGTGCCAGGCACTCGTGCGCCGCTTGAAGAGCGACCTGTTGCCGATCCTCTTGGCCACGGCCACAGGGACTCTGGAGAAGATCGATCTCCCCGAGTGGGATCCGCGTTTTGTGGTGGGTGTGGTGGCTGCGGCCGCTGGCTATCCAGGCGCTTACACCAAGGGGTCTCCGATCAGTGGCCTCGAAGAGGCTGCCGCCATAGAAGGGGTCGAGATCTTCCACGGGGGAACCCGGGTAGAGCGCAACGAGTTGGTTACCGACGGAGGCCGTGTCCTGTGCGTGACCGCCATGGGCGATGACATCGAGCAGGCCCGGGAGGCTGCCTACGCGGCCTACGACCTCATCCAATGGGAGGGTAAGTTCTGCCGCAGGGACATCGGCACGCGACATGCGGGCAAGGCCTCCGAAGGGTTCGCCCTCGACGAGGATCCCAATGAAATCCGGGGAGAGGTCCTGGGCGATGTCTAGAAGGCCTGGCTATTCCGCAGCGCGTCCAGAGAGGCGTATGCCATGAAGCACGCCACCATCAAGCGGCGTTTTGAAGAGCATCTGGCCCAGGAGGGACAGCGGCTCACCAATCAGCGCACTCAGGTTTTTGAGTGCATCTTTGCCACCCACGACCACTTTTCCGCCGAGACCCTGTTCGGCTGGCTGCGCGATACGGGTGACTCCGGCCAGGTGGTTTCCCGGGCAACGGTCTATCGCACCCTGGATCTCTTGGAACGGGGCGGCTTCATCGAGTCCTTCAATACGGGCATGGGCGAAAAGGTCTACGAGCACGTGATGGGGCATCATCACCATGACCACATGGTTTGCGAAGAGTGTGGCCAGATCCAAGAGTTCCACGATGAACGCATCGAGGCCCTTCAACTTGAGAACGCCGCCAAGCACGGCTTCGAAGTGCGTGGTCATGTGTTGCGGCTCTCGGGGCTTTGTCGCAAGTGTCGGCGTCAGGCAACCGTACAGGACTGATGACCCAATAGAAAAACCCCACTGGCGTCCAGGCCAATGGGGTTTTGATGGATCAAGCCTTAAGCTTCTTGGGCTACTTAATTCGCTTGACCAGCCGCGCTAAAAAGGAGTCGGCCATGGGACGATCCCAGAGGCCGAAGCGTTGCACGCCCACCGAAATTCGGCAGCGATCCGGGCCGCGGGACTCCACCGAGAATGCGTACTCGTCTTGGGAGAAGGATGCCTCCGCCGTGCGCGTTTCGGGGTCGTAGTTGACTGGCATGGGAGCCATGTCCTCGAGCAGCAGGAGTGCTTCGTTGTAAACGTCCTGGGCCGGGTAGTCGAGCCACATGGCGGTGGAGTTGCTGCGGTACTCGTGGGTGGCGTAAACGCCTGCTGCGCCGGCTATGCCGACAAAAGCAAGAGGGGCTGCGCAGGATGCGACGAAGGCCAAGGCTATTGCCGGAAGCAGGAAGCTCTTTCTATTGAGTGCTGATTTCATGTGGGGCTCTGACCGCTCAGCGGTCCATCAGGTCCTGCTCGATGCGCTGCAAGGTGAGCGCGGAGAGTTCGGGGTTGTGAACCAAGAACTTTTTGGCTTCCACCAAAATGCGGGTCTGGCCCAGGTCGAATTGCTCCACGTGGACGGTGACTTCGCCCCCGTCGATCATGGTGGTGGCGGCCCAGTGGTTGTCGTCCCGGTGAATCAGGGCGGTGGTTTGACTCGAGAGGCTGTGCAGCACTCCGGTCCAAGCCAGCTCCGGCTCCAGGGGCACCACGGTGCTGATGGCGTTATCCATGAACTCATCGGTGATCAACACCGCGGCTCCGGAAACCGCCAGCAGGGCGCAACTGTTCAAAAGGGTGGCGCCCAAAAGAGGGGCCACGAGAGTCATTATGGTGATTGTGCGTTTCATAAAAGGTACCTCTAGGTCCCGAAAGTAGCGATCCCAGAGGGCTGATTCCAGAGGGACGCTAGGGGAATTGAGGAAAGGGCTGAAACGGTGCCGTGCCCGATTGGGCCTTAACCTTGTGCCGCAGCCACGAGGTCCGCGTAAAAGCGCACGCCCTCGCCTTCCTGACGGCCTTCGAATCGGGTCCAGTCCGGGCGGTTGAAGAGGTCGAGATTCCGTTCTGGGTGGGGCATCAGGCCCACCACCCGGCCACTGGGGTCGCAGATTCCGGCTACGTCGCCCATGGAGCCGTTGGGGTTCTCCGGGTAGCTGAGGGTCTCGTTGGCGCCTTGGTAGGTCAGGACGATCTGCCCGGCAGCTCGTAATTCCTCGAGGGTGGCCTCGTCTTTGCAAGTGAAACGGCCTTCCGCATGGGCCACGGGCACGGGAAACTTCCAGCCTTCCGTCCACCAGGAGCATTTGCTGCGTTCCACGGCCAGTTGGACCCAGCGGCACTCGTAGTGGTTGGAGGCATTGGAATAGAGGGCCAAGGTGCGTTCTTCCGGTGCCCGGTCCGGTTGGAAAAGGCCCGACTCCATCAGCACCTGGAAGCCGTTGCAGACCCCCAAGATGAGTCCTCCGTCCGCGACAAAGGCGTCGAGCTCCCGGCGTATGGCGCGCAGATCGCTGCCCCAGACCCGGCCAGCAGCCAGGTCGTCCCCGTGGCTGAATCCACCGGCAAAGACGAGGACTCGGTACTTCGTGAGGCGTGGCAGGTCGTCCTGCAGGCGACGATGGGAGAGCACGTCGACTTTTGCACCGCCCCTTTCTAGGGCCCGGGCGGTTTCCAGTTCGCAGTTGGTGCCGCTGGTACGCAACACGAGTGCTTGGGTGGTTTGCATGACTGGTTTAGGGTGGACTGGGTCGGAATAAGAAGGGGAACTAGCCCTGGAAGGAGCCATTGAACGCGTCGCGAATCGAGTCGATCGAAAGATCCACCAGGGAGTCTCCGTTCATGTCGCTGATCTGAAGCCGTGATGCGGCCTGCACTTCGCCCAGTTGGGTTACCGGGTGGGAACCGAGGGCTTCTTGGAACGGGGCCACTTGGTGGGGGGCAACCTCCACCAAAAAGCGCGTGGTGCTCTCGCTGAAGAGGGCGGAAGTCCTGTTCAAATCCTTTGCATAGGACAGCTGGATGGTTGCTCCCAGATCTCCGGCCATGGCGCTTTCGGCCAAGGCGACCCCGAGGCCACCCTCGGAAAGGTCGTGGCAGGTGCGCACCAAGCTGGCCTGCATGGCCGCGTGCAAGCACGCGAACAGGTCCGGGGACGTGCGTAAGTCCGGCCGGGGAACTTCGCCCCCGTCCATGCCCAAGAGGGCGTGCAACTCGGATCCGCCCAATTGGTTCTTGGTCTCGCCAACCAGCATCAAAATGTTGCCGGCTTTCTTGAGGTCCATGGTCACGGCCTTGGTCACATCCGGCACGATCGAAAGGGCCGAGATCAAGAGGGTCGGCGGAATCGCGATGGTCTCGTCGCCCACCCGGTACTCGTTGTTGAGTGAGTCCTTGCCGCTGATGAAGGGTGTGCCCAGAGCCATGGCTGAGGCGTAACAACCCTTGGCCGCATGGACCAAGGAACCCAGGCGGTCGGGCTTGTTGCAGTTACCCCAGGAGAAATTATCCAGGAGTGATGTGTGGGTTGGATCGCCTCCGGCGGCCACCACGTTGCGCAGGGCTTCGTCGATGCAGGTCTCGGCCATGGCCCGGGGATCGAGTCGCCCATATCGGGCATTGGCCCCCAGACCGATGGCGGCACCTTTCTTTGAGCCAGGAACCGGGTGCAGGACGACCCCATCACTGGGGCCGTCATTGCGCACTCCGCTGGTGGGGCCGATCACGCGCTGGCCTTGGACCTCGTGGTCGAACTGGCGAATGATCCACTCTTTGTTGGCCAGGGTGGGCCGTTTGAGCAACTCCAATAGGGTTGCTCCCGGATCGTCCAAAACCGGCACCGCCGGGGTGGGCAAATCCGGCGCGGACCAGGTGGCCTTGCGGGTTTGGCGCGGGTTTCCCTCGTGCAGGAAATTCATGTTGATGTCCGCATGCACCACGCCTCCGTAGCGCAGCACCAGCCGGCCCGTGTCGGTGAAGTGACCGATAGCCGTGGCCGTAGCTCCTTCTGCATCAAAGATCTTGATGCAGGCCTCTAGGTCTTCCGGCGGAACCGACAAAACCATGCGCTCCTGGGCTTCACTGATCCAGATTTCCTCTGGGGAGAGGCCCGGGTATTTGAGCGGCACCAGATCTAGGTCCACTTCTGCTCCGCACTCGGCACCCATCTCGCCCACGGCGCTGGATAGGCCTCCTGCGCCGCAGTCCGTCAGGCCGCGGAAGAGTCGCGCATCCCGAGCAGCGAGCAATCCGTCCAGCACCTTTTTCTCGGTGATTGGGTCGCCAATTTGCACCGCTCCGGCGCTTTGGGTCTCGGAGTCTTCATGCAACTCCACACTGGAGAAGGTCGCCCCGTGGATTCCATCCCGGCCCGTACGGCCGCCGACGGTCACGATCACATCCCCGGGCCTCACTTCTTTGGTGGCGGCCCAGCGCGGCATCAAGCCCACCGTGCCCGCGTAGACCAACGGGTTTGCTGTGTAGCCCTCATGGAACCAAACACCACCGGCCACCGTGGGAATGCCCATGCGGTTGCCGTAGTCGCGCACACCGGCCACGACCCCTCGCAAAATACGCGAGGGATGCATGGAGCCCCGGGGGACTTGGTCGGGGGCAAGGTCCGGCGGGCCCACAAAGAAGGCGTCCAAGTTGGCGATTGGCTTGGCGCCCATGCCGACCCCCAGGATGTCGCGCACAACACCACCAATTCCCGTGCCAGCGCCCCCGTAGGGGTCAATCGCGCTGGGGTGATTGTGTGTTTCGACCTTCATGGAAAGGTCCCAAGTTTCCCCGTCCACATGATCAAACTCGACGATGCCCGCGTTGTCATGGAAGACGCTGATGCACCATGGCTTGTCCAATTCGTAAGTGGCCTTGGCGATGGTGGACTTGAGTAGGTTGTCGATCACCTCTCCGTCCATCTCGATCAGGCCGCGAAATGTTTTGTGCTGGCAGTGTTCGCTCCAGGTCTGGGCCAGGGTTTCGAGTTCGCAAGATGTGGGCTCGCGACCTTGGTCTGCAAAGTGCTCTTGAATCGTCAGCATTTCTGCCGCGTCCAGGGAAAGCAGGCCATCGTTGGAAAGCTGCACCAGGGCCGCTTCATCGAGCTTCAAGAGCGGGACATCCACAACCCCGTGACCTTCGGCCTCGGCGGGTCGTCCGTAGTACAGGGTCTCGTCATCAATCGATACCGCATCAATGACCACGTTGGCCAGCACGCGCTTGGAGAGTTGGCTGAGGTGTTCTTCAGCCGGGCGGGTTTGCATTTCCCAGGCCTGGAAAGTCGTGACCAAAAGGTCCTCTTCGGTGACGGGGGCAATGCCCGCGGTGTGCAGGGCGCGCTCCAGGGTCTGGCTCACGGGATCGGTGACTCCGGGTTTGCGTGCCACCAAGACAAAGGCGGCACCTTCCCGGGCGGGCATTTCCCCTGGGGCGGTGATTCGCGCCACATCAAGCACAGGGTCCGCGAGCAATTCGCGCACGGTTCGCAGGACCTGGGTCTCGTCGAATTCCGGAGGAAGCAGGTAGCCTCGACCCAGCCGCAGATCGCTGATGCTGGAGAGGCCTAGGGCTTGGGCGGCGGCAAGGGCGTGGGTGCCCTCGGGATCATCGACTGTTGGGCGTCGGAAGACTTCCACGCGCCACGCCTGGGGCGGGGCCGGAGAAATGGTGACAGGGGCCATGGGGGGAGCGCTGGGCAGGGGGGGAAGGGCTCTGGGAGGGGCTTGATTTTGAGGGGAGTGTACCGATTTTCCGGGCTCCAATCACCTCTGAAGCTGGGACAGCCCAGCAGGAATCTGGCCTTCTTCCTGCAGGGCCTCTTGCTCCAGGCGCTCCCTTGGGTGAGGATAGGCACAGGAGATATCCCTTGAGCAGCCCCAAGAAACCCGACACCAGTCCCGGAATGGCCTTTGAGCGGCCGATCCAAGAGTTTGAATCCCAACTGCGCGAGCTGGAGGAGTTGGCCGAGACCACAGAGCTTGACATTTCGGAAGAGCTCGTGGCCGTGCGCAAAAAAATCGCCCTGGCGATTCAGGTGACCTACGCGGACCTTTCAGCCTGGAATCAGGTCAATGTGGCGCGTCAGCCCGAGCGCCCCGTGACCAGCGACTATATCGCCCATTTGTTTGATGACTTCGTCGAGCTGCACGGGGACAAGATGTATGGGGATGACGCTGCCATCGTGACTGGGCTGGCGACTCTCCAGGGCCGCAGGTTCTTGCTTGTGGCCCATCGCAAGGGGCGTACCACCAAGGAGCGGCTTGAGACCAATTTCGGCTGCGCCCACCCTGAGGGCTATCGCAAGGCCCTACGTAAGATGCGCCTGGCTGAGAAAATGGGCCTGCCCATCGTGACCTTCATCAACACCCCCGGGGCCTATCCTGGTATCGGTGCCGAGGAACGCGGCCAGGCCACTGCAATCGCCGAGAACATCTTGGAAATGTTCCGCATCAAAACACCCATCCTGACCATCGTGATCGGCGAGGGAGGGTCCGGTGGAGCCCTGGGCATCGGCATTGGCGATCGGGTGCTGATGATGCAATACTCCTACTATTCGGTGATCAGTCCCGAGGGCTGTGCCGCGATTCTGTGGAAGGATGGCGCCCGCACCCCCGAGGCCGCTGAAGCTCTGCAATTGACCGCGCCCACCTTGATCGAGCTGGGCATCGTGGACGGCATCGTTCCCGAGCCCGCCGGTGGCGCACACCGGGACCGGGAGCAAACCATGAAGAACATGGCCCGGGCGATCACGGACCACCTGGACGAATTGGGCCAGATTCCGGCAGACGAGCTGCTCGCCGCCCGGCGCGAGAAATTCCGCCGGATCGGGTCCTTGGAAAACCGCTTTCCGATTTTGACCCCCAGCGAGAGCTTCTGAGAAGCCTTGGGGGCAGGTGTGGCCCAGGTTGATGCGGATCATTGAGGATCTTGCAATTAGAATCTAACGGCCTTGCGGGGCCTTCGTAGGGTGACCTATGGCCCGACCGATCCGAACCAACCTGCGTCCCAACCTGGGGGCTACCTCCGGGGCATCCAGGGTGAGGCAATGGAGAAAAGGTCCTGGGAAAGGCTGGACGGCCAGAAAGTCTGCTGCCGATGAATACCCGTTGTCCGGGGGTTACACTCGTACCCCGCCGGAACAGTCGGAGCGACCCATGCAGAAGCCAGAAACCCAGCCCCAGTCACGGCTCCAGTCGCCTGAGCCCCCTGAGTCATCCGCTCAGCGAGCGGATGATCGGGCCCGGGACCATGAGCTGGTTCGCCAGGCCCAGGCGGGGGAGGAACAAGCTTTTCGTGGGCTGGTGCAGCGTCACGAAGCCCGCGCCCAACGGGTAGCACGCAAGATGGTGCCCTCGGAGGAAGATGCCAGGGACCTGTGCCAAGAGGCCTTCTTCCGGGTTTTTCGTCACCTAGAGCGCTTCGATTTCCAATACGCATTCTCTACTTGGCTTTATCGCATCGTGACCAACTTGGCCATCGACCACCTGCGTAAGCGACGGCCCACCTCGTCCCTGGTGGGCAGCGGCGAAGACGAGCCCTCCATCGACTTGCCGGATGAGCGGGTGGCGGATCCGTCCGATCAGATGTCGGCCGAAGAAACCAAACTGGAAGTTCACGCGGTGCTGCAAACCCTCGCACCGCACTTTCAATCCGTGATGGCCCTGCGCGAAATCGAAGGCTTGGGCTGTCCTGAAATCGCCGAGATCGTGGGCGCAACCCACGTGACCGTGCGCTGGCGTTTGCACCGGGCGCGCAAGTTGTTCTTGGAAGAATGGCAACGCCGCGAGCGCATATGTGCTTCTGGATCCGACTCAAATGCTGCCAACGACCCCTCGGCTCGCCCGTAGGAAGCTCTGCCTAAAGAAGACCTATATTTATGATGAACCCCCTCGACAGCCCCTGCACTGAGATCCGCTCCGCTTTCCCACTTTATGTGGGGGGGGACTTGGACCCCGAAGAGGGTGCCGCCATCGAGCAGCACATCGACCGCTGCCCTGCCTGTGCCATTTCTATGGAACCGTGGATCACCATGCGTGGTCATCTTGACCGTGAGGCGCAAGAGGTCCGTGAGGCCCAGGTTCCCTCCCTATGGAACGGGGTGCGTGCCCAAATGCAACGGGAGGGATTGCTAGAGCCGGCGGCGGCTCTCAGTGGAATGGGGCGTGTGATGGGTGCCCCGCGATTTGCCTTGGTGGGAACCCTGGCTGCCGCTGCGGCCCTATTGGTGTTCAGCGTGTTCTTCCAATCCTCTGACCCGGGCCTGGCTGAAGAGCAAGCCCTCGTCTCGGGAACCCCCGGATTGTCCGTGGGAACGATGGTTTTGGCGCCCCTAGAGGAATCGCCCTTGGGCGTCCCGTCGGGCCTTGCCCTGCGCAAGGCGGATCCGGCCGATCGTCCCCTGGCGGAAGGCGCGGTGGAAGTGCTGCATAACCTGCGTGCCTCTGGTAGGGGCTTGAATCGTGGCTCCAACCGTTTGACCAGCGGTCACTAGGGTCCCGGCGGGACCTGGCCCAGTCTGTGAGGCCCGCACTCCTTTGCGTTTTAAGAGGCCCCTTTGGTACGGATTTTCGCCGCCCAAGGGGTTTCTCCGTGCCTGGATGGGGGGGCCAGACGGAAAAGTCGATTCCGAGGTCCAAAGCCTGAAGTCTGCTTCCCGGGTAGGACGATAGATCGGGGGTTCCCTCCCTCTCATTCCCACCTTCCTCCCCGCTGCCATGACTTCCGACGCCCGCCAGCCCTCTGGCAATGGTCCCATTCCTGCTGGAGTAACTCTTCACGGGGACTCCCATGGGGTGATTCTAAGTCCGGGCGCCCTGGGATTTGTGGCGGATTTGGAGCGCGCCCACCGCAGCCGTCGGCGTGAGCTCTTGGCCGCGCGGGAACAGCGCCAAGCTCGCTTTGATGCGGGAGACTTGCCTGACTTTTTGGCAGAGACCCAGTCCGTGCGCGACGGGGACTGGCGCATTGCTTCCACGCCCAAGGATCTCACCGACCGCAGGGTGGAGATCACAGGGCCCGTTGATCGAAAGATGGTGATCAATGCCCTGAACTCCGGTGCTCGGGTGTTCATGGCGGATTTCGAGGACTCTTGCTCGCCCACCTGGGATAACTTGATTGAGGGTCAGCAGAACTTGATGGACGCGGTGCGCCGCGAGATCGACTTTGTACACCCTGACACAGGGAAGGCCTATGCCTTGAACGAAGAGGTCGCCACCCTGATGGTGCGACCCCGCGGCTGGCACCTGGTCGAGAATCACCTCCATGTGGACGGCCAGCCCGTGTCCGCCTCGATCTTTGACTTTGCCCTCTATCTGTGGCACAACGCCCACGAGCTGAGGCGTCAAGGCAGCGGCCCATACTTTTACTTGCCCAAGATCGAGAGTCACCTTGAAGCGCGTCTTTGGGAAGACGTGTTTGTGCAGGCCCAAGAGGCCCTCGAACTCCCCAAGGGAACGATCAAAGTCACGGTGCTTATCGAGACTTTGCCTGCGGCTTTTGAGATGGACGAGATCCTCTTCGAACTGCGCAACCACATCGTGGGTTTGAACTGCGGCCGTTGGGATTACATTTTCAGCTTCATCAAGACCACCCGTAATCACGCGGATTGCGTGATGCCCGATCGAGGCAGCGTGGGTATGGACCGACGTTTCTTGAGGGGCTACTCTCAGTTGCTGGTGGAAACCTGCCACCGCCGGGGTGCCCATGCCATGGGCGGCATGGCGGCCCAGATTCCGATCCGCGGAGATGACGAGGCCAACGCCTTGGCCATGGCCAAGGTTACCGCCGACAAGCGTCGTGAGGTGGAGAACGGCCATGACGGTACCTGGGTGGCACACCCGGGCTTGATGCCCCTGGCCTTTCAGGAATTCGACGCGGGCATGCCCAGCCCCAATCAAATCAATCTCCCCCGGGATCCCTCGGGCATCGTGCGTGAGGACCTGCTCAGCGTCCCCGTGGGCACGATCAGCATGGCCGGGGTCCGTTCAAACCTGTCCGTGGGTTTGCGCTACATGGCCGCATGGCTTTGTGGAAACGGTTGCGTGCCCATCGATCACCTGATGGAAGACGCGGCTACAGCCGAGATCTCGCGCTCACAGCTTTGGCAGTGGCGCCGTCACGAGGCCCAGACCGTGGAAGGACTCACCGTTGACTCCGATCTTTTGCGCACCGAGTTAGCCCAGACCCTCGCAGATCTGCGTGCGGACTTGGGCGACATCGCTTACACCCGCGGGCGCTTCGGCCTAGCGGGGGAACTCTTTGAGGGTCAAATCCTAGCAAAGGAAATGCCCGCCTTCTTAACCCTTGAAGCCTACGAACACCTTGCGAACTGATTCGCTTGGCCCCAACTGCAGCCCCTCTCAGGCCCACCCGTGACAAATCCGAAAAGAACCTCACTTGATTCCATGACTAACCCCTATCAACCCAACTGGTCCGACCAATCCGATCTTGCCCCTAGCCGTTTCGACGGTATCAAACGGGACTATAGCCCCGCTGATGTGGAGGCCCTGCGCGGCTCCGTCACGGTGCGCAATACCCTGGCCGAACTGGGCGCTGAGCGCCTCTGGGGTTTGCTGCACGAAGACAAGCACATCAACGCCCTCGGTGCCTTGACCGGCAACCAAGCCATGCAGCAGGTGAAAGCGGGCCTCAAGGCGATCTACCTGTCCGGTTGGCAAGTGGCCGCAGACGCCAACGTGGCTGGCCAGATGTACCCCGATCAAAGTCTCTACCCCGCAAACAGCGTGCCCCAAGTGGTCAAGCGCATCAACCAGTGCCTGCAGCGTGCGGATCAAGTGACCCACGCGGAAGGCGACGACTCGGTGCAGTGGTTTGCGCCCATCGTGGCCGACGCCGAAGCTGGCTTTGGCGGTCCCTTGAATGCTTTTGAGCTCATGAAGGGCATGATCGAAGCGGGCGCTGCTGGCGTGCACTTCGAAGACCAATTGGCGTCCGAGAAAAAGTGCGGCCACCTAGGTGGCAAGGTCTTGGTGCCCACCCAGACTTTCATTCGCACCCTGAACGCGGCTCGCTTGGCGGCGGACGTTTGCGGCGTGCCCACGGTTCTCGTGGCCCGTACGGACGCGGATGCAGCAGCCCTCATCACCAGCGATGTGGATCCCCGGGACACGGAGTTCCTGACCGGTGATCGGACCCCTGAAGGCTTCTTCGCCACGAAGCCCGGCATCGAGCAGGCGATCTCTCGAGGATTGTCCTACGCGCCCTACGCCGATGTGATTTGGTGTGAAACCAGTCACCCGGACCTGGCCCAGGCCAAGCAGTTTGCGGATGCGATTCACGCCCAATTCCCCGGGAAGCTTCTGGCTTACAACTGCTCTCCTTCGTTCAACTGGGAAGCCCACTTGGACGCGGACACCATTGCCCGTTTCCAGGACGAGCTGGGTGCCATGGGGTACAAATTCCAATTCGTAACCCTCGCGGGCTTCCACGCCCTGAACCACTCGATGTTCGAGTTGGCCAACGGTTATCGGGACGAGGGCATGAAAGCCTACTCCCGATTGCAGCAGGCAGAGTTCGCCAGCGAAGAGGCGGGCTACACTGCCACGCGCCACCAGCGGGAAGTGGGAACCGGGTACTTCGATCGAGTGGCCCAGGCAGTGAGCGGCGGTAAGTCCTCCACCACAGCCATGGAAGGTTCCACAGAAACCGCCCAGTTCAAGGGCGACGGTGAAGCAGCCTGAGTTCCAGGCAGTCATGATCGAATCCAGGCCCTCGGGGCTGAGTGGGTTCATTCGTTAACCTTGCCGCCGCCCTGGAAGTGATTCCTGGGCGGCGGCTCCTGTTGCGGGAGGGGCTTGGGCGCTATCCTAGCCCCATGGTTGAGGCCCTTCAGAACCCAGTGCGGAGTCCGGTGCAGGAGGCTGTGAGCCGAGCCCAAGTGGGCGCGCGCAGGCTGGGGAGTATGTCCCTGGTCCAGCGCATCGTGCTGATTGACGATCTGCGCCGTGGCATTGGGGCAGAGGCGGAAGCTTGGGTTCGGACCTCTTGCGAGTCCAAGGGCATTGATCCCGATTCCAACTTGGCGGCGGAAGAATGGCTGAACGGACCCATGAGTGTCCTGCGGAATCTGCGCTTGCTGCGCCGAACCTTGCTCGGGTTAGCGGGAAAGGGGACACCCCTGCCGACCCAGGACCGAAACGGCTGCAAGACCCTCTCGGTCTTGCCGCGCAGCTTGGAGGACCGGGTGTTGTTCCTGGGGTTTCGGGCCGGGGTTTGGTTCGAGCCCGGGGTTGAGGTGGCGGAGACGCGCCCTGATGCCAAAACTCTCTTGGACCGGGAACCCGGGGTGGCAGCTTTGCTTTCAGCGGGTAACGTGACCAGCATCGGTCCCCAGGACTTCATCCATCTTCTGTTCTCCCGTAACCGCGCATGTGTGCTCAAGGCCCATCCGGTAAACGAGGTTTTGGTTCCCCACTTAGAGCGCGCCTTTCAAGCGGCCATGGACTTGGATCTATTGCAGATCGTGGTGGGGGGTGCTCAGGTGGGCGCGGAGCTCGTGTCCCAAGAGGCGGTGGACGAGGTCCACATCACCGGTTCGGCTGCCACCTATGACGCGATCGTTTGGGGCTCCGGGGATCAGCAGGAATCCAATCGTGCGGCGAACACCCCACGCCTGCAAAAACCGATCAGCGCGGAACTTGGTTGTGTGACCCCGGTGATCGTGACTCCAGGGGTTTGGAGCCCCAAAGAATTGCGCTTCCAAGCGGAAAACGTGGCCACCATGTTGACCAACAACGCTTCGTTCAACTGCGTGGCGGCCAAGGTTCTGGTGACTTCCTCTGATTGGCCCCAACGGGAGGAGTTCTTGGATGCCTTGGCCGAGGTCTTAGCCCAAATCCCAACCCGCCGGGCGTATTACCCCGGTGCGGTCGAACGCCACGCTAGCTTTTGCGCGGCCTTTCCCCAGGCCAAACTCATTGGGCAAGGAAATGAAAACAACCTGCCCTGGGCTTTGGCCACGGGACTCGATCCAGAGGCCACAGACTCGGCCGCTTTCACCCAGGAAGCCTGGTGCGGTGTACTGGCGGAAACCGCCTTACCGGGAGCCAGCCCCAAGGACTTTTTGCCCCGGGCCGTGGACTTTTGCAACGGGCGTCTGTTCGGTAGCCTCTCTTGCACCTTGATCATCGACCCTCGCAGCGCACAGGCGTATTCACTTTCCTATGAAGCGGCCTTGACTGACCTGCGCTATGGCTCGATTGCGGTCAATCACTGGAGTGGCCTAAGCTATGGAATGGGAGTGGTTCCCTGGGGCGCCCATCCGGGGCACACGCCCCGCGACATCCAAAGCGGCGTGGGCTTTGTGCACAACACGTTGCTTTTGGAGGGCGTCGAAAAGAGCGTCTTGGAAGGGCCGTTTATGCCGCCCTTCAAGCCCCTTTGGTTTGCCAGCCACAAGAATGCCCTGAAGGCAGCGCGGGCCCTGACTCGCTACGAAGAGCAGCCTGGCCTGGGGTCTTTCCTATCGGTCTTGAGCGCGGGGTTGCGCGGATGAAGGGCTCCGACATGGAACAGGAGCACGAGCACTACGACTGGATCGTGGTGGGCTCGGGTTTTGGTGGTTCGGTTTCTGCCCTGCGTTTGGCGCAAAAAGGGTATTCCGTACTGGTCCTGGAGCAGGGCCGGCGATTTAGGGATCAAGACTTTGCCAAGAGCAATTGGAATCTGCGTCGTTGGCTTTGGCTGCCCTGGCTCGGTTGCCGGGGAATCTTGCGCATGACCTTTTTCCGCCACATGACGGTTCTTTCGGGAGTCGGCGTGGGTGGCGGTTCCTTGGTCTATGCCAACACCCTGCCCACTCCCGGGGACTCGTTCTTTGATTCGGCCTCCTGGAGCAGCCTTGCGGATTGGAAACGAGAGCTTGCCCCGCACTATGCCACCGCGCTCAAAATGTTGGGGGCCACCAGCGTGCCCTTTTCCACCCCCGCGGACGAGGCCCTTGGGGCTGTGGCCAAAGATCTAGACCTGGAAGACCAGCATCACCCGGCCCGCGTGTCGGTTTGGTTTGGGGAAGAGGGAGTCACGGTGCCTGACCCCTACTTTGATGGGGAAGGACCGGAGCGCACGGGTTGCATCCGTTGCGGAGCCTGTATGGTTGGCTGCCGCCACGGGGCCAAAAACTCCCTGACCTTCAACTACCTGTACATGGCGGAAAAGCTCGGCGTACGGGTGGATGCAGACACCCGAGTGACCGCTGTGCATCAACCCCAGGAAGGGGGTGGAATCACCGTGGAAGCCCGTACGAGGCGGCCCTTTGGTCTGCCCCGGCGCCGGAAAATCCAGGCAGATCGAGTGGTCCTTGCGGGAGGAGTCCTGGGCACCCTGCCCCTTTTGCTCTCCATGGGGAAAAACAAGGGTGGCTTGCCGCGACTCTCGCAACACTTGGGCCACAGCGTGCGCACAAACTGCGAAAGCCTGACGGGCGTGCAGACGCTGGACACGAGTGTGGATCACTCGAAGGGCGTTGCTATCGGTTCGATTCTGCACTTGGATGGGGGCACCCATCTGGAAACCGTGCGTTATCCCTCGGGTTCAGGGTTCTTTCGTTTGATGCTTGGGCCCATGGGGCTGGGGAAGAACATGCTCACCCGGGGAGCAGACATGTTGCGCCGATTGCTACGCAGCCCCGTGCGTTGGTTCCGGATTTATACGGTGGCTGACTGGGCGCGTAGCACCGTGATCCTGCTGTATATGAAGAGTCATGCGGAAACTCTGACTTTGAAGCTCGGCCGCCTTGGTGGACTTCGCTCCATGTCCAATGATGGTCCGGGCCCTACGGCGGACATGCCCGAGGCCGATGATCTAGGCCGGCGCATGGGGGAGAAACTCGATGGAGAGGTGGGAACCCTCTTTACCCAGTCGCTTCTTGGGAAGCCCACCACGGCCCACATTCTGGGGGGCTGCGCCATGGGGGCCACTGCCCAAGACGGGGTGATTGATAGCTCACACCGGTTGTTTGGCCACCCGGAAATTATGGTTGTGGATGGGTCTGCGATTTCGGCCAACCCCGGAGTCAATCCGTCCTTGACCATCACCGCCCTGGCCGAACGGGCCATGGAACAGGTGCCCCCTGCGGGTTCAGTGTCCTCGGTGCCCCCTGTGGGTTCAGTGTCTTCGGTGACCCCTGTGGGTTCAGTGTCTTCGGTGACCCCTGTGGGTTCAGTGTCTTCGGTGAC
>CALEMP010000205.1 GCA_937910685.1 uncultured bacterium
CAGGCGACCTCGTGGGCTGTGTCTTGCGCTGTTGGGTAATCGGTGATCCCGCGGCTGAAGCCCAGGGTCTCGGTGCGTGCGTGCTCGCGCAGGCCTCGCAGGTGTGAGCCCCGCGTATAGCGAACGCAGCCGTTTTGTTCATCCGCATCGTCCAGAGCCAGCCACATGGTCACCGCATCACATGGGGTGAGCATGAAGTAGTGGCCGTCCTGATGGGCTGGCGTCGCCTTGCCTATTCCCGGCGGCTTATTGAAATACTGCACGTTGCGTGGCACGACTGGGCCACCGAGCAGCTCTTCAGCAACTTCCCGCAGGCGGCCCGTCGCCGCAAACCGCGCGAACCAAGCATCGTGCTTACCAAGCTGCTGGATCTGCTTCAGGGTGCTGAGATCCTCGCGCTCTTCGCAAAACACATGCTCGGAAGGCAGCCGTGGAACCAACTCCCTCAGGAACCGCCCTACGTTGGCCTGGAGTTCCGCCAGCGCACCCCCGGCCACGAAAGACGGCAAGGAAACGAAGCCATCCCGATGGAAATCCCTGCGCCGCTGGACGCCCCCACTAAATCCTGTGGGTGGAAAGCCTGATGTGCTCATGCTCTTGTCGGTCCCCTCTTCCGGCCAGAAAGGCCTCCCCTCTCCTGCGAAGTCCCGCGCCTCAATTTGGATTGGGCGCCATGGCCACGAGCAATACGCAGCGAGCGTCCGAGTCGTTGCGCACGCCGTGGGGCTCGCCGGCTAGGGCCCAGGCCAAGGCCCCAGGGCCCAGGAGTTTGGTGCTCTCGCCGATGGTGATCGCCGCCTCGCCCTGGAGCACGTAGTAGATCTTGGTGGCCTCCGCGTGGGAGTGAACCTTCTGCGCTTGGCCGGGCTCCAAGCAATAGGTGTCGCAGAACATCTGTGGCGACTCGAACAGATTGACCTTTTGCATCTTCTCGGTGGAGAAGCGCTGGTGTTCCGTGGGCTGGAGGAAACTCATGGGTGGCAGTCTAGCGTTCCCGGACTCCAACCAGTGGGACGGGTTGCAAAGGACAGACGGCCGATGAATCCCGCCACCGGAAGGGTCAGCAGGGACTCATCGGTCATGCGGACCTACTCCAACTCCAAGCTGCGACTCTCCACCAGGCCGGTCACCAACTCCAAGAACTCATCAAAGGGCACAGTGACCTGCTCGCGTGTCCCGCGACGCCGAAGGGCCACGGTGCCATCGAGCATTTCGCGCTCGCCCACGATCAACATGAAGGGGATCTGCTCCTTTTGGGCGACCTTGATCTTCTTGTTCATGTGGCCTTTTTCCAGCATGGCGGCCACGCGCAGTTGCTTGGCTTCCAGTTTCTCAACCAGTTGTTGACCGTAGTCCGCATGTTCTTCGCGGATAGGAATCACGGCGACCTGGGTCGGCGCACACCAGACGGGGAAACGCCCGCCAAAGTGCTCGATCAGGACACCGACAAAGCGCTCAAGGCTGCCGAGGATCGCTCGGTGCACCATGATTGGGCGCTGCTGGGATCCGTCCTTGGCTGTGTATTGCAGGTCAAAGCGCTCGGGAAGGTTGAAGTCACACTGGATCGTGGAGTTCTGCCATTCGCGACCGAGGGCGTCCTTGATCTTGTAGTCGATCTTGGGGCCGTAGAAAGCGCCGCCCCCCTCGTCGGGTTCAAGCTTGAGACCGATGGAGTCAGCAGCATCCTGCAGGGCCTTTGTGGCCTTCTCCCAGATGGCATCATCGCCAATGGTCTTTTCGGCGGGGCGCGTGGCCAGGTAGGCGGTGCACTCAAAGCCAAAAGTCTTCATGAAGCGATCGACCAGGAGACACACGCCGGCGATCTCTTCCGCCAATTGCTCGGGGGTGCAAAAGATGTGCGCATCATCCTGGGTAAAGCCGCGCACTCGCAGCATGCCATGGACCACACCGGAACGCTCGTAGCGGTAAACCGTGCCGAGTTCCGCCCAACGGAGCGGTAGCTCGCGGTAGGAACGGCCGCGGTTCTTGTAGATCAAAACATGACCAGGGCAGTTCATGGGCTTGACCCGATAGGGCATCTCGTCCAAGGCCATGGGTGCGTACATCATGTCCCCATAGTTCTCCAGGTGCCCCGAGACAGCGAAGAGTTCCTCGCGGGAAACATGCGGTGTGTAGACCGGGCGGTAGCCGTCTGCCAGGTGCCAGTCCCACCACATCTGCTCGATGGATTGGCGAACCGTTCCAAGCGCCGGGTGCCAGAAAACGAATCCAGTACCGGCTTCGGGGTGGGTGCTGAAAAGGTCCATCTCCGTGCCCAGGCGCCGGTGATCGCGCTTGCGCACTTCCTCAAGCCATTCGAGGTGTTGTTCGAGCGCCTCCTCAGACCAAAAGGCAGTGCCATAGATGCGCTGCATCATGGGACGCTTTTCGTCCCCGCGCCAATAGGCACCGGCCAGGTTCAAGAGCTTGAACTTAAAAGGCTGTACGAACGAATCCATGTGCGGTCCCTCGCACAAATCCCCCCACTGTTCCCCGTCGGGACCGTGGGTGTAGAACGAGATCTCTTCGTCTTCGGGAATCAGATCCAAGGCTTCGAGCTTGTAGCTTTGATCCCAGCCTTCCAACATACGCCGGGCCTCATCGCGAGAAACCGTGCTGCGGGTGATAGCAGGAGAGCGATTGGCAATGCGCCGCATCTCCTTCTCGATTTTTTTCAAGTCCTTGTCAGTCAGAGGCTCCTCTAGATCAAAGTCGTAGTAGAACCCGTGATCGATACAGGGACCGAAACCGAACTGGACGCCGGGGTGCAACTTTTGCACGGCGGAGGCCATAAGGTGCGCCACCGAATGGCGCAGGGTGGACAGGGGATAGGGCTCCGCAACTTGCGGAGTCGACGCGTTCTCTTCCATGAGGGCGTGATAAGGAGTGGGGTCCTACGAGGCTGGCTCTACTTGAACCAGCCCTCGTGCCCAGTCGCACTCCTGTGCCGACTGGGACATGAAGCTTAGCGCTTGCCTAGAGGGATCCCTACTTCTTTGTTGCTGCCCGGCTGGGCAATCCAGGCCAGGCCCGCGGTACCGCAGGACCAACCAGCACCGATGCACCCACAAGGGGCAAGCCTTCCAGGGAATGACCTGAGCCCTGCCCCCACGCTCAGCCCAACCAACGTTTGACTTCGAGTTCCAGCTGAATCCCGGTCTGCTGGGCCACTTCCTCACGCACTTGATCAATCAACGCCAGCACATCCGTGGCCAGGGCTGACCCGCGGTTGACGATAAAGTTCCCGTGCAGGGGACTGACCATTGCATCACCCATGGAACGGCCCTTGAGGCCGCAGTCATCGACCAATTGGCCTGCGCCGCGACCGCCGGACAGTTCACGGTCGGGGTTCTTGAAGACGCAGCCGGCACTTCGTTCGGACACGGGTTGCACGGCGTTTTTTTGGCGCAGGGTCTCGCGCATGCGCTGTTCGATCAAAGGTTTCGGGGTCGGCTCAAAGCGCATAATGGCGGCGGCAATGATTTTTTCGCCCAGGTTGCTGTTGCGGTAACCGGGTTGGACCTGCTCGGGGGTTAGATCCAGAAACTCGCCCTGCTCGTCAATCACGCGCACCAATTCCACGTGGTCCCAAAGCTCTCCCCAACGGCCCCCTGCGTTCATGGCAATCCCCCCACCCAAGTGTCCGGGGATGCCCACGACTCCTTCGATACCCCCATAACCCAGGGCCCTGGCAGAACGGACCAGGGAGGGCAGGGTGGTGCCCGCCCAACCCACCAATCGCGGATCAATGGACGGGTCCGCTGGAGCCACACGGCCCGAGGGCTCGGCGCTCCAAGCCCCGGGATCTTGCTCGCCCTCGGGGTTGGTGTCCCCATCGACAGCCGCGTCGATGCGAAAGAGACGGTTCATGCGGCCGGTACCAATCACCACCCCTGGCAAAAGACCGTCAGCAATGATCAGGTTTGCACCCCCGCCAAGAATCCGCAGGGTCAGTTCCCGCTCGCGGCAGGAGACCACCGCAGAACGCAACTCTTCAGGTGTGGTGGGTTCCAAAAACCACTCCACGCGCCCTCCCACCCGCATGAAAGTGTGCGGTGAAAGATCGGCTTCAGGAGTCGCGGCGCAGGGCCAGTTGGTTTGTGAGGTCGTCATGGGTGCTGTCAATGTCGCCCGCCCCGAGAACCAGAAGGGCTACGGGGCCTTGAATGTCTAAAAGGCCTTGCACGGTATCCCCAAGAGAAGTCTTGAGTCCCCCACCCGCCTCCGCATCGAGTCCAGCACGGCGCAGACCCGCAACCAGATCCTCGGCACCCGCCGCCCGTCCATCGATGCTGTGTCGTGCACCATATACATCTGCCACCACCACGCGGTCGGCCCCCCGCAGGGATTCGATGAAATCAGCAAGGAATCGCTGGGTGCGACTCGCTTGGTGAGGTTGAAAAAACACATGCAGGGGCAGGCCCGGGAAAACCCGGCGGGCTGCTTCGAGGGTCACGCGCACTTCCGTCGGATGATGGGCATAGTCATGCACCACCTTCACGCCCTTCACTTCGCCCCAGTGCTCGAAGCGGCGCTTGGTTCCTTGGTAGCGGGCAACGCCACGGGCGGCATGTTCCGCAACCATCTGAGGATCGAGGGGACTGTCACCACGGGCATTCAGTCCCACCGCTAGAGCCACGGCAGCCCCTGCGTTGTCCACATTGAATTCTCCCGGCACCTGCAAGCGCACCACGCCCGAAGCCCACCCCGGGCCCACCACGCGGATCAGGAAATGCCCACGGTCCTCCCCATGCAATTCCACGTCGTACTCCCGTCCCCGTGACCATACCTCGCAAGGGGCAGCATCACGCAGGAACTCCGGGGCGCCGGAGGAGAGCACCAACAAGCCCTCGGGATGGATGCGGTCCGCAAAGCGCGCAAAGGCATCTTCGAGCGCTTGCATGGACCCATAATAATCCAAGTGGTCCGGTTCCAAGTTGGTCACGATTCCGCCCCGCGGGCTGAGCTCCAAGAAGGTCCGGTCGTACTCGCAGGCTTCCACCGCAATGGGCGCGCCCTCTTTGGGAACAACCACATTGCAATTCAACCCTTGGTGCAAACCGCCCACCAAGGCGCCTGCACCCTGCATGGGCAAACCTACCTCGGAGCGTGCTCGGTCCAAGCCACCAAGGGCTTCAAAAAGCATCCATGTGGTGCTGGTTTTGCCATGGGTTCCAGCCACGGCTAGGGCATTGTTGGCCGTCAATGCACCCAGGGCGTGCTTGTAGCTCATCACGGGAATGCCCGCCGCCTCGGCTGCCAGCATCTGAGGGTCCGTGTCTGGCACGGCCGCGCTGCGAATCAGAGTTTGGGCATCACTTGGAAAATGATTTGGCGTCGAATCACCCGAGAGCACCTTAAGCCCACTGGATTCAAGGGCCGTCACAAAGGCAGAGGGCATGGGATCGTGGCCCGATACGTCATGGCCGCGAGCCCGTAGTAGCTGCCAAATGGCGCTCATTCCAGCCCCCCCGGCGCCCAGCAAGTGGACCCTTTCGGCAATACCCGGAACGAGGCGGGGAGAGGCGGAACTGGTGGGGTTCGCCCCTGTGAATGAAATGTTTTTTGACTTGGTCTCTCGCACTGCCCTATCCCACCAAATCGGACCTCGCCACTCCAGTCTGGGGTTATTTTCGATCGAGAAAAACAGGCTTCATGTGCTAAAATAAGCCCATGAGCTCCCCCCTTACGGTTGCCTGGACCGGTAACTCGCACACCGCCGCCCTGATCCTCAAGGGGCTACTGACAAGCGTCGGAATTCCGGCCAAGGTAGCGGGGGAAGAGCTGATGGACGAGTTCGCACAGGCCAGCCGCATGAGCGGCGGCCTGGGCCAGATTCTGGTGCCCAAAAACCGGCTGGAAGAGGCCGTGGAAATCCTCAGGGAGCACGAGAGCCGGGGCCCTCTGCCCGAGTCTTTTGATGTGGGTGAAGAGGAGGGCTAAGGCCCGCAGCACGCCTCTGAAACCGGTGACGATTCCATGACGACCCTCTGGATGATCTGCAGGGGATACCCCGCAAGGGTCCGACAGCGCTGCAAACCGGCGCCTGTTCACTCCAGCGAGCTTAGGATCGCCGCGAGAATTTGCTCAGCAGCCGGCGGACCGCCCGCAGTACGCAGGGCTCCCGACATGTTTTCAAGCCGTAGTTTTCCCTGGTCTCCCATGAGCAAGCAGAGTTCCTCGAACAGGGAGCGATCCAAGTCTTCCTCCTGCACGATGCGGCAGCCATCTCCGAGCAAGGCTGCATTGCGCTCCTGATGGCGATCCGTGTGATGGGGATAGGGAACGACCATTGCTGGAGTGCCGACGGCCATAACCTCGGCCAGGGTCGACGCGCCTCCTCGGCAGAGCACGAGGGTTGCAGCAGCCAAGAGCGTAGGGACCTCACGGGCGAATTCGGTGACCACCAAACCCGTACGGCCAGCGGGGGCTTCCGACTGACGGCCGGGGCCCACCGCATGAAAGACGCTGATCCCCGCGGCGGCGAACTCATGGTCATACTTGGCCAGGAATTGGTTCAGACCTCCCGCCCCCTGACTGCCCCCGAGCACCACGAGCAGGGGCTGGGCGGGATCGAACCCAAGGGCCCGGCGTGCGGAAAGGTCCTCTTCGGTGCGGCGTCGAAAAGACGGAGACACGGGGGCTCCGGTGACCAAATGGCGCGAGGACTTCGATTGCGGGCAAGTGGCCTGGGTGGCGTGAAATACCTTTTTTGCCAGGGGCGAGAGCAGCCGGGTGGCGCGGCCACTGGTGGCATTGATCTCAAGCAAGGCAAAAGGAATACCAAGACTCTTGGCAGCCAAGGCTGCCGGGGCTGAGGTGAAGCCACCGAGACCCAGGAGCACGTCGCTTTGGTGGGCTCGCAGGGCACGGCGCGCACGAAGGACCGCAGGCATAAGGTGCATCAACGTCCGAAGGGTAGAGGGAGCTCCCCCACCGGGCGGCTCAAGGGCCAGGCGCACTCGCGCCACCGGTGTCGGTGCCATGCGATCTTCGAGCCCCTCAAGAACGCGCTCTTCCACAGCGCGGCCACTTTGAAACCAAAGCAAATCCAATGGAGCGGGTCCCTTGCCTGCGACCAAGTGGTCGAGCAGAGCCAGACCCGGGACCAGGTGGCCCCCGGTTCCCCCGCCGGCCAGGGCAAGGCGTAGCCCAGGGGAACTCACCGGCTGGGCCCGGAGGCCGGGGTGACTCTCAAGCCATCGGAGAGGATCCGGGCTGAGTCATCGGTCAGATCTGATTGAACCGGTTGGAGAGCGCCTGGGTTCGTGGTTTCGACTTGGATCTTGACTTGGGGCTCAATCGTCACGGGCGCGAAGGGAGAAACGCTGGAGCGTGAAGATGCATGAACCATGGAATTGTTCAGTCCTGCCTCAGGCCTGAGCAAGGGACCCAGCAACTGCCAGGTGGTGGGCATCAAGAGCCCCATCAGCAGGCAGCAGCCCACCAGAATTCCATAGCGCAGGGAAACACTCATCGGTTGACCTACTTGACTCCACTCCAACTGCGACCGCCTAGACCCGAGGCCTTGGCCAAACGGGGAGCGTCTTTCAGCTGAGCGCCAAGACTGCGCGGGGGCAATTGCAGAAGCTGGCCCACCTGAATGCGGTTGGGACTGAGGCCCGGATTCACAGTGACGATGCTGGCTACAGAACAGCCCCAGCCCGAGGCAATGCGGCTGAGAACGTCACCTGAACGCACCCGGTGGGTCGGGCCGCTGGGTGTTTCTTTGGGAGCGCGCTTGGAACTGGGAGGCGCGGCGGACCGGTTTGTGCTGCGGGGCAGGCGTAACTCTTGGCCGACAAAAATTCGATTCGGGTCCATTCCGTGGTTCAATGCCACCACATCGTCGAGCTTGACACCCGGGGGGCAGTTGGCGCTGATGATGCGACTGAGCATATCGCCGGACTGCACGCGATAAACACTCAAGCTACGTAAGCGCCCCGAGGGCTGGCTTGTGGGCATAGAAGTCCCTTCCAACGGGGCCACGGGTGGGCTGGAGGTCTTCGCCATGTGGTCTTCAGTCTTGAGAGACACATTGCGGACGGGCAACAGGATGCGTTGACCCACACGAATCCGATCGGGGTTGAGGCCCGGGTTGAGGGCCAAAACTTGCCCGTTGAAACGCCGGCCGCCGCACTGGTTCTCGACGATGGTGCTAAAGACCTCGCCGGAGCGGACGATGTGCACACGCTCGGGAAGTTTCGGGTTGGTGCTGAATTGATTGCTTCGGCCGATGGGCGCCCCGCTCGGTTCTACGCGACGATACTCTTGGATCTGAGCTTGAGGCTGAGGCTGAGGCTCCGCTCGCTGCATGGCATCCAGGGCCCGTTGCACACGAGCACTGCTCGCATCCTGGGTTTGACGACTCTCCGCCGAAGCCTGCGTCCCAGTATTGAGCATCAAGCTTAGTTTTGGGTCCGCGGGGAATCGATTGGCTGCCACCTGGGGAGCCACCACTTGTGGGGGATCCTGCGCAGTCTGCCCTATGAATTGCTCGATCTGGGCCCTGGACGGCTGATTGGCAACCGGAGTCTCTTCACCGGGACGCTCACCCCAGGCGCCAACAGCGACGAGAGTAATCACAAGGAGGAGCAAGGCGAGGACTCCGTAACGTTCAATTTTCTGCATGGGACGGTGGTAAGAGTGAGACTAGAGCTGAGACGAAATTGAGTGAAAAAACGGCCTATGGATTGGGGGCGCAAGCGCACACGCCTGGGTGACTATCAGATCGGATGGCTTTCCCCTCTTGAGGCCCCCAAAATCAAACCAATCGCAAGACATGTGGACATGAGGGCCGACCCCCCATCACTGATCAGGGGCAGGGCCATACCCTTGGGGGGCGAGAGTTGAGTGACGACTGCCAAGTGGATCATGGCCTGGGTGGCCACACCCACGGTCAGACCAAAGGCCGCGAGGGCAGCAAAGCGATCCTTCACCGTGCGCACGAGGCGCAGGCCATTCCAAACAAAGGCCGCCCACAAACCAACCAAAACCAACACACCAAAGAGCCCCAGCTCCTCGCCCACTAAGGAACAGACGTAATCGGTCTGCATGTACTGCAGACCGGCGTTACGGAATCCGCCCTGGCCAAAACCCTGGCCAAAGAAGCCGCCGCTGGCCATGGCCTCGGCCGCCCGGGCCACTTGATCGTTGGAGGCCTCACCTAGCCAGACCGACAAGCGGTCCCGCACATAGCCCAGAACGCTCGCCGCTCCGAGCACGACCAGGCTCACCCCGCCCACGGCGGACACGGCTAGGTGACGCCCCTCGAAGCCGCCGACCCACATGGTCGCCATCCAAGCCACACCGAACAGAAGGGTGCTGCCCACATCGGGCTCAATAATGATCAGGAGCGCCACCACCATGCCCGCCAAGACCGTGGGCACATAACCTCGCAGGCCGCTGACCCTGTCCCCCAGGTCCACGCAGCGCCTGGCCAGCCACAGAATTGCCAGTACCCGAGCGATCTCGGAGGGTTGAATCGTGAAGGGCAGCCCGGGAATCTGAATCCAGCGCCGACTACCATTGACCGCCTCCGCAATTCCGGGCACAAAGACCAGCAAGAGCAGCACCAAGCCGATCGCAGCGAGGGCGGGAACAATCGGCCGCAAGCGCGCCAGTCCGACCCACCAAGCCCCGAGCAAGACCAAAACCGCCAGGCCGCGCATGACCACCAGGTTCACGACTTCCTCGCGAAAGGCATCTAGGGGCATGGTCGTCGCTGCATGGCTGACCTGCATGACCAACCCAAGGGCCATCATGCCGATGGTTAAGCCGAAAATCGCCCGGGCTGGTTCCCGGGGGCTGGCCGCGGGGCGCGGGGCCGCTGCGGTACCAATGCGGGCAAAAATGCTCAGCTGGGTTTCGGTGGGAGCCTCAAGGGCAGCACCCTGCTGGCCAGCTCTCTTTCGGAAGCGCGCCATAGAATCAACGCACCTTCAAAAGGGCCAAACTGGTGAGAGCCGCGAGGGCCGCCACAAGCCAAAGGCGCACCACCACGGTGACCTCGTGAATTTTCTTAGAGGGCGCCGCCCGGAAGAGGCCTCCCTTCAAGGTGTAAGCATGGTGCAACGGCGCGATGGTGAAGATTCGCTTGCCGCCACTCATTCGGAAATAGATTCGCTGGAGTGCCGATGACCCAAGCGCAGCGAAGGGCACCAGGGCGATCAAGGGCAGGACCAGTTCTTGCTTGCTGACAAGCGCCATCCAGCCAAGCAGACCTCCCAATGGCAGGGATCCTGAATCCCCCATGAAGACCCGGGCGGGGAACGCGTTGTACCACAGGAAGCCTGCGCAAGCCCCCACCATGGCGCCGCCCATGACGCTCATCTCCGCAGCCTCGGGCACAAAGGTCAACCCCAGGTAGTTCGTCCAATCCCAACGCCCCATGACGTAACAGAAGATCGCCAACGCGCCCCCTGCAAACATGGTGCAACCGGCTGCCAGCCCGTCCATGCCATCGGTGATGTTGACAGCATTCGCCGTCCCAGCCACCACCAGCCAGCCCACGACCACAAAAATCCCCATGCCAAAAATATCCTGACCTAGATCGAGGGACCAGCCCTTAAAGAAGGGCGGGTGCATGGCCAGCATGTTATGGCGACCGGACACATGGGCGGTCCAGGCCATGGCCGCCACCACAAGGCCCGCTACCACCAGTTGCCCGAGCAGCTTGCTCTTTTCGCTCAAGCCGTCCCTGCCACGCACGGCGAGCTTCAGGTAATCATCCACGAAACCCACGGCCCCAAGGCCGGCCACCAGGACTAAGCCAAGAATGACATGCACGTTGTCCAGCCGACACCAAAGCAAAGTGGTCAGCAGCAAAGATGCGATCAGGAAGGAACCACCCATGGTGGGAGTGCCCTGCTTACCAGCCAACGAAGAATAAGACGCAAGATCCTTAGAGTCACTCTTGCTCACATCTTCGCCGATGCGATGACGCCCGAGCCATGAGATCACGGGCCCGCCCATCACTAGCGCCAGGGTAAAGCCCGTGAGCACGGCCATAGCCCCCCGAAAACTGATGTAACGAAAGATGCCCAGCCCGGCATACTCGTGCATCAGGGTGTACAGCATTAGGCTTTGGCGAGCTGCGCCACCCCCTGAGGGGAAAGCAGGTCGGTGACCAGTTGATCCAAACGCGCGCCCCGGCTGCCCTTGAGCAAAACCGTATCCCCCGCGCACAACTGCGCGGGTAAGGCCGCACGGACGCTCTCCAAATCAGGGAAGTACAACACAGCTTTTTTAGGCATGCCCGCTTCAAGTGCTGCTTGATGGGTGGCCTGCACTTTGGGGCCAACCAGAATCACCTGGCTCAAACCCGCATCCGCGAGATCCACTCCGATTTCCTGGTGCAAGCCCTCGGAGCCTTCCCCGAGCTCGTTCATCTCCCCCATCACCAGCACTCGGCGCTGGCAATCATCCATCCCAGCCAGAACACGCAGGGCGGCGCGCATGGAACTGGGATTGGAGTTGTACGTTTCGTCAATCAAGCGCATGCCGGCCACCTGATGTTGCACCCCACGACCTGGGCTGGCGGTCACTTGGGGCAATCCCGCAAGCAGTTCGTCCAACTCAAGACCTAAGCCGATTCCCGCGCACAAGGCAGCGAGCACATTTTGAACTTGATGATGCCCCAACAGGGGAACGCGCACTTGCCGGGGCTGACGGACCGCGTCCCCATCCAAGGTGAAGACCGAACAGCCCTCGTGAAACACCAGGTCCCGTGCCACCAGGTCGCCTTCGTCTCCCAATCCAAAAGTCAAAACCCGAGCCCGGGTCAATCGGCGCATGCGCGCAGTGCGCGGGCACTGGGCATTGAGCACACAGAAACCGCTGGCGTTAAGGGAAGCAGGCAGGGCGCTTTTTTCCAGGGCGACCCCATCTTCGTCATCGAGGCCTTCCAGGTGACTCGGCCCGACGTTGGTCACAATGGCGCTGGTGGGATGGGCCAAGCGACAGAGATTTGCAATCTCGCCCTTTCCATTGGTGCCCATTTCCAGGATCAACACGTCGGTTTCAGGGGCGCAACTGAGCAGAGTGTGGGGAACACCAATGTCATTGTTGAATGAAGCGGGGGACGCGCTGACATTCAAGGGTGAATGCTCGAGCAACTGCAGCAGGATTTGCTTCGTGCTGGTTTTCCCACAGGAACCGGTGATCCCCAGCACATGTACATCCTGGCGGAGGCGATAGGCCGCGCCAATTTCTCCCAGGGCCCGGCGGGGATTGGCGCAGGTCAAGAGAGCCACTTGATCGGGTAGTTCCGGCAGGGTGCCTCCCTCGCGCAGCAAAACCGCGCGTGCCCCGGCCTGCACCGCCTGCTGGGCAAATGCTTGACCATCAAAACTAGGTCCTGAAAGGGCGAGGAATAGATCCCCCTCTTGAATTGAGCGAGTGTCGGTAGATATGCCCGACAGTTCGAGTCGCTCAGGGCCCTGCACGAGCCGTGCGCCACTGGCCTTACGAATCGCATCCAGGGTCAAACTCGGCACGGAACAACCTCCTGCAAGATTTCGCGAATCAAAGCCCGGTCGTCGAACACATGGATGCCGGTTGCATCCACCTGGCTGGTTTCGTGCCCCTTACCCGCTACCAAGATCGTGTTGGTCGGATCGCGCAGGATTTCCGGAGCCAAGACCGAACGGATCGCCAATTCCCGATCCAGCTCCAACTCCACCTCACAGACGGATGAGTCCACCCCCTCCATGATGCTGGCGGCGATCTCGGCGGGATCTTCTGAGCGGGGATTGTCGTTGGTCACGACCAGGTGATCCGCATATTGACTGGCAACTCGGCCCATAAGGGGACGCTTCCCCTTGTCTCGTTCGCCGCCGCAACCAAACACGCAGATCAAACGACCCGATTCGGCCTGGGAAGCACGCAGGGCTTCGAGGGCTTGAGCAAGAGCATCGGGGGTGTGGGCATAGTCGACCACGACCCTGGCGTGGGCACCAACAGCACCGTCGACCACGACCCTGGCGTGGGCACCAACAGCACCGTCGACCACGACCCCGGCGTGGGCACCAGCAGCACCGTCGACCACGACCCCGGCGTGGGCACCAGGCTCCCCATACGAGGAAGCCCCATGTAAGGGGTCGCCGCCCGCCCCAAGGACTTCCATTCGTCCTGGGGCTGGCGTGCAGGAGGCGAGACTGTCCAACGCGTGGTCCAGTCTTACCCCCGCGACAAGCGCGCAACCAAGTGCCGCAAGTGCGTTCTCCACGTTGAAACGACCACATAGGGGTAAAGAAACTTTTCGCTCAGAGATCCCCATCCCTTGAAAGTAAAAGTAAGTCCCCAACGGAGTCATCCGCAGTTTCGACGCGCACAAATCGGCACGCTGTCGCGTGCTGGTTGTCAATACCTCAGCGCCCCGCTCTCGGGCCATGGCAGCAAAGCCAGGCCAAGCGTGGTCGTCAAGGTTTCCAATAGCTCGCGCCCCTGGTTTAAGGGCGGCGAACAAGCGACCCTTGGCGGCTTGGTAAGCCCCCATGTCGCCGTGATAGTCCAAGTGTTCCCGAGTCAAGTTGGTGAAGACCGCCGCGTCGAACTCAAGGCCCCGATGACGCTCCTGCACCAAGGCGTGAGAACTAAGCTCCAACACCAAACTGTCGCCCCCCAGATCCCGGTGCTGGGCCGCGATACTGGCCAGCTCCGGCGCACCGGGGGTGGTGTGACTGGCGGGCAGCATGACGCCCTTGGCCAAGCTGTGGCCCACGGTCCCCACAACCCCCGGCTGCATTCCGTTCTGCCTCAGAATATGCGCCAAGATATGAGCCGTGGTGGTCTTACCGTTGGTCCCGGTGATACCGATGACCTTCATGTGCTGAGTGGGTTGACCCTGGAGTAAATGACAGGCCTCCCCAAGGGCCCGGGCGGGTTCCGGGTGAATCCACTGGAGGGGAGCTTGCTTTGGATCAATAGCGCGCTCGCTCAAGACCGCCACTGCACCGTTACGCCGTGCATCGCTGATGAACCGAAGCCCGTCGGACTGGCTACCAGCCAGAGCAGCAAAGAGGTGCCCCGGGCGTACCAAGCGTGAATCCAGCTGGGCTGCACTCACCAAGGATTCGGAGCCCAGGCCCTGGGACTCACAGGAGAGCACCTCGCCGCCGATGGCTTGAACGAGTTGGGACAATCTCATCTCTTGCTCCCGGACTTCACTTTAGACCCATCTGCAATCAAGACACGGCCCACGGGAGCCTGTTGTACTTTTTCGCGCACCGGGTCCAGACCAAGGCCCAGGCGCAGAAGACGCACCGCAGAGGGACCCGCCACGTCCGCACCATAGCGCTGGCCTTCACGCCGCTCATCGACCACCACCAGCACCATAACCATGGGACCGTCCGGGGTTAGGCGCCCCATCAAGCACATGGAAGAGGTGTAACAGGAGTGTCCGGGGGCGCGCTTGCCCCGCAAACTTCGGAAGCATGCGCTGGAACAAGCAGTCCCATCTTCCTTGTGCCGCAGTTGGTGATCCGCTTCCTGATGCGAACAGGGCACGCCATCCTCCTTTTCGGTGGTTCCTGTTTTGCTTCCATACCAAGAAAGATCGGCGAGGGCACCGCCCCCAGCCACTCGCCTTCCGGTGCCTTCCTTGGCCCCAACCTCCAACATGGCCAGGACTTGGTCGCAGGCATCAGAGGAAAGCACACGAGCCCCGGGCTCAAGCTCGATGGGCCAAACATTGCGACCTTGGCGCACTTCGCGCAACAAGCGCAGGGGCCGATATTCACCACCACGGGCGATGGTAGCCAGGGCCCCCGCTTGCTGCCAAAGGGTAACGGAGAGCTCGTGGCCAAAGGACACGGAGGCATGGGTGTAGATCGAGTTCCAGGTGCCTTTCACCAGAGGTGCCAAGAAACCGGAGGACTCGGGGCCGATGCCCGCTCCGGGAGCTCGACCCAGGCCGCAAGCCGCCAGAGTTTGGCGGAAGACCCGCGCCTCAATCCGTCGACCGATCTGCACCATCACCGCATTGACCGAATGGGCCAAGGCAGAGGTTGCACTGATCTCGTACTCCTGGGGAGCACCCTTCGCTTCGCGAATCCGCCGCGAGCCGCGGCCGAGCTGCAGCAAGATTCCGCCAGGCGCAAAGGTACGGAACATCTCATCGGGCCGAACCACTCCCTCACCCAGGGCGATGGCCATAACCAAGGGCTTCAGGATCGAACCCGGCGTGAAGGAATACTGGGTGGGCGCAAAGCCACTCACCGGATAAGGGGATCGGGAACCTACGGCCAGCACATCGCAGGTCTCCACATTCAAGACAATAGCCATGGCCATGGCTGCTCCGGAGCGGTCCAAGACCTCGACCAACTCACGGTCCAGATCCTGCTGAAGATCTGCGTCCAGAGTGCTCCATACCGCCGGCGGGGCCACCGCCGGAGCGGCTTCGATGAAGTAACCGTCCACGCGTCCCTTCCAGGGGCCTTTGCGATCTCGGGACACATTGCGGTTGCGTTTCTTGTAAGTGCGCGGCTCATACAGGATGCGCTCCCGCCAAAGCTCCTCGGACAACAACTGACCAACGAAGTACTCAAGCCCCGACTGGGGACGCTCCCTATTGGCCAAGTCATCGCTACGCGCTTCCAACGGATCCCGGGCCCCCTCCAAGGGGAGAAGCCAGGGGCGAGTCCCACGCTCGCGAATCGCCTGGGCGCTCGCTTCCCCGGGACCAAGGGTTCCATAATGCCCAAGGATTCCAAAGGGGTCCGCTCCGCGTCCATCGGGACCGGGCTCTCCCATGGGAACCTTAGCGTCCCCGTGGACACTGGTGGTGTGACTACGCTCCAAGGTGGGCGTCAAGCTGAGCTGCCAACCGTAGACGCTCTCCTTCCCCATCCACACCTTGATTTGCGCGGCGCGAACTGGATCGACCCCATGGGCAACGACACGGTGCTGAGTAGGCATCAACTCCGCCCAAATTTCGTCGCGCAGCCTCAGCGCCTGATCACCGGGATTTTTTGGCCGGAGTTTGCGAGCGAGATCCACGGGCAAGGCGCTCAACGCCACATACCCGTCTTCGTCTTGCAACCCCAAGGCCTGCGCCACCCCATTCAAAATGTGATCGGTCCAACGCTCGGGATGACCGGCCCCTCCTTCCCCCAGAGCAGCCATGCGCTGGCTCTCCGCTAGCAACAGGGTCGGCGCCCAAGCCAAGGTGAATTCCGAGCTGTCCTCAATAGGCAAGACGGCGATGCCCGCAAGGGGCTGAGACATAAGCCCTCCACCCGCTTTGATCCAAGCCTCTAAAGCCTCGGCCCTTTCAATGTTGAAGCGCAGAATGAACGGTTCCCGGAGAAGCAACCAACCATCCTTCCCCGCGGCGACGCCCTCGGGTAAAATACGGGCCATGACCGCTCCACTGCGGGCCGACCACTGACCCTCTCCCACAACGGCGACCTCGTCGAGCAAATCCGCAAGACCCTGAGCAATACGCCAGGGGGTGTGCACGCGCAGCAAGGCCCTGGGCGAAACCGAGAGCGTGTTGCGTTCCACCGAGCGGGCGAGGGGTGCCCCGTGCCGGTCATGCAGACTGAAGGCGGGAGTCGGGCCCTCGCTCCGGCGATCGGTGTTGGGCTGTTCACCCGGCGCGAGCAAGCACAACCGCAGGGCTGCGCCGGCCACCGCCACGAAGGCAAAAGCGAAGAAGACAAAGATGGGAGCCGGATGCAGGCCGGACGCCGATTCAATTCTCTTCCTCAAACTGCAGGGCCCTCCCCTTCAACCATGCTCCCCTCTGACTTCACCTCTGCATTCCACCGCTTCCGGACCGCCAATTCAATACGCGCGTTCTCTTCTTCTAAATGAGCCCGCTTCAGCTCGAATGCCACGCTACGTTCGGTCAGCTGATCGAACTCGCCAGCGGCATGATATACGGCGGCCTGCAGGCAGGCCACGCCAAGGGCCACCCCCACTGCCAGGGTCGAACAAAAGAGAATCGCCAGATTACGTTTCATGCTTGGGAATCTCCGAGTTCTTGATTCCCTGCGTGCTCATCCGCATCACTCGGGTCCACAGCCCCCACGCGCACCGCAGCACGGATTCGTGCACTGCGCGCTCTCGGATTGCTACGGATCTCGTCCCGACCGGGCTGCAAGGGCCTTGGGGTCAGCAGCTTCCACTCCCCTCGCTTGGCCCCATCTCCCATGAAGCGCTTGACCACGCCGTCTTCGCCGGAATGGAAGGTGATCACGCAGAGCACACCACCCTCGGCCAAGCACAACCCAGCAGCGTCCAGCCCCGCGGTCAGCTCGTCCCCTTCCTCGTTTACCGCCCGACGCAGGGCTTGGAAGACTTTGGTGGCGGGGTGGGCCTTGCCACGCCGTCCCACAACCTGCTCCACCAGCATGGCTAGGCCCAGGGTGCGCCTAAATGGAGTGGCCCGCCGGGCCTCCACAATTGCCTTGGCAATGGGCCTAGAGCGGGTTTCGCCCCCTTCAAAGTAAAATAGATCCGCGAGATCGCTTTCGTCCCAGCGGTTGATGATATCCGCGGCAGTGCGCTCGCGGCCGGGATCCATACGCATGTCCAAAGGGCCATCCAATTGGAAGGAGAACCCTCGGTCAGGCCGGTCGAGCTGGAAGGAGCTTACGCCCACATCCATGAGGAGCCCGACCGGCCTCGCGACACGGAGCTTCCGCAACAAGCGCGGTAGTCCGGAGATCCGGCAACGCTCAATGCGTGCCCGTTCTCCAAAGGGCTTCAGGCGTTCGCGGGCCACATCCAAGATCGCAGGATCCTGGTCCGTGCCAAGCACGGTGCAGCTCGAAAACTCCTTCAGCAACAGTGCTGTGTGCCCCCCGGCACCCAGCGTTGCATCCACGAAGAGACTCGGAGATTCTGTGGCTTCAACGCTACCCCCCAGCAGCTCCACCACTTCCCGAGCCATCACGGGGATGTGCACGTCGTCGTATCCCATGGCAACTTTCCAGGGGTCTGGCTGGGTGATTTCCACCCTCAGCCCCCCTGCCCTCCGGATTTACCGGTTATATGGTTTTCAAATTCCTCAAAGGCCGCTTCGGTTTCCGCCTCCATGGCGTCCCAACGATCCGCGGACCAAATTTCAACGCGGCCGCCCACGCCCACCTGCACCACATCTCGCTCGATCCCCGCCAGCTTCATCAGAGGCGCGGGCAAGAGCAGCCGACCGGATGCGTCTAGGGTGAACTCGTGGCCACTGCGCAAGAGAGCGCGCTGGCGGCTGCGTTGCTCCCGCGAAGCAAAAGCCTCCATATTCACCATCGAGGTGGCTTTGCGGTGGCCTTCCTTGGTGAACAGGAAAATGCAGCCGTCGAGGCCGCGCATCAGGACGCCGGCCCGGTTGCCCTCGTCATCGAGGGGCAGGCCCGCCTGGAACCGCTTGGGCAAGAACACCCGATTCTTGGGATCCACCGGGTGACGCGACTCGCCAATGAACACGGGCGCAGGGGACCCCTGGGGGCCCTCCTCATCGCTCTGCCACTTAGCTCCACTTTGCGCCATATACCTATTCAACTGCCCCACCTCACCCCAAGCAACGCCTCTCGAGGATTTATTCAAGAGTGGGGCAAAATACACGGCGCCCCCTCAGCCCGAGGGCGGATACGAGCCACTAGATCTAGGGGGTGACCTGGAAGAATGCAGCGCACCTACCCCATATCCGGGGATTCTAAACTTGCCCTAAACGGAGCTATTATTTTCCCTCCCTGGACGCGAGTCCCTCTACGGGACAAAAAAACCGCCCTGGGCGCCCCCAAGAGCTGGGTGCGACCGGACGGTCGGGTTCCATGGCCTGGTTGGGCCGTCAGGAGGCAGTAAAGGCTAGGTGCCCTCGTCCGGGATCGGGCCCGATGGCTCGGCCCCGGGCTCGATCTCTGCCTCCACCGACGCCCCATTATCAGCCTCCCCAAAGGAGGGCGCCAGGTCCAGCTGAACCTGAGGGTCCTCATCGGTACCAGCCCCATCAAGCAGGGCCTGTAACTCATGGCGCAGGCTCTCCATTCGCTCGGGGGTGAAGTCGTAGACCTCTACCCGGTGCAGCTCGTCCCGGCGAGGCTTCTTGACCAGGAAAGCTTCGCTCCCCTGTTCGCGCACGACCCGGGTGACTTTCAAGCGGCGCTTGCGCAGCATCAGCAGGCAAACCACATAACGAATCTCCAGCAGGCGCACTTCCTTACGTGGCGAGAGGGCATCAAAGAGCTGCTCCAGCACTTCCATGTCCATGCGCACGGACTTCTCCACCACCTCTTGATGCCGCGAAGACCACCAAAAGCGGTCGTTAGCGGGCGTTTCGCCCTCATTGACAACAGCCCCTTCCTGTTCCACATCCGGGCCGGGGCCATCTTTACCAGAGGCTTGCCCCGCTGAGGTCAATCCCTCACCGGCTGCGCCTGCTTTCCAGCAGGGGACGCAAAAGTCCTGACGTAGCAGTCCCTCACCACCGACTTCCAGCATGGACTGGATCGCCTCGCCTTGGGTGAACACCTTTTCGCAGGCAGCGCATCCGCCGCCGCGACGTTCTACTTTCCATTGGGCCATTGCGTGGATGAGCATACCGCTCTCGCCAGTCGGGATCGAGGTTTGCCCGGAATCTCCGCCCCGTTCTAGCCAGGATCCCGTTGCACGTCGATACGTGCCTTGCCATTCAAGCGCCACCATTCTCTCCAGGCCGCCGTTCCACGCAGGTCCCGCACACCCGTCAGGTTGAACAGGGAGCGATACGCCGAGCGCGCGTGGCTCAAGTCCGTCGAGCGTAGAATCCGTTCTAGATGGTTGATCAGGGCTGGCACCGCGCGCACATCCCCCGCCAATCCAAGGCCAACAGCCGCTGCCTCGGACACGGCAGGATCAGAGTCCACGAGGGCACGGCTCAAAGCTCCAAGCGCCCGGTCCAAATCCCCGCCAGCGCCCCCCCTGGTGGACAGGTCCCGACTGCGTCGGGCCAAGGCCAGGGCGCTGTACTTGCGCACAGTCCAATCGGAGTCCGAACGCAAGAGCTCGATCAGAAGTGCCTGCACCTCGGTTTCGTTCCCACTAGAGAGGGGCAGCCGAATCAGCAACTCTGCAGCCAGTCCCCGGGCACGAGAGTTGTCCGTGCGTAGCAACTGATTGCTAACCTCTGGCACTCCCGCCCCTCCGAGGGCTTCGAGCACGTCCCCCGCAATCGCTGGCCCGTCGCCGTTCCCAAGGGCCAGTAACTCGGCCAAAGGACCTGCAGCCGGAGCCCCGATCACCGCGAGTTCTTGCTTGATCAAATCGTATTGCCCCAAGCGGTCTGCACCTGGCTGGGTGAAGGCTCCCGCCTTGTAGGCGGTGATCAATTCCCCGATCAGGTTTTCCACCAGGAATCGCGTAAGGCCCGGATCCTCCAGGGCCATTTCACGACGGATGGGCCAATCTGCGGCCTGCTCGATCCATGCAGCCCAAAGCTCACGATAGGCACTGGGCAGATCGTTCAAGGGTGTGCGCGCTGCCACCGGCCTAGCAGGCTCTTGCTTGGTGGGAGTTCCGCACCCACTCCAGCCGAAGCACAGACCCAGCAAAAGGCCGCAGAACATCTGCGGCCCTATCCTTTTATTTTGACATTGAATCATCATTTACTTTCCTCATCAGGCAGGCCTAGGGCAGAGCGCGGGGCGACCTTCAAGGCCTCATCCCACGCGTCCATGGCCTCCTGGGCCATTCGCTCTTCAAACCATGTTTCTTCTGGGACCTTTGGCGGTCCCTTCCGCATGGTTCGCGCGTAAAGTGCCTGCATGTGCTCAACGGTTTGCTCGTAAAGATCGTCCTCGCGTACGATCTTGCCCCTTTGAATCTCAAGCAAGCCCCGCTCCCGGGCCAGACGATCCAAGACCGCAGTCAGGTCATCTTCGGATCCTTGCTCGAAGAAAAGGACCCCTTGCATATCGGAAAAGCGCTCAGAAAAGACGTCAATCAGGGGCAATACCAGGGGCAGGCCAAGGCTTTGGGCCTCGGAAGCCACCAAACCGTAGGACTCCATGGCGAGGGATGCACAGGCTGCCACATGCACTTGAGTGACCGGATGGTCCGCGAGGTCTTCCGGAGCATAAGCCCCAAAAGTCTCGATCCACGGCTCGCTTTCCCCGGTGGCATGGCCCGCCAGAACCAGATGCACGCGCCCTCCCAGGCGGCGGGCTGCGGCCTTGAGGAGAGTCACCCCCTTGGCCTCATCGCTCAGGCCCCAAGCTCCCACGCGTAAGGGTTGGCCGGGCTTGGGGGCAGTCCATGTTTTCTGAAGGGTCAAGCGCGCAGGGGCCAGGGGTGGCACCACCGTCATGTTGTGACCGGGCAGCCCCAGGGACAGGAGGGATTCCGCGTGGGCCAAGCTGGGCACCAGAATGCGCCGGGCGCAGGCGAGTTCCGCCGCCAACTCCTGCATGCGAGTGGCCGCGCGCATGGCCTGCTCTTCCGCCGGAAGCCAAGGTGTTCGCGGAGGCACGGCTCCAGCGCATTGGCTGCAACCCACCGCACTGAACTCACGCTTGCAGATTGCTTTCTCCTGGGGATGTACGCGCCAACCCAACAAACAAGTGGCGTAGTGATCGTGCAAGGACACCATGGCGGGAATTCCCGCCCGCGCCGCGCGACGCACAAGATCTGTGGAAAGGCGCACCCAATGGTGCACGTGCAGAACTTCGGTCTTGTGCTCCTGCATCAACTCCACCGCCACGCAGCTGGAACGGGGAGCCCGATGTTTCTGCCAATGATCGAAGTAGGGATCCGAGCGCTCGATCTTGACCACGCGAAAACTCTTGCCCGTTGTGGGTTCGACTTCACGCTCCCGGCGCACGCTCGGGGGATGGGAGAACTCTAGGGTTCCGGCCAGAACGAGCACATCATGCCCGGCCGCCACAAGCGCCCAAGCCAGGGCGCGGGTAGAGAGTTCGGTGCCCCCCATCTGCTCGGGAGGCCAGCCATGAACGGCGAGGGCGATCCTCATGGACGCCCCCCTTGATCATGCAGCAGCCCGCGGTAGACCTCTTCGACGCGCTTGACGGTAGCGTCAAACTCGGGCAAATTCGGGGCCTTGGGTCGCAAGCTGCGAGTACCCTCGCGGTCAAGGCTGCGCTCTCCCAGAACCCGAGCCAGGTCCCCCCCATCCCCCAGGGTGAAGTGCCAACCATCGCGCCCTTCGGTCACCAACTCGGCCATGCCCCCCGAGCCTGAAACCAGGGCGGGAACACCCGCCGCCAGGGCTTCAAGAATCACCAGGGGCCGGTTTTCGAGCCAAATACTGGGTACCACGAGCAGATCTGCGCCTTCCAGAGCCCGTTGCACTGCGACCGCATCGAGGGCTTCGCCGATCTGCAATCCCAGGTGACCAGCCTTGTCCATAAGACTTTGGTGGTAGGTTGGGTCAGGCCCTTTGGGACCGAACAAACGCAGATCGATGCCCGCGCGCTGGTCAGGGCTCAGGCGCCCATAGGCTTCAAGCAGAACGTGGGCACCCTTCGCGGGCACGAAGGTTCCAAGGAACAGGACCGCGAGGGGACCACTGCGTTCGGCGGGTTTGAGTTTTTCGGCAAGTGCACCATCTCCCCCATGTTGGCCTTCCGCACGCTGTACTCCGGTGGGAAGAAACTCCACCCGCTTGGGGTCCAAGCCCAGGGCCAGGGAACGGTCTGCCAGGAACTGGCTCGGCGCAAAGATGTGCTGCGCGTGTTCTTGCACCGTTTGCATGAGGATCCGAGAACGCTCCTCCGCCGCACTTGCCCAATGCTGCTGGGTGCTGGCGTCCACGGACGTGCCTGGCTTTGTCACGGCCCTCGACTTACGCGCCAGCCCCGTGATCCTCGGGGCCAGATCCAAGCCCGTGACTGCACGCACCGCACCGAGGACCTTGCCCACGACCCTTGCCCCAGCAGGCTGGTTCCAAGGCGTCGCGGCCAAGCAAGTACCGCAGCGGTCAAAGCTCACCTCTTCACAGAGGGTTCCGTCCACATGGAGTAGCTGGCCCATGCGCGCGCACTCCAGGCCGAAGTCGTGCAGGGTGAGTACCACTTTTGCGCCGCTCTCCGCCGCCTGAGCGAGGCAACCCACGGACAGATACATGAAGTGCTGAAAGTGAACAATTTCAGGACGAACATCCTCAAGCACGGATGCGAAGGCCTCTTCTATAGCAGGGTTGGAGTAGGTCTCTTCGTAGCCTTCGAAAAAGAGGTTGTTGGTGATCTCGTGCACCTCAACCCCTTGGTGGACGCGCCGAAAGATCGAGTGATCCGGCCGACTCACATCCTTTTCCGCACAGGCAACCTGCACCTCGTGGCCCAGGGCCAGTAGCGAGTTAGCGAGGCTTTCGGTGTATCGCTCTGTCCCCGCGGAGTTGCGCGGAGGATAGCGGTGAGTGACCTGAAGGATTCGCATGGGAGCGTTCGAGTCTAGGGTTTTGGGACTGTGGGATCGAAGGGTTCTCTCTTGGGACTGGGAATGGTTGGCTTCCCAGTGAGATGAAGCGGCTGGCAGCCGAGGGCAGGAGGGCATGGAGGGCGCCGACTCAAGCAGTACGGATTCGTGCGAAAAGGAGGAGTCCCCCCCGAGTCAAAAGTCTCTCAAGGGTCGATCTCCCCCCCCAAGCTTTTCAGTCCCCTTCAGCCTCAGCCCCATCACCCAGGGGAGTCTCCAGTCGCTTCGCCAATCCCTCCAACCCGGCCTCATAGTTCGCCCCAAGCATCGCATCAAGAACCCCCACCGCCACCATCCAACGGGTCATCAAATCATCGAACTCGTGATCCAAGGTCCAAGTCACCTTCGTCCCCTCGGGTGTAACCTCCATGCGAATCGAATCCTCCGCCTGCATGAAGCGCTCTCCATCAACGAACTCCAACCGATAACGCAATTCATCCTCTCCAGACGACAGCACCGTCAGCGTTCCATTCTTAAGGGGACCCTCGCTCTCCCAGACCCAATGCATCCCCTCGCCGGGCTCCCCCTCAAAAGTCCATTCAACATCCGGATCCCGCTCCTTAGACCAGGCGGACCAGTTGGGCCAAGTGGAAAGGTCCTCAAGGGTTGCTTGCAAAATAAAAGGCGGGGCGGCAATCACACGCGACCGCTCCACCCGGGTGGATTTGCCGAGGAACAGGTGACCACTGAAAAACACGGCCACTAGGATCAACAGGAAGGCGACAACAAAGGTAAAGGCTTTCTTCATTCGACCCGCAGCGTAGCGCATGGGGTGCCATTCCCAGCCAACTTACCATTCACGGAAGAACCGTCCCCCCCCTCAAGCCCCCAAGAGAACCCGAGGACCCTCTGAACGCCGATACAGGATCCGCCTTAAAGGAGAGGCCGCACCAGTGCGAACATCCATCCCATAACCCTAGACAACCAGCGCGCGGCCAATTGCCCTCCCCCCGCATCAGGGGTCAGAGTCAATGGGCCTCCAACTAAGAGGTGTTTATCCCGCACCACCCTGCCCGCCTGTACCGCCCCCCGTTTGGCGAGGGTTTGGGGAACCAACCGCAAGGCGGCGAATTTACCCTGGAACCAAGCAATCAACCCCCCATGGCGCAGAGCCAGAGCAAGATAGGCGGTTTCGTAAATCAGTTGACTGGGCAGGGTCAAGATCAACGCGCGCAGGGAATAATTCTTGAGCAGATAAAGAGGTCGATTACGCGCGTGCAAGAAGAAACGCCGAGATGGGTATCGCGCCCCCGAACGGAAACTCACCCCAGGAGTCCCCTCATCGTGCAGCACTTCAGCATCAGGCACGCTCAAGATTTTGAGCCCCGCCGAACGCACGCGATAGGAAAGGTCCAAGTCCTCGAAAAGAATGAAGTAAACCGGGTCAAATGCTCCCAGGGCACGAACTCGATTCCGGTCCACCAAGAGGCACAGGGAAACAGCCCCATCGAGGGGTTGCAAGGAACCATGGTCGGCAGCCCGTGCGGAGACAAGCGGCTGGTACCAATTACGCAGACTAAAGAGTCCCCCATGATGTAGCGCGCCCCCGTCATAGTGCACCCGACTCGGATCATCGGCGAACAAACTACGGGGCTGAACCAGCGCCACGTCAGGATCAGTACCCGCAGCGGCCACAAGCTGGTCCAGGGTATCGGGCTCCAGATAGCAGTCATTGTCCAAGCACAAGACCCAGTTATTGCGGGCAGCTTCCAGTCCGAGATTCCGCGCCCCTGCAGGCCCCAGATTCCCGCCAGCCTCGATCAATCGCACCCCTCCCCCACGCTCCCGGGCAATTCCCTCGCTGCCATCGGTAGACGCATTGTCCACCACCAAGACTTCGTCGGGGGCAAGGCTTTGGGCGTCCAAAGCATCAAGGCAGCGACCGAGATAGCGCTGCCCTTGATAGTTGACCACCACCACCGAAACCTTGTGGATCCGCGTGCTCATTTCAGGGGCAACTCAAAGTCCTCGTGACGCACGGGTTCCCGGCGGGACAAGCAATAGGGCAGGTTCCACAGAATTGAAAAAGACGCGCGCACCAATACCCAGGCGGACCCGGGTGTTTCCCTCAGGCTGCGGCCTATGCCAATCGTGCCCACCGCGTCGGTCACTGCCCCGGCGTCCTCAGAGGCCTTGCCGCGTAACAACACACGGGTCAGAACCAAATAGGGCATAGCGAGCAGGTCCGTGAGGGGCGCGTACTTGAGCATGGACAACCAAGCGTTACGCGCGTGATAGAACAGGCTACGCTTGCCCATTTTTAAGCCAAAGGGAGTCTGGTGAAAGGCCTCAACCCCTGGATACTGCAACACACGCTTGCCCAAGTTCAGCAGGCGACAGGTCAGGTCGCGTTCGTTTCCATAGATAAAGAGTCGCGTGTCGTAGTAACCGGCCTCACGAATATCCGCCGCCCGCACGAGACTCGCGCAGCCCCTAAAGGTGCTCATGTAGCGCTCGGTATTGATCGCCTCCGAGTTCTTGTAGGCCTCGGGCATGCCGGGCTCGACGATCTTGGTGGAGATCACCGCGGTGCTCAGAGGCTCTTGTTCGAGGCGTCCGAGGGCTCCCTCTAACCAGCCGGGGGTTAAGACCACGTCATCGTCCAGGATCGCGATGAGCTCGCCACTGGCGCTGGAGAACCCCAAGTTGAAGGTCTCGCAAGCCCCATACTTATCGTGCGGCATGACAATCAGGCGCACTTCGGGGTACTCCGCCAAGATGCGCTCCGCGGTGTCATCGGAAGAGGCATTGTCCACCACGACGACCTCGTCAAAGGGGCGGGTTTGGGCCCGTAGGCCGTCCAGGTTGGAGCACACGTCTGCGGCCTTGTTCCAGGTGCTAATCACCGCGGTCACCCGGCGATACGAGCCAGCAGGCTCGGGCACATCCGGTTCCGGGATCCAAGCCCCCAGACGGGCTGCTTCCACACAAAAAGAGACTGATTTATCCGCGGGCAAGTCCACAAAACTCTCCACGCGCTCGACACCCTCAATATCCACCTCGGCCCCCGCGGCCAAATCCACATGCAAGGACCACTCTCCAAGGCGCGCCTGTTGGCTGACAAAACACTGGAGGGCCTGGTCCTTTAAGTTCGCCACGGACGACACATCTAAGAGCCGGTTGGAAAGGGGTGCGCGATTGATGCCATAGAGCAATACCCGTGCCCCGGGCAGGGTGCTCACGGCCGCCGCACAGGCCAAAGACGCGGCGCGATGATCCGGGTGCGCTTCGGTGGGCGCGGGCAGGTAAAAAAGATCCGCACCGCTGGCCTCGAAAGCCGCGCGCAGAAGCTTGACCAAGTCGTGGGTGCGGCCCAGCTCACCGTCCTTGAGGCCTAAGCCTGAAACCTCTTCAACTCCCAAGCAAAGGCCCGCTTGACGGCTCTCCTCCAAGCGCACACTGCCTTCTTCCACGGTCAAAACTAAAACCCGCGTGCGATCCCCGCGAGCCCGGTGCAAAGCCAATGCCCCGCCGCAACCCAGGACCTCGTCGTCCGCATGGGGCGCCACCACCAACGCACAGTTCGACACCGGGCGCAGTGGCAAGAGCGAAGGGAATCCGTCCATCAGGCTACGCGCTTGGGATCGGACGAGGCTTTGCCCACGCGTTGTGTCTGGTCTTCCTGCACCATGGCCGCGAGCAAATTCGCTAGACGAGGGGCAAACTCGTAAACCGTGGGTATGGACTCGGGCACCACAGCGGTCATGGCTCGCAGGCGTTCGGGGTAATCCAATATCTGTTGCAGAGCGGCGGCCCAAGCAGCGGGATCCCGGGCGGGCAACACCCGCACCACATCCGCACCGTGCCGTTCACGGGCCGCATCCGCAGAGGCAGCCCAAACACTCAAACCTAAAGCCAGTCCTTCATCCACAGCCAAAGAGTAGCTTTCCGGGAGGCGCGACGGGAGGGCCACCAAGTGAGCTTTTGAAGCGGCGGCTTCAAGCTGCGCCGCGCCATAGGTCCCCGAGAGTTCCATAGGCACATTCGGGGCGGCGGCCCGCAGGCGATCATCAAAGCCATCCTCTGCACCGCCCAAGGCGATCAACTCCACCATTCCAGTGGGCAACATGGCCAAGGCCCGAACCAAATCAAGAGTTCCCTTTTCCTCACTCCGCCGACCGTGGTGCAGAATACGCAGGGGACCGCGCCCCGACCAAGGCCCCGCAGAGGGTGCCTCCCCCGGAAAACTCATGCAAAGGCCCGGGGGCATAATGCGGGCCTTTTGGCCCATGGGAATGAGGTCTCCGAGCCGCACAAGGTGCGTTCGACTGGGAGTCAGGAGCAGGGACGCGGCGGCAGTCTCCCCCAGGAAGGTCTCAAGGCGCCGGGTTAACAAGCAACCCAAGCGCTCTTCAGAAATCCCGTGCACCAGGGGCGCCACGCAAGTTGCGCAAGCCCGTAAATCACCCCAGGCCAAGTCCAAGGCCGAGGGACATTGAATCTCGTCACTGGAGGGATTCCGGAAGGACCGGGGGCATAGCCCAGCGAAGTCATGCAGGTACAAAGCCACCGGTGCGATCTTCTGCAAGCGGCTGGTGATCTGGTGGTCCAGGTTCCAGGTGTTCTGCACCAAGATCGCATCTGGTTTCCAATTGCGCAGAGCCCGCACCATGCGCTGGGCCAAGCGGGGGCGCCGACCGTCCGGTTGAAAGGCTTCTTCAGGGCTGGCGGCAAAGGCAGTTTGCTCAACCCCATCGAAAGTTGTCTCCCAATCAGGCTGCCCCGCACGATCCGCAGGCCGGCCAACGAGCAAACGCACCTGGTGCCCAAGGGCCGCAAGCCCAGCGGCCTGCATGCGGGCCACCCGTTCGGTGCCACCTTCTGCATCCGGTGCGGCTAGGCTAGATAAGATCGCGATCTTCATGCGGCCTCATGTCCTCCACCATCTGGCGGACCACCCATCTCGAGTGTCCGACCATAAACTTGACCATGGAAACAATCCATGGGGGCGCGGGCCATGCTGCGGGCACCGAACCGTTCCAGTAAGCGTCCCCCATCCCATTGGGATTCGTGGCAGGCGAGAGCTTCCCGCAGAACGCTCCAGGTTTCCGAATCGATGGGCATCGTATCGCCCGTGGGCATGCTGCTCCAAACCTCATAGGTGCGCAAATCAGGCGCCCCATGGCCCATGGCGCGCAGGCTCCGATGGGCGAGACTCGCTACTGCCTGGTGATCAGGATGGGCATCCCCCGCCCAGGGGCTATAGATCGCTCCGATCGGCTCCTCCATGAGCAAGCGCACCAAACGGTTTTCGGCCCACTGGAAATCGGGCTCGGCGGGCAAGTGTCCCTCTTGCAAGTCCCAGGACCAGAGACCGATATCCGATTGCGGGGCAAGGACACCAAGACTGGCGATGAGCTCCGCTTCGCGCCGGGCGATCAACTGTAGATCCCGCTTACCCTCCCGGTTTCCCAAAGCCCCGTCAAACACAGTCAACACACTGATGCGATCCCCGCGCTGGGCATGGGCCATGAGAGCCGAGCCACAGCCCAGAACTTCGTCATCCATGTGGGGCAGAAGAAACAGGGGCGCCCCATCCGGTAGAGATTCGAAACTCATGCGCTGTGCCTCCAGGCGCGAATGTCATCCCAAGCGATACTGCCTCGGACGGATCCACGAAGCGAGCTAGCCAGATTGCTGTTGGCAGCATCAACCCCATGAAATAGGTTTGCGTCGGGTTGGGCAATGGGACCGCCGACTTTGGTGAAAGAAAAACAGCGGAATACCCGCAAATCCTGGGACGACAGCACGCGCAGGTAAACCGTGCCCTCGAACAACCAGTCAAAGGTACGCTCTGGAAAGATCTGAGTGTGTCCAGGCAACACGGCGCCAGCGCAAAAACCAAAGGTCGGGGCCAGAGACATCTCTACCAACCAGGGTCCGCCCAGGGGTAATACCAGGGCGGGGCTAGATTGAACCGTCCCTAAATCATTGATCTCATGGGCGGCACGGCCCACGTTTTCGGTGTTCCAGATTCGGGACCACCGGTCCGCCGCACGGACGATGCCACGCCCAAGCGGACTTGCGTGGCGTTGCAGGTAGATGTCCCGGGATTCGCGCCAACGGGTACGGGGGTCGCCCTCAAAGGCCTCGCCGGTGCCAGAACAGCGGGCTCCAAAGTGCACGGCCTCGGCCCCAGGGACCAGCACCGTGCTCTGCCCAAGCATTTGCACGCGCCGACAAAGGTCCGCATCTTCGTAATACAGGGGAAAGCTCGGATCGAGCAGTACACCCAAGTCACTAAGCAGCCGGCGGCGCATGAGCAAGCAGGAGCCGGGCAGCATTTCGCATTCCAGGGGCTGCTCGGTCAGCCAACTCTTCCAGTCCTTGCGCGCCCGGCGGGCAGCCACCCGCCGTGCAAGCCAAGGCCAACGGGCCGCGCCCAGGTCGCACAACTCCGTGCGGCCACCGGGAAGTTGAGGCGTGGGCAAAAGGAAAGTGCGGCTTTCATCGAGCCAAGTGCGGGGCGCAACCAGGCCAGCCCTTTGGTTCAAGCGCAGATGCGCGTGCAATTGCACCAAGCAGTCGTCGGCCAAGAGCACATCCGGATTCAGAATCAGCACCAGGTCGTCGTCCGCACCGCTGGTACCCGCGAGGCCACGGGTCATGCCACCGGCGTAGCCGTCGTTCACGGGGGACTGCACGATACGTGCCCCTTCCCCGGCGATTGCTTCCAGGTGCGAGCTTTGATCCACCCTCCCCGGTTGGTCCACGACCACCAGGTCAAGGTCTTCCGCTGCCCCCAACCGGGACCATGCTTCATGCACGGAACGGGCGCAAGCTTGGGCCAGTGAACCAGACTCGTAGTTAACGATGATCGCTGTGATTTTCATACCTTTGCCTCCGCCGGGCTTTGATTGACCCCATCGGGAATGGCATCACCCTGACCTTCTGTTTCAAAGGACCAGAAAGAAGGGATACGCACGAGACCCAGCTCGCGGGTGCCCGCGGTGACCAGCAGATCGCGCTCGGTTGGCTTTTCGTGGTGGCGGTGAATTCCTTTTGCATCGAGCATGTGCACCACGGGCGTAAAGCGCCCAGCCAGCAAAGGGAAGCAGGGCAGATCCAATCGGGCGACGCCACGGGATCCTCTCACGATCAGGCCGTCCAATTGGGTGCCACTGGCTGCTACCAGGGTGCGGTCCTGACGGGTAAAGGTCACCCCTAACTGCACGGGTTCAGCCTTGGGGTTTTCCCAGTGGATTTCAAGGGAGAGGTTCTCTCCGCTCTCCAAGGTATCCATGGCGCCCTCATGGCGGGTGCCATGGACCTTGACTTGTGTGATGCGCGGGCGATCTCGGCCGGGGTTGGTCGCGGCGTCCCTAACGGTTTCACCTTGGCCGGCGCGATCCCCATACCAAGCAGAGTAGAGCCCTGTAACCCGGGCCGGATCTCCTTGACCTGAACATTCGCCCCCTTCTAGCCAAAGGGCTTGGTCGCAAATCTGACGGACGTCGTACAGGCTGTGGCTGACCAGGACCAGACTGCCGCCTCCTTCGCGGAAATCCGAGACCGCATCTACGCAGCGTTTTTGAAAGTCCAAATCCCCCACCGCCAAGACCTCGTCCAAGATCATCAGGTCGGGCTGCACCGCCAGGGCCGTGGCAAAACCAAGGCGCATGGCCATGCCTGAGGACCAGGTACGCAGGGGCGTGTCTGCGGCGGCGCGCACTCCGGCGAATTCTAGGATCTCTTCGGTCTTACGGCGCATTTCCTGGCGCGTGCAACCGAGCAACACACCGGTGGTCAAGGCATTCTCACGGCCCGAAAGGTCCGGGTGGAAACCCGCACCTAATTCCAGCATGGCAGCCACGCGTCCCTTGACCCGCAGGGCCCCTTCCGTGGGAGGAGTCGCTCCCGCGAACAACTTCAGCAAGGTGCTCTTGCCCGCACCATTGGCTCCGACGACGCCCAGAGCGCCTCCCGGAGGCAAGTTCACATCGATGTTACGCAGAGCCCAAAAGGGATCGTGGCTTTGCACTGCCCCAAGGGACAGAACCTCCTTGGCGCGCGCCCAGCCCGAAGGATAAGTACGCCAAGCCTTGCCCAGACCGCGGGCTTCAAGAACCGGTTGTTGACTCATCAGATTTCATCCAAGATAAGGGGCTCTAAACGGGCGAGGACGATGCGGCCCAGGACCAGGGCACCCAGGGAATAGGGCACGAGGGAGGCAAGTGCTTCGCCCAGGGGCGGGCAAGGAACCTCGGGTCGGCCCGCGCAAAGCACCGAGCGCCAAGCGTTGAGCAAGTGGGTGAAGGGGCTGGCTTCCACATAGGGCAGCCAAGGCTCGATGCCCGGGATGACTTCAGGTGAGGCCACCCAAAACACGGGTGTGGCTAACATCAAAGCGGTCAACAGCAGCGGTAGGATTTGCCCCACATCTCGCAGGCCCGCGTTCAATCCCGCCAGGGACCATGCGAGGCCCAGGGCGAGTCCCAAGTGCAAGAGCATGACCACCGGCAAGGCTAAAGCCGCCAGGTTCCAAGGCAAGTAACCACTGACGCCACCAAGCACGATCACAACCACGGCTCCGCTTCCCAACAGAAGGGTCGAAGAGAGGCTTGGGACCAGGGGCAACAACTCGATCGGATAGGCCAGCTTGCGGACCAGCTCGCGACCTTCGAGCAGACTACTCGCGCCCCGGGTGGCGCATTCCGCCAGGCTACTCCAGGCCAGCGTGCCCACCAACAGATACGCGCTCCAGCCCGCGCCGTCCGACGCACCTGGGAGCTTCATGCTCAAGAGGGTGGTGAAGAGAAAGCCGTAGACCACCAGCAGCATGGCCGGTTGGGCAAATGGCCAAAGAGGCCCAAGGACCGTGCCTGCCACGCGGCCACGCAAATCCCTGGCGAGACCGGTGAAAAGTAGATCACGGGCATGCCAGATCCGGGAAGGGGCTCGAGACACTCGTCTCAAGACCGAACTCAGGCCCGTAGAAGGGGGCTGAATCCAGGTTAAATCGGGGGTGGTTGCCATGGGGAGAGCGCCCGGGGGGAACCGGGACAGGACTCTCCTATCGACCCATGGGGGTGCTCGATTTGCATACCAAGGCAAGGAGCCTCATTTTGAAACACTCCGAGCCAATGGCCGAGGCCCCCTAGGGAGCCAGATAGGCCTTGATCTTGGCCAAAAGATGGCCCCGACGGGTGTTATCGTCGCCCACCCGCTTCCATTCATCGCGTTTCCTATCCAGGCCCTGGTGACTCTCGTTGATTTCCTTCTCCACCCGGCACTCCAGCCGGAACCCGCCATGCTCAATAGAGCTTTCCTTGAGGGAGCCGTCCAGCTGGAACCCGCCATGCTCAATAGAGCTGAACTTGACGTAGCTGTACTTCACAAAAGCCCTGAGACGATAGCCCCTGCCATAGAAAGGGCTACGTGATTCGAGCCAACCGCTGACAACCTCGCCGTTGCCCGGGGCAGTGCCCGGCCCCATTGGGTAATTCAAATTCGCCATAGACAGCATGATCACCTCGTGCAGCACCTTGGCGTTCGAAACCTCAAGGTCAAGACTGGTCCACTGTTCCGGGGGGGGCGTATTACAGGCCCCCAGCAGGAGAAACAGGGACAAGAGGCAGCGGCCAAAGGGCTTGGGTGTGGGGCTGGTGATCATCATCTTCGGTTGCGCTCATCCTCTGGGGGATCGTTCTTGTCCCGCAGCACGATGCGTACGGGCACTTCTGGGAAGGGGAAAGCATCCCGGATGCGGTTCTCAATATAGCGTAGATGGTCCTTGCCGATCAGGTGCCGATCATTCACGAAGAGCACGAAGGTCGGGGGGTGACTCCCCGCTTGAGTGGCGTACTTCAAGCGTGCCCGCTGGCCCCTTGCAGACGGTCCGCGGGACTCAAGGGCCCGGCTCAGGACCCGGTTGAGCTCCCCGGTGCTTACCCGCTGGCTGGCCTGCGCGTGCAACTCCTTGGCCAAGGAGAGCAGCTCTCTGGCCCCAACCCCATTCTTAGCGGACAGGAACGCGATGGGTGCGCGACTCAGCCCGGGCATTTGAGCATCCAAATACTTGCGGAAAGCTTCGGGGTCCTTGTCTTCCACCAGGTCCCACTTGTTGGCCGCTAGCACCACTGGCTTGTAGTGCAGGGTGGCTTGGCGCGCGATGGCTTTCTCGATGGCCGAGAGTGACTTGGTTACATCGAACAGCAGCACCACCACCTTGGCCCGCCGAACCGTGCGGCGACTGCGGGACTCTCCAAAGAACTCGATGGCGTCCGCCAGCTTGTTCTTCTTGCGCACGCCAGCCGTATCGATCACGACGAAGTGCGTGCCGTCCCGCTCGAAGCGCACGTCCACCGCATCCCGAGTTGTGCCCGGGATTTCCGAAACGATCATGCGCTCCTCCCCCGCAAGGAAGTTGGTCAAGGTGCTCTTGCCCGCGTTGCGGCGCCCGACAATCGCCATCTGCATGGACTCTTCGGGGGTCACGGGTCGCGTGCTCGGAGCGTCCGGGAATCGCTCCCAAAGCGTCTCGATCAAGTCCTGCATCCCGTTTCCGTTTTGGGCGCTGATCAGGAGGATTTCCTCACCCACACCGAGAGCATGAAAACTCTCCGCTTCCCAACCGCTGTACTCGTGTTCGCATTTGTTGGCCACAACAATCACCGGAACCTTGATCCCACGCAAAAGGCTCGCGACCTTGCGATCGAGGGGAGTCAGCCCATCGCGCGCATCCAGCAGGAAGAGCACCAAGTCCGCAGAGCCCAAGGCAGCGGTCACCTGGTTTTCCACATCTTGACCGAGGTCATCCCGGTCCACAATTCCGACGCCTCCGGTGTCCACCACTTCGATCCAGCGGGGTCCGTCAGGGTTGTCCATGCGCGCGGGCACGGAAACCCGATCGCGGGTCACCCCAGCCGTGGGTTCCACAATCGCGACGCGACTGCCGCAGAGGCGATTCAATAGGGTCGACTTGCCCACATTGGGCCGGCCCACGAGGGCAACGGTCGGCATGCCTAGGGCAGATTCCGGAGGGGTCTGGTTCATTGGATTCCAAGGGTCTTGTGCACTTGAGGCACCACGCGCACGGTGAGGCCCAGGTCTCGGGCATCTTCCACCACATCTGTCAATAGCGACGGATCAGGAGCACTGATGCCGCGGCAAGGGGTCACGGGTTGTAGGAAAAGGGGGATTTGGGGAGCTACCTGGGCCAAATCTTCGAGAAGGGGAAGATAGTCCTGGGTGCCACGGTCGGCACTGATGATCAATTTGGCGCAGGCGTCATGGTCGGCTATGAGAGCCAAGCAACGTCGCCTGGCGAGGCGCCACTCCTCGCTGCTCTTTGGACTTTCTTCACCCCAGGGACGCTCGCCCAAAGGCCCTTCCACGTCAAGGGGCACCACGGGCCCCATGTCTTGATCGGGCTTCAAGTCGAGGCTCACATGGTCCACCATGTCCAGCACAGAAGCCAAGGCTTCGGGATGGGCACCGGCGGTTTCCAAGTGCACCCGTCGAGGGCCCTTGATGTTCCCCAGCCCACGAATGAACCCCGGCCACATGAGCGGTTCGCCACCAGTAATACTGATGGTGCGAGGTTCCCGGGGCTCGGCGCTCAAGATCCAGGTCAAAGCGATGAAGGGCGAGGCCCAAGGGTCCTGCTCCTCTACCCCTTTCAGTCCATGGACCTTTGCGGGATTCTTCCCAACCACCCATGACTCCGGCGTGTCGCACCAACTGCAACGCAAGGGGCAGCCGGCGAGGCGTACGAATACCTGTGGCTCGCCAACCCAAGCACCTTCCCCCTGGATCGAGGCAAAGACCTCGATCAACGGGGCAGCGGCGGAATCATGTGTTGCATCCATGACAGGGTCATCCGGCACAGTGAGTGCCTAGGGTTGGGATATCCTCCACAGGATACTCCCGCGTCAAAGGAATGGTCGGTGGCAGAAAAGGCACCGGTACGCTGGGTTTCCAGCTCAATCCGGCGCAAGAACGCGAAACGCTCAGGAAGCGTTCCCTCGACGAATCCACGCGCTCTAGCTCTCCGAGCCTTCAGCGGCCTCGGCCGCCGGTGCGCCATCATCCGCAGTCGCTACCTTGGCCGACTTCACTTTGACGCGAGTCTTAACCTTGGGTAGGCCGAAGGGGGAATTGCCTTCTTCCAACTTGCCCTCGCGGAGAAGCTTCTGGACGCGCTCAATACGGGTAAACACCGACCGCTCACCGATCAGGGTGCTAGCGCCGCGCAGACTGGGATGGATGGACATGGTTGAATCGTTCTAGGGGGTACCTGGGGGAGAGTTTCCCACAGATTGAGCCAAGCAAAATAGCGATCCGAGGGCCTTGGCGCAAGCTTTTCCCCAAGGGTCCCGGGCAAAAACTCTTCCTGGGGCCTCTGGGGGCCCGAACGGCCCGATCGCCCCCGTCTCGGAGTGCTCCCCCCTAGGGCAGCACCCGCTGGATCGGAACCACGTAGGGATCCGGCAACAGTCGGCCGCTCCCATTGGGGTCCGGCACCTGCTTCAAGTCCCGGATCAGACTCTTCAGCTCCGCAGCGGTCTTACCCGCTCCAACCACCAGCAAGATCTTGCCATCGGTCAGCAAGGGCTGCACCACGGGAAGCCCTGCTTTCTTCAAGGTGTTGTAGGCCGCTTGGGCGTAGCTCTTACAAGTCGCCCGTTGATTGGCGTACTCCACGGCTTGCACGGTGTAGTGATTGGCGGGATCCCGGAGGGCCGCATCCGGACCAAGGATCGGGGTTTGGGCAGGCATCGCAGATGAGCTTCCCTGCCCAGGGTTCAGCGCACCCTGCTCGATGTTAGGGCGTGGATCCTTGAAGGCCGCGAAGTCGGTTCGCATGCTATTGAACGATCCCGATTTCGCCCCGTTCGAGGTCCCAAGAGCCCCTATCCCCGCTTGCGTGGTTTGCTGTAAAGGGTTCTTGCCGCCGGCCAAGAGCCAACCGGAGCCAAAGGCAAGCACGACGATGAAGCTCGCGACGAACAGCAAAGTCCCCAATCCCAGGGGCAAGACCACTTGCCTTTGGTTCGGCTTAGGCTGCGCTTCGACTTGGGTCTTGGGAGCCGCTTGGGTTGCACCGGTTCTTTCCGGGGCGGGCTTCACCAGTGGAAGGTTCGACGACACCAGACCACCGACGGATTCCCCAGGTGCACGGGGTGCGCCCTGGGGGGAAGGCACCGCTCCTTTGGATTGGTCAAGGGCTGTATCAGATGAGCCGCGCCCAAGGGAAGGGTTCGCCCTCTCCCCTATGGATTGCTTGCGTTCCCCAACGGAGGCCCGCAGGGCTTCCAGCATATGATTTTGATGCTTCGCCATAATAGTCAGGGGGGCTTGGACCAAACTCCGGCCTTGACCCCAGTCAAAAATCCTAGGGATCGGGAGCGTTGCATTCAATGGACTCCCTGGCCTGGGAATCCCAAAAAATGGGGCTCACTCTGCTTCCATGCGTTCCTGAAAGTGCACATCCAGGCCTGCCAGGCGCCAGGAGGGGCCGTCCTGGGCGGAATCGGTGCCCACGATGGTCATCCTCCCCCCATAGCGCACCCGCCGACCATGCTCATGGCCAAAGTGAATGACCCGCCCCCCCACGATCCAGATGCCCTCCACCTCAAAAGCGGGCCTCCCGGAGAGTCCGACCCTGGAGTGCACCTGGGCCTCGACAAATTCCAGGCTCTCCACACGGCCCCGGGCCCCACCGCCCTCATCCGCCTGAACCAAACTGCCATGAATGCCCTGGTAAAGGGAATCAAGCAGCTCGGGCTCAACGCTCGATGCCAGCAGGCGATAGATCCCTTCTTCGGTTGTGCTATCAAAGGCCGCATACACCCGGCGCATGAGAGCCTCTTGAATCACCAGGGACTGGTCCTCGCTGGGCAGAACAAGAGCACCGGGCCCGTTGTTGGCCCAGGCACCTGCCAGCAGAATCCCCCCGAGAGCCATGCCCAAGGAGCGCCTCTGGTTACGAGCATACCCAGCCGCCGCAAGGCCCCCGGCCAGGCCCAAGATCAAGAGGGTAGCACTGCGTTGAACAGGATGGGTCGTGACCAAGAGTGGAGCCACCGGCGGCAGAGTAAGGCCGCCCGACAGGTCCCGGTGCCAAGTCCAGCGGGGCTCTTCCGCTGTCAAGACCACATAGTCAAAGGAACGCTCCCCGAGCAAATGCACGGGCAATCGCGGTTCTCCACCCAGGGTATCTTCTGGAAAAACCGACCATTCCAAGGCCACTTCCTGAGGGGGCTCCAGCAGGGCGTAATCCAACTGGAACACCAAAGAAGGTTCGGCCCCATAAGCACCCTCGTGGGGACCAATAGAAACCACCGATTGGACCCGACCAAGAAGGCGTTGCCCGTCCACTTCAAGGGCCATCATCGGGGACAAAACCCGGCGCGCCTCCAGCAGAACAGCTGAGCGTTCGTCTTCACTCAAGGGCACGCCCAGCAACCCCTCCATGCCAAACCACTGGCTCAAGATGCGCTGCTCGCCGTTGAGCACTGCGCTCAACTCACCATCCCCTAGGTGCAGCTCCACAAACACCGGCGGGCCCGGGTGAGCAGGCAAGGAAGGCCCCCCCCCAGCAAGAATAGCAAGCCAGCAGATGAGCCCCTGAATCATCGGCCCCCAGCGCCGGGGTCGGCCTCTTGAGGAACAACTGATTCTGGACCGAGCCCCTCTGAATCGGCCGGAATCGGCAGTATCTGCAACAATTGGCGGGTCTGCTCGACCCAGCGTCCACCTTCCTCAAGCACCAAATAGGCTTGCAGCACCTCCCGGGCACCCTGGGTCTTGCCCCCTTGCATGAGGGCATCCGCAATGCGCAGATGGAGGGGCTCCGGTAACTCGACCCCATCTAGGCGCAAGTCATCCAAAACCCAATGCCATTGCTCGGCGGCGGCGAGGAAATCCTGCTGGGCAAAAAACACATGGCCGCGGTACAGGTGGGCCTCAACGGCCCCCGGGTCGAGGGCCAGAGCTTGATCCAAGAGCTCACCAGCGAGGCTAAACTCTTCGGCTTCTAAGGCTGCGATACCCTCGCTAATTTTCAAGGACCCGTCGTAAACTTGTAACTCAGGAAGACGCGGATCGAGCGCGCGCACTAGGGCAAGTTTCTCAGCTCTCTCAGCTTCGCCCTCGGGATCCTCACCTGCGGCGGCAAGCTCCGCAAACACCTTACGCGCTTCCACGCGCAAGACAGTGCCAGCCGTCCCAAGTTCCTCATCTTGAAGACCCAGCTCCTTGGCTCGCAAAAAAGATTGGATAGCTAATGAACGATGCCCCTGGGCCAAGGCGACAAACCCCGCGCGCTTGTAGTGCCCCGCCAACTCAAGCTCCATGGTCCGGCCCCGCAGAAGAGTCTCTTCAAAGGTCTTGAGGGCATCGCCCCACTCGCCATTCAAGATCAGCGTGTCCCCTAGAAAAACCAAAGCGTCCAACTCGCCGGGGTCGGCCTCCACCGCAGCACGTGCATGTTGCAAGGCGAGTGCACGATCGGTGCCCATATAGGAACGCCCCACCAACAGGTAAGCCTGCCCGAGGGAGCGGGCCATGAAGGGCAGGTTGGGATCGAGGCCCTGGGCCTGCTCCAAAAGGGCAAGCCCCAGTCGGGCGCCTCCTGGACTAGAAATCAGCACCACACCCCGAGCCCGCAACAACTCCGGGGCCACAGTCCCCCCGCGCTGGGCGACGGCAGCTAACTCTCCCTCGGCCGTCTGCAGCATGCCTCCCCAAGCGTGAATTTCGACGCTGGTGGCCAGCACCCGGGGATCCAATGGATGGGACCTGCGGGCCCGACCAAGGGCCGTTTCGGCCCCATTCATGTCCCCCTCCAAGAGGCAAAGGCGGGCCAGGAGTAAATCCCCCTCCGGAGGCCCCGCCAAGGATGCAGCCCCGGGCACCAAGGCCCGGGAGCTTTCAAGCTGCCCGTGGTCTAGGGCCAAACGGGCCTCTGCCACCCGCGGGTCGGCGCTGCGCGGAACCCGCGCGGCGTCAATCCACGCAGAAGGGCTCTGAACTTGACTGGGAGGATTCGGCCCAGCTTCGTCCTGACCGCAGGAACCCAGGGTGAACAACACGAGGCCCCCAAGGAAAACGCCCTGGGGAGCAGAAGATAAAAGTCGCAGAGTGCACATGGGGATCGCTGGAAACCGGGGAAAGGGCTGGCCCAAGGATCGCACGAAGGGACGGGGCAGGACAAGCACCGGGTGAACCTCATTTTCTACCCAGCTGCCCAGTGGGGACTACCCCCGGCCTGGGCTATTCCAGTGGGTATACCCAGCGCCCCTCGGCTCAGCAGGAGAATGGATTGGCGAGCGACCCCTTATCAGCGGCTTCAGCAGTTTCAGCGGTAAGTGCATCCTGACCCCCAGGGAGTCACGTTTAGTCTTCCAGCTCAAACACGCCCTCGTGGAGCTCGGCGTCCAGCTCGACACTCGTGACTGTCGTAATGATCGTACCGATCATGGGGTTGGGAAATTCGACCTCGGTACGGAAGGGCAGCATCATTCCCGAGACCTCCCGATGATCGCCGAACTCCACGTGCTGACCAATGCGACCCAGCGCGCCCAGGTGGACCAAACTGTCCTCCGCAAGGATGCCACCCTTCTCCAGGTCGATGTACAGCGTCCTTGCCGGGGCTGATGTGCCCCCCGTGCGGACCAGGAGGACCTTCTTGCCGCCCCCTTCAATTTTCTGAATCACCTGTGCGTCCGGGTACCAGTGCCGCCAGTCGCCGTAGCGAACAAGGGGACTATCCAAGCGCAGCATCTCGGCACGCTCGCCCTCGAGGACGGTCAGAGGCGTGACCGAGGTAAAGGTCCGGACGGCTTCTCCGTCAAAGGCATACCTTTCGACTTGTCCCGCCGCCTCGCTGTCCATCCGAATGCTATGGGGCCACGCGAGCAGTGTGCTTATCTCCCCGGTGATCTTCTGCTTCTCGATGGTTACAGCACCGCTCAGGCGAAGGGCTCCGAGGGATTCGAGCAGGTCGATGCGGTGGAATTTGGCGACTCGAGCCGCGACCTCGTCGATGTCAGGTAGGTCGGAAGACGGTTCGAAACGAAACTCCTTGTGGTCGCCCACGTGAAACCCAGTCACGATCCCCGCCTCGGAACGATCGAAGGTCAAGGATTCGCTCGGATTGGGCCGCAGCTTCCAACGGTCCTCGCCCACATAGGTGAGGGGAACGACGCCTTTGCCCATGATCTCCAGGGCCATGTCCTCCCCATCACGGATGATGGCGCGGTACAGGTCGTTCTCGTCGTCCTCCATGTAGTAGCCGAGATACTGCTCGAACGGTGGGGCTGCCTCGTTGGCGTCGAACGGCACTCCCAAAAGTAGCTCTCCAAGCACTTCCTCAACCCGTAGGCCCGTGGTGTTACCCCGGGACTGGGTAAAATAGAAGACCATCGCCTTCTGCTCAGGGAAGGCCCAAGCATGCGTCCCATCCGAGCCCGTGTGGCCGAAGGCGACGACCTTATCATCACCGCCCTCATCCGATCCCATCCAGAGCTGCATCAAGCGCCCGTAAGCCGTGTGCAGTTCGGGCAGGCCCGTGGGCCCTTTCATCGGGTGCGGTCCGGGAGTGAGCGCCTTACGGACGAAGCGCGAACCGAGCAGCCGTTCTTTCACCGGGCGACCCTTGCGCAGCCAGAAATCCATGAAGCGACCGTAATCCTGCAGCGTGGAGTAAAGTCCCTGGGAGCCAAGAAAGAAGGGGAACAGGGGCGGCTCGTTGGGACCCCAAAAGCGAGACCATTGGCCCCGTGAACCGGCGTACTTGACGCACCCCCGCGCACGCAGGGGATGGTCTTCGGTCATGACGCAGGCGCTATCCTGCATGCCCAGCGGCCCGAGGATGCGTGAGTTCACGAACTCCACTGCGCCCATGCCGCTCACAACCTCGATCAAGGCAGTCAGCGTGTCGGTTCCCTGGTCGCTGTACGAGAAGGCGCTGCCCGGTTCAAAGTCGAGTTCGTGCCCGGCACCGAGATCGGCGACGGCTTGGATACCGTCCAACTCGCGCAGGTTCTTGCCGAGGAGCAGAGACATGGGCAGTCCACTCGTGTGCGTGAGTAGGTGCTCGACGGTGACGCCGCGGAAGCCTTCCACATCGAAAGAGGGTAGGTACTCTGCCACCTGGTCGTCCAACTTGAGCTTCCTGTCATCCACCAGCATCAGGATCGAGGCCCCGATCAGAGGCTTGGTCATCGAGCGCACGCAGAAGACGCTGCCGGTCTCCATGGGCACCTGCCCCTCGCGGTCGCGCCAGCCATAAGCCTCGTGCAGAATCGAGTGTCCGTTCTTGATCACGAGCAACTCGGCGCCGACGATTTCCTTATCGTCCACGAAACCCTGTACCAGGTCCCCGAGGACTGCGAGCACATCAGGTGACACGCCCTCGGCGAGAGCGCTTGAGGCCGGGAAGGGTGAGTCGGGAGTCGCCGGTTCCTGGGCAGGAGAAAAGGGTGACAAGACCAAGAGAAGGCCAAGGGTGCAGATAAATGAGCGCATAGTGAAAGTCAGGTCAAGTCGTGGACTGAAATGTCCCTCCCGCCAAGGCAGGGTACGCTGGTAGTGGGATTCTCTTCACTCCAACTTCGAATACGGCCGTTTCCCCACGCCTTCTTACTCCGTTTTCCGACAACGACTTGGCTTCCCCGCGCGGAGTCCCCGACGCTCACCTTCACGGGCACTTTGCTCGAACCTGACGCACTCCCTGTTTCCTATGCTGGGCGGAGCTTCTCCAACCACCTTCTGCCATGACACCTCACGATCCCCCTTCTGAACTTGCGGAACTCTCCCGGGCCCTTTCCCGGGAAGTACAGCGTCGGGAATGGCATGGTCAGCGCCAGGCGGCGGCCCCCGTGGCCCCAGCGCTTGGTGCTGATGGAGCCCAAACGGCAGCCCCCGCGGCGGCAGCTCCCCCGGCGGTCCAGGTTTCCCAGCCGGTCCAGCCAGAAAAAAGGGACCAAAAAACCCCAGTCCCTCCCTCCCTTGAGGAGCGCCTCGCCCAAATCCAGGCCCAAGCCGCCCAAATCTCGGACCTCACCCAACTGCAGGCCGCAGCAGAGGCCTGCACCGCTTGCGTTTTGTGCAACAGTCGCCAAAAAACTGTGGCACCCCGAATCAATGGTTCCGCGGGGGTGGCCTTTGTGGTCCTTGCCCCCGCCGAAGAGGCCCGCAATACCCCCCTGGGAGGCCCAGCAGGGGATCTGCTCGATAAAATCGTCACCGGAGGCATGAAACTCAAGCCTGCCCAGACTGCCCTAATCAGCCTCGTACAGTGCCGCCCCCCCCAGGACCGGCCCCCCACGGCGGACGAAATCCGGCTCTGTTCCCCCTGGGCTCAGCGCCAGCTCGAGCTGCTCCAGGCCAAGGTCTTGGTGCCCCTCGGAGCACCTGCCGCCAACGCCCTCTTGGGCAAAAATCAGGGTTTGGAGACCCTGAGGGGCCATATCCACCGTCCTGAGGGTCCTCCTGTGGTGCCCACCTACCACCCCCAGGACCTGCTTGCTAACCCCCAACTCAAGGCCCCCTGTTGGAAGGATATCCAGCTGGCCATGGGGGAATTGGGCCTGCCCACGGGGGGCTGAAGCCCCTCACCTGGACCTAAACCAGGGGGTAACCGGCCCTTAGATCCCGGGTATGGCCCGTGCGGAAACCCCAGGTTTGCAGAGAGTGGCCAGTGTGATTGTTGACCCTCCCTGTCCCCACGGGTATGCTCCCGCTCCTTCTTTTCCATTCCTATTCTCACCCTGCGGCGCGTCCGCGGGGGCACCCGCCATCCCATGGGCCCTGCGCGTCAGGGCATCCACAGGTCATGGAGTGTGCCAGATCCTCTCGGTCGAGCCCCATTGCGCGCAGGTTCATCCCGGCCGGATTCAGCTCTGTGAGCCGTTCCTTTTTTAGTCCTAATCTTTCACCCCCTTGGTCATACCAGACGCTCCACACCCGTGGACGTCCAGCATGCACCGATGGGTTATTGAGTCTGCACGGTTTGCGATCTTCTTCGCAGATTGCGCTGGCTGCTGATTCCCGCACGTCATTCACTCGGTGTGCAAGAATCCACCCCCCCCGTAAAACCAACGGGCCGGTCTCCCGGTCCCTTGGGCTTCACCCCCCCCACCCCCCAAGCCCCATGCGGTTCCGTAACCGTTCCCTGATGCTTCAAACTCCGGCACCGGCCAATTCTCTTTTGGCCCCCTTGGCGATCCTCACCCTGATCGCATCTTGCCAGTCCCCTCAACAGGAAGACGCCAAAGCCCTCGTGGCACCGGCGGCCTTGCCCGAGGTGACGCAACCCATCAACACCGCAGCGGTCTCCGCCACTGCTCCTATGGCAGCTGCGTCCCAGGACGACGAAGCCATGGATCGGGTTGCACGCAGGCGTCAAGCCCGTATCTCCATGGCCCAGGATCTCGTCACCCAAGCCGTGACGGATATCGACCATGCAAATCTGGATGCAGCAGCCTTGAGCTACAGCCAGGCCTTGCAGCTCGACCCTTCCAACGCCAACGCCGTCGAAGGCTTGCGCAGGGTGCAAGCCCTCATGGGGGACAAGTTCTCCGAGTCGATCGACGCTTTCGATAATGCCGGTGAGCGCATTCTGGTTCAACGCCAGATGGCCCGCCTGGAAGCCAGCGAACACGCGCGCAAAGGTGACGGCGCAATGTCAGCCACGGACTTTGATGGCGCAGTCGAGCACTACCGCATGGCACTTGCGGTTTTGGCTTGGACCCCCGCCATTGCCCAAGGCGGCCTAGACCGCTCCCTCCTGGAAGGCCGTCTGGAAGCAGCCCAAGCTGCCCGCGCCGAAGCGGAAGTGAACAGCGAGCGCCTCGCCCGGGAAGCTGCGAATGAAGCAACCGCAATGGCCGAGAAAGAGGAAAAAGACCGTCGTAAGATGGAACTGGAGCACTGGTACGAGCGCGCCAACCAAGCCTTCTTGGCCGACCGCTACACCGATGCCGAAAGGTGGTGCCAATTGGTTCTGCAAACCGACCCCTCCAACAAGGCCGCTCAGGATCTTTCCCGCGCCGCCAGTGAGTTGCGCCACGTGACCGCAGACGAGAGCAACCGCAAGCTGTACCGCGAACAATGGCTCAAGACCATGGACGAGCTCGGCATGATGGACGTGCCCCAAATCGATCCCTTGGTGTTCGACCTGGACCGCTGGCGCGAAGTCGCCAACCGCAAGCCTATCTCTGCCAACATGGACAGCACCGCTAACAGCGAGCGCTCCGCCATCATGGCGCGCCTCGACGATGTGCGCTTCGCTCCCCCGTTCGACGAGGATCCCCTTGAGTCCGTGGCCAGCTACCTGCAGGACCTGACGGGAGTCAACTTCCACGTCAGCGCCCGGGTGCGCGCTGAGCTCGACGAATCCGAAACCACCATCAACCTGACCCTCCGTTCCGAGCGCAGCGTGCGCAAGGTGCTCGACCTCATCAGTGAAACGAGCGAGAGTCTGCGCTGGTCCGTCAAGGACGGTGTGGTGCGCTTCATCGTTGCGGACGAAATGACCGGCGGTCAGGTCCCGATCAACTACAAAGTTCACGACCTGATCAACCCGATCCCCGATTTCCCCGGTCGGGACATCAACATCTCCCCCTCCGGCGGCCTTGTCCCCCCGGACCAAGACACCGCAGAGCGCGAAACCAACGTCTTGGCCTCGGACCTGCTTGAGGATCTGATCCGCAACACCATCTCCCCCGAGTCCTGGGACCTCGACGCCAACAACTCGATCCGCATCACCGACACCGGCGCGATGGTGGTCAACCAGACCCCCGAAGTGCAGGCCAAGATTGCATCCCTGCTGGAAGACCTTCGTGAAGCCACCGGCATCATGGTGGACATCCAAGCCCAGTTCATGAAAGTCCAAGACAATTTCCTTGAGGACATTGGCGTGGACTTCAAAGGCCTTGGCCAACCCGGCCTTGGCAGCAACGGCAACGACATGAACGACTTCGGCGACCCGTCGATCAGTTCCGACTTGGCCGGTTCCCCCGGCTCCGACAACACCGTCGGTGCTTTCTTCGACGAAGGAGAAGACGGTTCGATCCGCACGCGGGTCGAGCACCTTTACGGGAGCCAGCTTGGCACGGATGATTTCCGCGGCTCGGGTGGATTCTCCTTCCAGTGGACCTTCCTCAACGACCTCGAGCTTGAGGTCATCCTGCGCGCGGTGCAAAAATCCGAGCGCATCGAGCTGGTCACTGCCCCCCGCATTCTGGTTCACAACGCCGCACGGGCCAACCTGTCCGTGCTCAACCAAGTGGCCTACGTGGCGGACTTCGACGTGGAGATCGCCCAGGCGGCCTCCATCGCCGACCCCATTGTGCAGGTCATCCAAGACGGCGTGGTTCTTGATGTGCGCCCGGTGGTTTCCGCCGATCGTCGCTTCATCAACTTGCAGCTGCGCCCGACCATCGCTCACTTGACGCGACCGATCGAGCAACGGGCCACAACCCTTGGTTCTTCGAACTCGGTGACCATCGAGCTCCCCGAAGTTGAAATCCAGCGGGTGCGCACCTCGGTGCCCATGCCGGACGGAGCCACGGTCATGCTTGGCGGCAACAAGATTTCCCGCAAGCAGGACATGCAGTCCGGTGTGCCGATCTTGAACAAGATCCCCTTCATCTCGTTCCTCTTCGAGCGCAAGGGCAAATTTGTCAGCAACGAGAAACTGCTGATCCTGCTGAAAGCCAAGATCGTCATTCCCAGGGAGTTTGAGCCCACCCCGGCACAGCTTGGCCAGACGTACTAGCTGACCCCCTCATATGAGACCCCAGGGCGGGCGTCCCCGTGGACGCCCGCCCTGGTCACTATCAAGGGGCATCCTTTTGGAGCCTCTTCCCGTATCCTCTTCGCCCCAGACAGGTAGTCCTCCTGTCCTCCAGCCCCTGCCCCAAGGCCCAGCCCTTCTCTGGCCGAGCCAAAAGGCTGATCCTCAACGCCCCCCACTTCGATCCATGTCAAGAGTGACACCCATCCTGTCCATCCTGCTCCTTGCCCCAGTCATGAGTCAGGCTGGAGGCGATGTTGAGACTGATGTTGAGTTCGCCCGTGGACTAGCCAGCGAGTGGGCCTTTGTGGACCTCGCGGAGGTCGTCTTGGACGAGGCCGAGCGCGGAGCCTCCAGCAAGGTGACCGACATGCTGCTCGTCACCCGCTGCGAGGTGATTGCCGCCGGTGCCCTCAACGAACGGGACCCCGTCAAGCGCCTTGAGTTGTTTGAAGATGCCCTCGGCCGCTTCAACTCATTCCTCGACGAGAACGGGAACTCCCCCCACGCGGGCGCCGCAGAACAAGCCCTCGTGGAAACCAGCGCGTATTACGCGCGGGCTCTCGAGCTCTCCCTCGCAGATGCTGTGGGCGAAGAAGCCCAGGCCCTGCGTGAGCGCCAGGCCGAAGTGCTCACCGGCGCCGTGGCGCGCACAGCGGAATTGATCGCCACCCTCGAAAGCCTGGGCAGCGAGGGGCGCGGGGAACGCCGCACCCGCGAGATGTACGAGTTGATGCTCAACCGAGGGGGCATGCTGGCCAACATCGGTCGCAGCGACCCTAGCACCACCTACTTCTTTGACAGCGCCCTGGGCGCCTACGAAGATCTCGTGTTCAGCGCGGGCGAGGGCACGCTCTACGCCCTGCGCGCCTACTCCGGCATGGGCGACGTATTCGCCTACCAGGAACTATGGGCAGACGCCGCAGCCTTCTACGGGGCGGTGGTCGAGACCACCTTGCCCTCCGACACGGCCGAGTGGGAAGCAGTCAAGAAAGACTACGAGTTGGGAGCCGCTGACATCGAAGTGCGTTTCGCCCTGATGCAGATTGCGATCCCGGGCCTCTTGAAGGCCCACGTCAACGCCAACGAGTCCTCCGAAGCAGTGCGCTACGCCCTGCACTTCCTGAACACCCAGGCCAGAGAAGGCGTGTCCAGCACGGCCCAGACCTATGAAGCCATGCTGGAGTGCTCCCGCACTTTCCTCAGCATTGGTGGCTGGGTCGGCGGCAGCTTTGCCAACGGCAGCGCCCAATGGTTCGAGACCGAAGAAGAGGCCAAGGCAGCCGTGCGCAACCGCCGTCAACGCCAGGACGCAACCAGCTTGTCCATGAATCTCGCCACCAGCACGGCGGACGAGAACAAGGGCAACGCCCTGCGCACCCAGGCTCAGAAGCTCATCAGCGAGATTTCCAGCCGCCCGGGCGTCACCGTTTCCCCGGAACTGCGCGTGGCCGCGGCCGAAGGCGAGTACCGCTCCGGCAACAACGATCAGGCCCTGACCATTCTGAAGGAGATCATGACCGATCTCGATGGGTCTCCCGAGAACGTGCGTCTTGAACTCGGCCCCAAGGTCTTGAACCTCTTGGGCTTAACCTACCGCGCCGCCGAGCGTCCCCTGGAATCGGCCTTTGCCTTCCGCGAAGGGTGGAACCGCTTCCGAGGTGGCGATCCCATCTTGGATCGCAAGAACGCCGAGTCTTACTACGCCATGATTCGCCAGGTGGCCAAGGCTGCCAACCAGGACAAGGAAATCCTCGAGCGCATGTTGAGCGAAGCGGAGATCTGGGTCAGCGAAGCAGGCAGCGATCGCGAAGACGTGATCCTCTGGCGCCGGGGTGAAAAGGCCTACGACAAGCGCGACTGGGAAGGGGCGAAGGAAGCCTTCGCCATGATTCCTGAGGACAGCGAGCACTGGGAAAAGGGCTACGTCAAGATCGGCGTCTGTCTCGTGCGCGACGGCATTTACGCCGAAGCCATTGAGCGATTCGACGATTACCTCGACAAGGTGCGCGTGGACCCCGCCCGGGCAACAGAAATCCCCGCCCGTCTCACCGCTCGCAAGGCGGCCAGCTTGGAGGCCGAGTTCTTCCGCGGACTCTCCCACTACCAGCTCAAGCAATACCCCCAAGTCATTTCCCTGCTGGCCACCTTCTACTCGGACTACCCCGAGCAGGCCAAGCTGGCGAACTGGACCTTGGACATGATCATGCGCAGCCAATTGGCTCTCGGCGGCCGTTCGGAAGCTCGTGCAGCCCTGGACGTCATGAACGAGCTCTATAACGAAGAGGGCCGCACCGCAAGGGCGATCATATCCTTCTACAACCAGCTCTCTGACGCGCAAAAGGAAACCTCCGACCCCGCACAATCAGATGTGCTCCTCCGGGAAATGGCCGAGTTACTCTCGCGCACGAACCCGATCGGCACCCCGGACATGAACGCCCTTAAGCGCGAAGCCGATCACTGGCGCGACCTGGGGGAATGGGCCGAAGCGGAGCGAGTGTTGCTTCACATCGTGAGCGTCTTTGGCGAAGACGACAAGTACAAGGCGGAAGTCACCCAGTTCCGTTTGCCAAGCTTGGGACACGCCCTCATTCAGCAGAAGAAGGTTGCCGACGCCAAGGCAATACTGACCCCACTGATCATGTCCGAAGATCAGGCCCCCACCTTCCAAATGTTGATGGATTGGTCCAAGGCCATGAGCGGCTGGGTTGAAGCGGACGGTCCTCAAGGCCGCCTCGTGGAAATCCCGGGGGCATCGGGTACCGCCGAAGAGTTCGAATTCATGAGCCAGAAACTCGGCATCCTCTCGAACTCCACCAAGCGCTTCACCAAATGGACCGATTGCGAGTGGTACGAGGTCAAGTTCCGATTCTGCTATGCCTATTACGCTTGGGGTCAAATGGATCCCCGTAAGCAAGAGGCCTTCCAACGCCACATGGAAAGCGTCTCCATCGGCATCGAAGGAGATTGGGATTCGATCGATACATTCTGCAGCGTCGATGATGACGAAGCGGTCAGGGACAACCTCGGGGGCAAAAAACTCTCCACTTGGTTCCGCTGGCTGAGTGCCCGCTAGAACAGCACCCAGATCGCCCCGCCCCCAAGCCCCTCATCCCCCCCACCATGCACACACCCCTCCTGACCCTAGCCCTCGCGGCCATGTCTATTCCGGCCATGTCTATTCCGGCCATGTCTTCGCCGGCGACTGCACTCCCCGCAGTCTTCCCCGCCGCGTGTTCCAGCGCTCCACAGTCCGGCAAAGCTGACACGATTTACCGACGCAACGAGCGCACTGGCCGGGTGATTTCCCTCACCGGGGTCGTGCTGGTGAACAGCCTGACCGAGGTCCGGCTCGACCGCGGCGGCAAGACCGCCAACTACGATGCGACCTCGGTCGTGCGCATCGACTGGGGTTCCGTGCCCCCCTCCTATCGGGACGGCATGACCTACCGCCGTCGCGGTGACTGGGCCCAAGCGATCACCAGTTTCCGAGTAGCTGCCACAGATGCCAGCACCCGTGAGGTTCTACGAGCCGATGCCCGCTTGAAGTCCTGCGAAGCCCTCATGCGCTTAGGCGCTAGTGATGCGGGCCAATTCCCCGAGGCAGCCAAGGAGGCCGAGCGACTTCTGACCGATTTCGCCACCAGCAGCTTGGTGCCCCACGCCCGGGCGATTCAGGCCAGGGCCTTGCGCCTTTCTGGCGACACCGCCGGGGCAGCCACAGCCTTTGAGAGCCTCTACGGCGAGGGCTCCTCCGACCCCGCCACCCCCGGATACGACCGTCAGGCCTGCCTCGAAGCTGGCCTCCAGGCCGCTTGGTGTTTTTTGGACACGTCCGAGACCCTCAAGGCGCGGGAACTTTTCGGCGCGGCCAAGGGTGCCCTCGAAGGTATGGCTGCTGGCATGGGCGCTGGCGACCCCAAGGTCCTCAGCCAGCTGAACAATCACGCCGGAGAAGCAGCCATGGGCGAAGGCTTTTGCCTGCTCGCGGGCGGGGATGCCTCGGCAGCCCTCTCCTTCTTCGAACTCACCACCACCCGGGGCGATGCTCCCGCTGGGGCCCGCTACGCGGCGATCCTGGGGCGCGGAGAGGCCCTGATGGCCCTCGACAAGCTGCGCGACGCTCAGCTTTGTTTCGCCGAGGTCGCCGCCCTTGAACACACCAACCCCGACCGGGCCGCGCGAGCGGTCCTGGGGCTGGCTCAATCCACCCTGGCTCTTGGTGACGGCGATGCAGCCGGTGCCGCGCGCCGGTGGCTCACAGTGATCACCGAGTCCTACGGTGACACCCCCAGTGCCCGCAAGGCATCAGATCTACAAGGAAACCTGTAGGCTTCCTCTCCCCGGGGCGGTATAGACTCCGCTTCCTCAAAAACTCACAACCCCTAGACACAGCACCTCGGTCATGAACATTCAATCCTTCCTCGGTCAAACCGCGATCCGTATAGCACCCCTCCTTGTGCTCTGCGCAACCCCCGCCCTGGCCCAAGACGACAGCATCGGCGACCTGATCGCCAAGTCCGGCATCATCGGCTGGGCCATCATCGTTGTCTCAGTCATCGCCCTCGCCGTGATCATCGAGAACTTCATCACCCTCAAGCGCGACAAGCTGGCACCCCCCGAGGTGATCGAAGAGATCCGCGGCCTGTTCGACGACGAACAGTTCCAAGACGCCATGGAAATCTGCGAGAACGAGCCCAGCTTCTTCACCGCAGTCTGCGGCGCAGGTATCGGCAAGATCGGTCACGGATACGATGTGATCGAGAAGTCCATCGAAGAAATGGGCGACGAAGAGTCGATCCGTTTGCACCAGAAGATCAGCTGGCTCTCCCTGATCTCCAACGTGGCACCCATGATGGGTCTGCTCGGGACAGTGTCCGGAATGGTTGAGGCGTTCAACTCGATCGCCTCCTCCGGTGGACAGGCCTCCCCCGCTGAATTGGCCGGTGGTATTTCCAAGGCCCTCCTGACCACCATGTTTGGTCTGGTGGTTGCGATCCCCGTGACCGCTTCCTTCGCCTTCTTGCGGAACCGCATGGTCCGGACCATCATCGAAACCGGCGCGATCATCGAAGACCTCTTCGAGCGCTTCCGTCCCGAGTCCAACTGATTCCGGATCGCTGGCCTGGCGCGACGTCACGGCCAGCGCCCGGTTCGGGTCTAAGGACTCGGACCGATCACTAGCCCCATGAGTAGCAAGCAGCACCCGACCGGCCCCGCGAGGTAACCCCTATGAACATCTCTAGCTCAGATCCCGAAACCGAAATGGAAATGGACATGACGCCGATGATCGACGTCGTCTTCCTACTGATCATTTTCTTCATGATCATCACGGATATGTCCCAGAAGGACTTGGAGGAGTTGGAGCTGCCCATAGCCGCCAAGGCCACCGAGGACAAGCCCGACCCGGATGAGAACCGACCGATCCTCAACATCCCCCACACGGGAGTGATCATTGTGCGTCGTGAGCCCCTCTACAACCCCGAATTGGACGACGGCAAGCCCGAGCCCTATGCAGAGGTGAAGCGCTATTTGTCCACCGCGGCTGAGATGATGCCCCAGGAGCCCCTTGCCGAGGGAAGCAGTGTCATGCTCCCGGACGACCCCCTGCTGGTGCGGGCGGACGAAAGCACCCTCTTCAAGCACATTCAAAAAGTGCTGGAACTCTGCGGACAAGAGGGCATCCAAATCTGGAAGGTCCAACTTGCTGTTTCCGTGCCCGAAGATGATGACGAGAACTAGGACCGGCAAACCCTAAGCCTGGGCCCGAAAGGACCCGCCCCCCACCACACGCAACAAAGGACGAACCAAATGTCAATGATCCAAGACCTCAACAACGAAGAAGTCGAAATGGAGATGACGCCGATGATCGACGTCACCTTCCTGCTGCTGATCTTTTTCATGGTCACCCTCAAGTTCAAGACCCTTGAGGGCAAGCTCAGCGCTTACCTGCCCAAGGACGTGGGGGTCAACTCCACCGAAGCCGAGCCCATCGAGAAGGTTGAAGTTCTCGTACGGGTGCGGGTAGAAGGCCGCAAGGTGACCCCGGACGGATTGCCCTACGTGGATGAGACCGGTAAGAGCCGCTTTGTATGGAACCGTGATCCGGCCCTCGGCGAAGTGCGCGTGCTGGAGTACTCGGTAATGAACAAGAAGACCAACGACCTCAACGAGTTGGCCCAGACCCTCAAGCGCATCTTCCGGGAGCGTGAAAAGTTGATGCCCGACGGCAAGAAAGTCCCAGCCACCATCGACCCGCGCTTCGGCACGGTCTATGGAGATGTGGTGCCGGTGCTCGACGCAGCCATCGATGCTGGCTTGACCGACATCACCTTCGTCGGTGCCTACGACGAAACGGTGAAGTGATCAGCTGAAGGAACCCCACGCCGGGCATCTCGCCCAGGGGGGGTAAGCAAAAAGGGCCGCAGGATGATTTCCTGCGGCCCTTTTTGCGTGCACAAACAGAGTCCTCTTCTGAGTGGGGCCGCTTGTCCGTTTCTGACTTCGCCGCCCAGGGAGCAGGTTTCGGCTGGGTCCAGCCCTGCCCCTGCCCCTCCATGGGCCAGGGCGCCTCTTTACCGGTGGAGAGCTCCTCACATGCGCGGCTGCCCAGCCAAGAAAAACCCAAGGGCTGATTGCCCATAGAGGGCCTAGCCACCCCCCTCAGGCCCTCTTGACCCCGTGCCCCTCCCTACCCACACCCAGATCATCGCTTGACCCCGTGCCCCTCCCTACCCACACCCAGATCATCGGGGGCGCTGTCACTCATTGCAGCCGTTCCTGTCCCCTGAATTCCCGTCCCAGCTCAAGACCAAAGGGGGGTCACGGGTAGGGGGCCCCAACCGGTGCCCCCACAGGCCAAGAAACTAGTGGATATTTTGCTGCCCCGGTCTTGGACACCCCGGCTGTGATTCGGCTATCCTCTCGCCTCCACAATCGGCCCCGGAACCCCTGACAGGGATCTTCGAAGCCTCTTGAGGAATGGTGTAGCCCACGCAGATGTGTGGGGTAGACCAAACACTCCGCTCCCCAGCGGTCTCCCCCCCCCCCTTTTCCCACGTTCCTCTTCCATGAGGCTCCCCCGTATGCGGTCCGCCGGAACGATAACGCTATCCCTCCTGTTCGTCGCAGCTTGCGCTGCGCCCTCCTCTAGCACCGATCTCAGCGCAACCAGCAGCACCACAGCCAACGAGGCCGGTACTGTTGCGGATGCTGCTGTAGGTGCGAAAGCTCAACCCAGCGCCACCAACGCTTCCAGCACCCGCCGAACTTCGTTCGCCGAAGTGCAGGATGACCCCCTCCAGGATGCTGGTGCCCGTCAGGAAGCACGCCGAGAGGCGCGCGCCCTGATCGTGGAAATGCATGTGGACGAGGCACGCCACCTCAAAGAGAACGGTCGTCTGCGTGATGCAGCCCGTGAACTTGCCGGCGCCCTCGAACTGGCCCCGGACGATCACGGTGTTCAGACCTTGGCTGCGGAAATCGCCAGCCTCTTGGGAGACCCGAACGGGGACTTCCGAACGGTCTCACGAATGCTGACCGACGAGTGGCAACTGCGCATTGAGCAGCTTGAGTCCGACGCGCAGGATCTTCTGGATCGGGGCAAGCTAGCCCTCTCCCGTGGAGACTACGACAAGGCCGTGGCCGAGCTCTCCTTGGCCCAGGTTTCTGTGGCCCGCGCCCCCCAGGGAATCGACTGGGGTGGCATGGAAGGCGAAGTGGACGGGCTCCTTGAGCGCGCTCGCTCCGAGCGCATGGCCTACACCGAAGCCCAACGCAACAATGCCGAACAGGCTGCCTTCGACGCCATCCGCTCAGCCGAAACCGCCGAACGCGAACGCGGTGCCGCGGTCACCCGCAACATGGTGGCTCGTGCATCCCAAGCTTTTGAGTTGCGGCGCTTCGATGACGCGGTGGACCTAGCCGACCAGGCTCTCGAAATGGACCCGCGTAACAAGACTGCCTACGACATCCGCGAGGCGGCCTTCACCGCCGGACGCAATCAGGCAAGCGAGACTTACATCACCGAGAAGGCCGAGCAATTCGCCCGTTGGCGCGAAAGCCTCGCCGCACTCACGATCCCCCGCACGGACAACGTGACCATGCCGGGTAAGGACGAATGGCGTCGGATCACCAAGCTCCGCAAGAGTCGCCGTGGTCTGGACCTTTCCAGCAAGGTCTCAGCCGAGGAGCAAGAATTGCGCAACCTGCTACGCAAAACCACCGTGGTCTTGCCGGGCATTGAAGGGGAAGAGGAAATCTCCCCCCTGATCCGCATCATCGCCGACTACACCCAGCTGCCGATCCTTGTGGATCCCGCTGCTGAAGACGCGGTTCTCAGCGCCGGCGCTGTGTTTGATGTGAACTTCCCCAACCCGATCACCGTCGAGCAAGCCCTCAACTTCCTTTGCGAAGTGGGCGGCGAAGAGGTGACCTGGACCGTTCGTCACGAAGCGGTGATTGTCACCACCACTAACAAGGCCCGCGGCGCGCCCCAGCCTTACTACCACGACGTTCAGGACCTGATCATGGGTCTGACCGACTTCACCGGCCCGCGCATCGACCAATTGCGCCTGCTCGATGCACTGGAAGACGAGGACGGCGGAGGCCCCTTCGGCGGCGTACTGGAGACCCAGCGCCTGATCGAAATCGACGACCTGGCTACCATCATCCAGGAGAACATCGCGGTTGGTTCCTGGGAGGCCGATGGCGTTTCCATCCAGCCCTCCGAAGGCGGCATCCTGATCCGCCACTCGGTTGAGGTACAAGGACAAGTGCAAGCCTTCCTCGAAGACCTGCGTAGCTTCAACTCCTCGATGGTCACCATCGAGTCACGCTTCATGTCCGTTGGCGACTCTTGGATCCAAGAGATCGGCGTAGACTTCCGCGGCAACGACGGAGTCGATCTTTCCGACGTGCAGAACGGCCTCGAGGACATGTCCTCCCGTGGACTGGACAACGGCGGCACGGGCTCAGACGGCTCGAACGCCGCTGGTCCCCCCTCCTCCGGCTTCTTCTTCGACGACGGCAACGACGGCGACTTCCGAGGCCGCACGGAGAACTACTTCGGAACGGCCCTTGGCAGTGCGCTCAACACCATCGGCGGCATGACGTTCCAAATGGATTTCCTTGATGATGCCGAGATCAACATGGTCCTGAGGGCCATTGAGAAGTCGAGCACCTTTGAGTTGGTCAACTCCCAGACCCTGAGTGTCAACGACACCCAACGGGCCTATGTGGCGGTTGTCCTGCAGAAGGCCTACATCCAGGACTTCGACGTGGAAGTTGCCCAGTTCCAGGCTGTTGCTGACCCCCAGGTCAACGTTCTCATCGAAGGTGTCGTGCTTGACGTGCGCCCCACGATCCACGAGAACCGCCAGTACCTGACCCTCGAGATCCAACCCACGGTCGCCAAGGTGGTCAACGTGCGCAACATCTCCACTACCCTTGGTGGCAACACCAGCCCGGTCAACTTCGAGTTGCCCGAGTTGCAGGTTCAAAGCATCAACACCTCGGCGGTAATTCCCGACGGTGGCTCGATCCTGTTGGGTGGCATCTCGGACATCCGCACGGTGGAACGCCGCGCCTCGGTGCCCTGGATTTCCGAGATTCCCATCCTGGGCTTCCTCTTCAAGCAAGAGGGCTACAACGATGAGCGTGAGAGCCTGATGATTCTGATTCGGGCCCAAATCACCGACATCCGCGAGCAGGTCAAGACCAAGCTTGAGACCCAGTACTGATCCCTGAGCAGAGGCTTGCCCCGCAAAGGGTCAGCTCACTGCAACCAATCAGCGGCCCAGTTTCCCCCCGGGGATGACTGGGCCGCTTTTCTTTGGGCCCTGCCCCCCCCGCTCACTGCCTGCCTCCCGGATCTAGGATCCCACGGCTGCCCCCCATCGGCATCCCTAGCCGCTATCCTCTTAGGGCCATGCAACCTCTCCGCGCAATCCTCTTCGACGTCGACGACACCCTTTTCTCGACCACAACCTTTGCCTCCAAGGCGCGCCGCAATGCTGTGCACGCCATGGTGGAAGCAGGGCTCAAGATGGATGAGGAGGCGGTTTACTCCGAGCTGCAAGAGGTCATCCGGGAGTTCAGCTCAAACTACAGTCAGCACTTTGACAAGCTCCTCATGCGCTTGCCCCTCGCCGCTCAAGTGCGCACCAACCCGGCCCTGATCGTGGCCGCGGGCGTGGCAGGCTATCATGACACCAAATTCCGGGACCTACTGCCCTTCCCCGATGCGATCCCGTTCCTCAAGGCCGTGCGCGAAGCGGGCCTGATCACGGGGGTGGTGACCCACGGCTTGACGGCCAAGCAAGCGGAGAAAATTGTTCGTCTCGGACTCCTACCCCACCTGAACTCCAACGCGATCTTCATCTCGGACCAGCTGGGCATCGCCAAGCCCAACCCTAAACTCTACCAGGCAGCCCTGCGCGCGATTGGCGTGGCCCCCGAAGAGGCCATGCATGTGGGCGACTCTCTGAGCCACGATATTGCCCCTCCCAATAGCCTGGGAATGCGTACCGCCTGGATTTACCGCACGGCGAAAGAAGGCCAGGATCTAGCGATCAAGCCTTCCCATCGAATCCAAGAGTTCCAAGAATTGGCCACGATCCTGCGATCTGAGTACGGCCTCGATATTCCCCAGTTCGAGGTTCCACGGCCCTAGGCCAAAAACTGGGCTCCGATTCCAGAGAGCCCGATCCACGTATCCCCCGGTGCATCCTATGATCCCGGGACAACGCGCTGCGGCGCACGACCCTGCCCCCGGCATTAACCCCTGATCCCAGCATTCCCATGTCCCACACCCTCCCCGACCTGCCCTTCGCAAGTGACGCCCTCGCGCCCTGGATGAGCCCCGAGACCTTCTCCTATCACCATGGCAAGCACCACGCAACCTATGTGAAGAACCTGAACAATCTGCTCGAAGGCAATGCCCTCGCGGATGCATCCCTGGAAGACATCGTTTGCAAGAGCGAAGGCGGCATGTTCAACAACGCGGCCCAGCACTACAACCACTCCTTCTTCTGGAACTGCCTGCGCCCCGCGGGCGGCGAAGGCCCCTCTGGAGATTTCCTTGCGGCGATCAACTCGTCCTTCGGTTCACTTGAGAGCTTCCAAGAGCAATTCACCAAGGCAGCCGCCACCCTCTTTGGCAGCGGCTGGGCCTGGCTTGTGAAGAAGAGCGACGGATCCCTCGCTATCAGCGCCATGTCCAATGCGGGCTGCCCCCTCACCGAAGGAGACACCCCTCTCCTGACCGCTGATGTTTGGGAGCACGCCTACTACGTGGACCACCGTAACGCCCGGCCCGTCTACCTGGCCGGCTTCTGGAGCCACGCCAACTGGGAGTTCGCCACTGCCAACTGGGCTGGCTGAGTGAACGGGCTACGCGGGCAGAGACACTTGCCCGTACCGTTGAGTTTCATCTCGCGTAGAGCCATTTGATTCACGGACCGCCGGAGTCACGGCGCAAAAATACACTGCGCAAAAATACACGGTGAAGTTGGATTACCAACTCCACCGTGTATTTGTGTCTCTCTGCCTGTCCCAGGCCTAGACCTCAGGAACACTCGGGGGGCGCATCCCGTTGCAGCTTGCGCTGCAGAGATCGCCGGTGAATTCCCAGGCGTCTTGCGGTCTCGGAGATATTCCCCCCACTGTCCCGCAGCACCCGTTGAATGTGCTCCCACTCCGTGCGTGCCAGGGACGGTGCGCTGTAGTCCTCGGTGGTCACCCCCGGATCCGGACGGTCGCCCCGTTGAAAGGCCGCGATCAGGTCGTCCGCATCAGCGGGCTTGGGCACAAAGTTCAGCGCGCCCAATCGCACTGCTTCCACCGCGGTGGAAATGCTGCCATAGCCGGAGAGCACCAGGATGCGCGTGCCAGGCTCTTCCGTGTGCAAGGCTTGAACCAACTCCAGTCCAGAGCGCCCAGGCATGCGCAGGTCCACTACCGCGTAATCTGGAGCCTGATCCCGGGCAAGGTCAAGGGCCTCGTCATAGCCCCCCGCCGTGCGCACCTCGAAGCCACGGGAACGGAAAGCCTTGGCCAAGCGTTCGCGCAGAACCACATCGTCATCCACTAAAAGGAGATCGCCGGGTTCCACGGGGTTCGGCTCAGAATCAGCAGGCATGGGGTCATTCTACAGGCCCGTGCGCCCAAGCCTCAACCACCTGTGAAGGAATCGGAACTGGGGTCAAAGGACAGGCCAAGGCGCACGGTGGTGCCCCTGCCCACCTCGGATTCGAAGCGCAGAGAGCCCCCCAGGCGCTCAGCAATGCTGCGGGCCAGAAAGAGCCCGAGCCCCATGCCCTGCCCCACTTCCTTGGTGGTGAAGAACGGATCGGTGGCGCGCCTCAAGCCCTCGGAGTCCATGCCCACCCCCCGGTCCTGCACCACGAACTCATAGCCTTCGTCCGACAACCGAACGCTGAAGAGCACGCTGCTCAACGGGGGAGAAGCATCCAGGGCATTGGACAGTAAATTGCGCAGGGCCATGGTCAGGGCCTCCCTTGGCACCCGGGCCATCCGTTTCTCATGGGCGGGAGCGATCTCCACATCCACCCGGTCGGGAGTCGGCAGCTCCTCTAGGGTCGCATCCAAGATCTCCCCAAGGCTCAGGGAAACCCAAGCCTCTCCAGCACGCTCGCCAGATTCCATGCTCATGCGGTCCAAGATCCGCCTGCAGCGCGCCACTTCCGCGCGAATCAAGCGCGCATCCTCCACGTCTTCTGCGTCACCCGCTTTTTTCTCCACGCGCCTAGCCAAGTCCTTGGCAACCACTGCGATGGTGGACAGGGGGGATGCCAATTCATGGGCGGCACCGGCAGCCAAGGTACCCAGGGCTTCAAGGCGCTCCGCCCGCGCTTGAGACTCCCGTTCACGGGTCAACTCGTCTGACTGGCGCGCCAGGGCACGGGTCACGCGGGTCACAAAATACGCCGACACCCCCATGGTCATGGCGAGCGCGACCCCATGCCCAAGCTGGCGCAAGTCCGCGTTGCTCGCCAACTCTTCCAGGGGCCTATGGGTCAAAGCCAGCACCACCAAACAGATCACTGCAAAAGCCGTCCCCGCAAAGGCCAAGGGCCGGGACAAGAGCACTGCGGCCATCACAATGTGGACGGACAAGAACGCGGCAAAGGGATTGTCGAGGCCTCCGGTCAGTTGCAGCAAGAAGACCAGCAAAACGGTGTCGAACAACATGATCAACAGTTGCAGCTGCTCAAGCAAAGCAGGGCCGGGCAACCGCCCGCGCCTGCGCCGAAGGTGACTCCATCCTTGCAGGCCGATGTTGGAGGCAATTTCCGTGGCGATCACCAGGAGCACGGGCACCAGGGGAATTTTGATCCCAAACCCGAGGGTCACGGCGGCAATCGTCCCCAATTGACCTAAAACCGCCAGCCAGCGCAGGCCAATCAACCAACCGAGGCGTACGGAACGAGCTTCCGCCAGGGCATGGGGCAAGGGAATGGGCACGGGCCTATCCTACTCCTTGGGGTGCTCGCATACGCAAGCCCATCCCGCCAGCATGGGCAGACGTGCCCCTGGCCAAGTCCACCGAACTCGAGGGCAGGCCTCGGGCTTGCCCCCCGAAGCCCGGCTCAAGCCCCAGTCACGCTGGCGCCTTGGACCAAATGGCAAGCGGCTTGATGGCCACCACCAAGGGCCACAGTCTCGGGCCAATCCCGACGGCAGCGATCCTCCACCAGGGAGCAGCGGGTGTGAAAGTGACAGCCACTGGGAGGATGAATAGGCGAGGGGATTTCTCCGGTCAAGGGAATCCTCTTCTTGCGCTTCTTCGGATCCGCGTGGGGAATGGCCGAAAGCAACGCTCGGGTGTAGGGATGCTGAGGATCGTTGAAAATCTGATCCGCTGAACCGCTCTCCACAATCCGACCGAGGTACATCACCGCCAAGGCGTCCGAGATGTACTTCACAACCGAAAGATCGTGAGCGATGAACAGGTACGAGATACCTAACTCGTCCTGCAAGTCTTTCAGCAGGTTGATCACCTGGGCCTGGATCGACACGTCCAGGGCGCTCACCGCCTCGTCACAGACAATCAGCTTGGGGCTCAAGGCCAAGGCCCGGGCGATCCCTACCCGCTGGCGTTGTCCTCCCGAAAACTCATGGGGAAAACGATTGGCAACATCAGGACGCAAGCCCACACGCTTGAGCAAGGCCGCAACACGATCCTCTACCTCGCTGCCCGTGGCAATTTTGTGCACGAGGAGCGGCTCGGCAATCGCGTTACCCACGGTGATACGCGGGTTCAAGCTGGCGTAGGGGTCTTGGAAAATGATCTGCAGGTCCGGACGCAGGGCACGCATCTCTTTCTTGGGCAGATTAAATAGATCCAGCGCCTCGCTAGTGGGATCCGCCCGATAGAGCACCTGCCCCGCAGTGGGCTCCAGGAGCCGCAACATGGTGCGCCCTGCCGTGGTCTTTCCACAACCCGACTCGCCCACCAGGGACAGGGTCTGGCCCCTCTCCAGGGTGAAGTCGAGGCCATCCACGGCCTTGACCTGCCCCACCACCCGACTCAAAAGGCCCTTGCGCACGGGGAAGTGTTTTTTCAGGCCACGGACTTCGAGCAGGGGTGCTGATCGCTGGGAATCGCTCATAGTTTGGATGCCTCCTCAAGATGGTGGCAGGCCACCGTGTGGGCCCCACCGGGTTCGAGGGACACGAGGGGTGGTTCCGTCCCAGCGCACAGATCCGTGGCGATAGAGCAGCGGGTGCGGAAGCGACAGCCGCTAGGGAAGTTGGTTGCGGAGGGGACCATTCCGGGGATCGCAGTCAATCGTTCTCCTTGCTTGGCAAGATCCGGAAGGGATTGGAAGAGGCCAATGGTGTAGGGGTGACGGGGTTTCTCGAACAACTCCTCCACCGAGGCGTACTCCACCACCTTGCCCGCATACATAACAGCCACATGGTGGGCGGCCTCCGCCACGACCGCCAAGTCGTGTGTGATCAACAGGACGCTCATGCCAGAATCCTCTTGGAGCTCGCGGATCAGGTCCAAGATCTGGGCCTGAATCGTCACATCCAAGGCGGTGGTGGGTTCGTCCGCGATCAAGAGCGCCGGATCGCAGCTCATGGCAATCGCGATCATCACCCGCTGACGCATACCCCCGGACATCTCGTGGGGATAGGTATCCACCCGGGTTTCCGGGCTGGGAATCCCCACGCGCCTCAGCATCTCGATGGCATGCTCCCGAGCGGCTTTCTTGCTGAGCCCCCGGTGCAGCATGACCGCCTCCGAAATCTGATTCCCCACGGTATAAACCGGATTAAGGGCCGTCATGGGCTCTTGAAAAATCATGGCGACCTCGTTGCCACGGATGCGGCGAAAATCCTCGTCCGAAATCGGCAGCAGGGATTCGCCCCGGAACAGGATGTCCCCGCGCTCCACGAAGCCCGGAGGACTTGGCACCAGGCGCATGACCGAGAGGGCACTGACACTCTTGCCACTGCCGGACTCCCCCACCAGACCCAGGGTCTCGCCGGGATAGATCTTATAGCTAACGCCGTCCACCGCCTTGGCGGTGCCTTCGTCCGTGTGGAACCAGGTCGCAAGGTCGCGCAGCTCGAGCAGAGGCTTGGCAGCCCCTTCGGGTGATTGGGAATCGCTCATGTCAGCCTTAGCGTTTCATTTTGGGGTCCAGAGCATCGCGCACCGCGTCGCCCACCAGGTTGTAACAGGTCACCGTGATGAAAATCAGGGCCCCTGGGAACAGCTGAATCCACCAGTTGGAGGCGTTCTTGCTCTCGTTGACCAAGGATCCCCAACTGGCTTCGGGGGGCCGAATGCCAAAGCCCAGAAAGGACACGGCGGATTCGGTCAAGATACCCGCAGCCACAGCAAAGGCCGCGCTCACCAGCACGGGCCCCATTGCATTGGGCAACACATGACGGAAGATCGTACGCCGGTTCGAGAATCCCAGGGCCTGCGCCGCGATGACAAACTCTTGCTCCCGAAGGCGTAAGAATTCACCGCGCACCAAGCGCGCCACCCCGGTCCAGCGAATGAGGGCGATCACGATCACAATCGCAAAGATCGGGCTGATCACGTCCGCCGGAATGAAGGCCATGGTCATCAAGATCAGAAAGAAAGCGGGGATCGCCTGAAGGACCTCGATCAAGCGCATGATGGCCACATCGATGCGGCCACCGAAGTAGCCCGCAATGCATCCAAACACCACGCCGATAACGGTCAACAGGATCGCGGACAAAATGCCCACGGTCAAACTGATGCGGCCACCCCACACAAGACGCGTCAGGAAGTCCCGGCCCAACTCATCGACTCCTGCAATGTGGCGCAGGCGGGAGTTGCGCTCGGGTTCGCCAGCACGCACGTCCACCGGCGTGACTGCGGCCTTGAAACCACCTTGTCCTTCGGCGTTGGCCTTGGGGCCACGCACGTACTTGCCAGCCTCGTCAATCTCGGCCCACCACCACCAGGTGGGCGGGCGGAACATCTCTTCCGTGTGGGTCTCCGCAAGGCCATAGGTCAAGGGCGGCCAAGTGGGTTCAAAAACACCATCGCCCTCCCCCAACAATTGTCCCTCTGGCAAGGCCACCATGGCACCGCTGATCAGACCCGCCTTGTGGGGCGCGTTCTTGTACATGTCGTCCCCGTCCCCAAAGGTCGCGTACCACCCAAGGGAAGCAAGCACGGAAAGACCCAGGACGCCAAACGCCTTGCGTCGACGCCAGCGACGGACTTCTTCACGATTACCGCCCAGGACCACCCGGTTCAACATTCGATTCCACACGGGCCAACTGGCCAAGAGACTCCAGAGCACCATGAAGAAGATCTCCCGGGGCCAGAGGGCTTCCCAAAGGGGCAGGGTCCGCCGGGACTGCAAGGCCACACCACCCAGTTCCGGCTTTGCCGGGCTCAGGGGACGCAGGGTTTTGCGCAGGTCACGGGTGATGCTTTTGGCTTCGCCCAGAAGCTCGGCGGCCTTGGGCTCATCACCCCCCGCGAAGGCAGCCTTGCCCTCCCTGAGCTTGTTGCGAAAGGCGAGCAACGCCGCCTGCTCTGCCTCGGCCGTGTCCGGCAGATAGAAGGCCACCACGTCCAAGCGCAGGTCCATCGCATCGGTCTCCAAGAGAAGGGCCCCGGCGCGGGTTTGGGGTACCCCATCAGCCCCCAGGGTTCCCGACTCTTGCAGCCCAGCCAGGTACTCATCGTCGGTGGCCGACACCAACTTCAGCATGCCGTTGGTCACCGCACGAAGGGAGTTCAGGGACGAACCATAAGCGGCGCGATCGACGCCCTCGAATGAAAAGGGCCGATCCCCCGCCAGGAACGGGGCAAAGATCACCAGGCCATACAAGAGGGCCAAGACCCCCATTCCAGCCCGGAATAGCTTGCGCCGACCCAACTGTTCGAAGACAAGGTCCCAATAGTCCTTGCTGTAGATTGCGCTGTCCGGCGCCTGCTCTGAATCACTCATTGCGGATCCGGGGGTCGACGATCGAATAGGTGATGTCCGAGAGCAAGATGCCCACTTGGGTCATGACGCCCACCAAGATCGTGGTGGCCATGATGATGTTGAAGTCGCGCTTAAGAAGACCATCGAAGGCATAGCGGCCCATGCCAGGCACATCGAAAACCTTCTCAATGATGATCGACCCTCCGATCAGAATCGGCAACACGCTGGCCAAGAGGGTCAGCACGGGGATCATTGAGTTGCGCAGGGCGTGCTTGTAAATCACCACGGTTTCGCTCAAGCCCTTGGCCCTGGCCGTGCGAATGTAATCCTGCTGCAGGGTGTCCATCATGCCCGCACGCATTTGGCGTGACAGGTAAGCCAAGCTGCTGTAGGTCATGGTCAAGACAGGCAGGATCGAGTGCAGCACCGTGTCCCAGCCATAGGCCCAGTACCCTAAATCCGCTGCATCCTTGTCGTGCAGTCCGACCACCGGTAAAAGGTCCAAGCCGGTCTTGCCAAAGGTCAGGATCAGCATCAAACCTGCCCAAAAGGTAGGGATTGCAAAAAGTACAAAGAGGGCGATGGTCACCAGTCCATCCCGCCGCTTGCCGTGGTTCCGGGCGCTGAAAATCCCAAGGGGCAAGGCAAAGAGATAACTCAAAAGCACCGAGCTCAAGGCCAAGGGCACGGTGACCTTGAGACGCTTGACCAACTCGGGTCCCACCTCGCGGCCGGATTGCATTTCCCGGCGCAGGTCTCCCACGAACAATCCGCCCCACCAATCAGCCCCGGTGTTCTGCACACGAAAGCCTCCGTTGGCAAAGTACCAAGCAAAGCACGCACGGATGCGAGCCACATCCCCCAGGGCCTCAAGCCGTTCCTTGGGCACGGAAAACTCCGCACCGGTGTTGGTTTCGAGGGCACCGATCAAACGTCCGATACCGGCCTGGCGGGTCGCTGCGGACTCCGCGATCAGGTGCAACCCGGAAAGCAAAGCAGGTCGCGCTTCATCCCCTCCCTCCGCGAGTGTCTTGACCGCTACGCTCCAGGCTGCTTCTCCAGCCTCATCGTCGCTGAGCACAACCCGAGCAGCATCAAAGCGCTCAGCATCCTCGTCAGAGGTCTTGGGTAAATGACCGATCGCCATCACCTTGCCCTCGTCGATCTCGGTCCCGTCGCTCAACTCCACCTGACGGGTGGCGCGCTCGGTGTGGGGCGACGAGAACCACGGGATTCCGTCCCGGTCCAAGTTCAGAGGCCCCACGTAATCAAAGAACTGAACGAACAGAGACCGATCCAGACCGTGGTCCCGGCGGAACTTCTCCACCATGCCCTCCACGTCCGTGTCCTGGCCCAGCTGGCCCCCGGTACCCGCGCCGATCATGACCGTGGCGGGATCCCCGGGTGCGGCATGGAAAATGGTGAACACCACAAGGGCAATGCCCAGGGTGGTGGGCACCATCAGAAAGAGGCGCCGCAGAATGAATGACAGCAAGAGGTTATCTTTTGGGTTGAGGGAACGTTGAGAACCTGGGCTTAGCCCCGATGATCTCGCAGCGGGATCAGCGGTTCAGAGTCTTGCGTGTGCCCGCAACCTTGGGATCGATGTAGTGCCAACGGCGGATCACATAACCCGGATCAATCGCCAGCACCTGGAATCCGTGCAGCTTGCGGGACATGGCAAACTTGCGCGGTACGTTGTACATGAACAGATACGGCACGATCTCCTCGTAGAGGTAACGGTGCAGCTCCTGCCAGATCTCTTGGCGTTTGTTGTAGTCGAGCTCCTTCTGCCCTCGGGCAATCAGCTCATCCACGTTGGGATCCATCACCGCCGAGTTATTGGATCCTTCCACATCCGGTGCGCCCCACTTGGAGTGCCAGAGCTGCTCCGGGTCGGACTCAAGGTCCGGTACCCAAGCCAGGTTGCAAGCATCGAACTCGCGCTTCTTGATGCGGTCAAGGAACGTGGCCCATTCGAGCTGCTCAAGCTTCAGCTCGATCTCCAACTCGGCCAAGGACTCTTGCAGAGCAAGGCCGAAGTTTTTCGAAGCGTCATTGCCCGAGGGGTAGCTCAAGGTAATCGAGAGCGCCACGCCGTTCTTGTCACGCACACCGTCGGAGTCCCGGTCATACCAACCGGCATCATCCAGCAAGTCGATCGCCGCTTCCACATCCTTGCCCCGGGGCTCAACCTCGTGATTGTAGGCCGCTGCTCCAAAAGGGAATGGACCGGTAACGCGGTTCGCAAGCCCCTTGTAGTTGGTTAGGCGATATTCCTCCATATCAAAGGAGAGCTCAATCGCCTTGCGCACAGCCAAGTCCTTGAGGTGTGGCCGCAGCATGTTCCAGCCGGTGTAGCCATAGGATCCGCCGTACTTGAAACCCTTGTAGAAGTCCTCCTGAAAGTCCTCACTCTCGGTTCGGGCGCCAAAGTAGTCCTCACTCTTGACCCGCTCGAAAAAGTCCAACTCCCCATTCAAGAGGGCGTTCATGGCGGTTTCGTCGTCTTCGATCACGCGCCAGCGGATCGTATCCACGAAGCCAGCGTTGCCCTCGTCAAAGTAGAGGCTCTTGCCCGCCTCATCGGTGAAGCGCACGGCCTCCACATAAGTGTCGTTGTAGGACACGATGCGATAGGGACCAAGACCGATCCAGAGGGCGTTGTGGGGATTGTTGTTGATCCACTCAGCTTGCTCCTCTTCGGTGAACTCCGGTTTATGATCCTGGTTGTCCTCGTCCGCAAGGTTGTAGATGTGGCTCGGCAGAACGGTCATGGAGTCACCGATGGTGGCCTCCGCAAAGGCGTACTGGGCCTCGTAGAAAAAGCGCAGGTGCAGGTCGTCGATCACTTCGCAGCCCGTCACCTTTTCAAACTGAAAGCGCTTCTCGTCGCAATCCACGTGACTGTTGCTGTAGATCGACCAGGAGAACTCCACATCCTGGGCATCGAGGCTTTGACTCCCCGCAGGGTGTCCCTCGGACGGGTGCCACAGGACGCCCTCGCGTAGAACGAAGTTGAACACCGCGCCCAGCTCCACTCGAGCCACCGCAGCTTTGGGAACTTCCACCGATCCGCCAGCCCCCAGGGGGTGCCCTGCGGAATCTGCGCTCACCACCCAGTTCTCGCCTCCGTCTTCAAGGCGACCATAGATCACCTGGGCCTTGACGTGCTCAGGAGCGCCCTCTGCCGTGGACGGGTTCGCCACCCGCACGGTGACCGCCAGCGGGAAAGCATCGGCTGCGCCGTCCTTCAGCACCAGCATATCCTCGGTGTTCCAACTCTTGGCCAAAAGGGGACGCATCTCGTGCTCCTCCCAATCCTGCGCCAAAAGCGTCTCGTGCACCTCACGCAACATGCGCCGGGTATACGCCGAATTCTCGGTCGCATAGTTGATGTGCTTGGGCAACGATGCGTTGTGCACAATGACCCGCCCTCCATAGAGGGGCGTGGCCTTGAGATCCCGGTCCGGATGGAAGACGTCCACCGGGGCCGGCCCCTTTTGGGGTATCCCCAGACTTTGGTCCGCAAGAGTTGCCTGAGCCTCTGGCTCCTGGGCGGGAGAGGCAAGAAGAGCCCCCATGAGGGGAGTCACGAGGACGGCGGTCAAAGTGGCGCGGTAGACGATATGCATGGGCTTGTTTTGGGCAATTGTAGGCCTGACAGGGTATCGGGGGCCGGGAGTCAGCGTCAAGGGTTCACGGGGAGGGTAAGGGGGGCTTGAAGCGGGTTCAAAGGGAGCGCAGGGGCACCGGAAGCGGGCACGAAAAGGGTGCTCTTCAACGGGCAGACGATTCCTAGGACAACTGGACCCCGGGTTTGATTGCGCAGCCTTTTTTGACCTACGGCTGTAGTGATATCGGTGGCATGGATCCGCAGCACGGAGGCCTCCCACCTCACTGATGACGGCTCTCTCCCTTGGCCCAACCTTGCCCTCGCAATTCAAAGCTGGGCAACCTCCCACCTTCGCTGGCCTTGGATGGTCCTGCCCTAGGCGTTTCCACTGCCCTGTGGTTTTTGGGGCTGGGTTGCACCCTCCCACCCAAAAGTCCTCACGTCTTCCGGACCAAATGTGGTAGGACTATGGTCGGACGAGCCCGTCGTCCGTGATTCATGGCCATCGTCCCCCCCCTCCCCTCGCGTCATGTCCTGGCAATGCTGCTACTGGGCCTCGTTTTTGCCAGTGCGCTGGTCCTCACCCGGGGTGCTAGCCTCGAACCTGCGGACTATGTGATGAACAATGGCAGCGAGGTTCAGACTCTTGACCCCGCGACCGTCACGGGCGTGCCAGAGGGGCGGGTCCTGCGAGCGATCTTCGAAGGCTTGATCGTCAAGCACCCAAAAACCCTCGAACCTCTTCCGGGTAGCGCCGAGTCCTGGGAAGTCAGCGACGATGGGTTGACCTGGACCTTTCACATTCGCCGGGGCGCCCAGTGGACCAATGGGGACGAGCTCACGGCGGAAGATTGGATTTATTCCTGGCGCCGGTTTCTGCATCCTCTCACCGCGTCCTACTACGCATACCAATTGTGGTACGTGGCGGGTGCTCGCCAATACACGCGCCAGCCAGAAGATCGCTCCTTCGACGCCAGCCCCACGGGAGGCCTCTGGTACCAGCGAACCAGTGACGGCCAGGTCAAGGTGGGCTTGCACGGCTACCTGCTCGAGCACATGACAGGCGAAGTGAGTGTGACCCTCCCTAGCAACCCCGCGCAGAAACCCACCATCCACGCCGGGGACCAATCCTGGACCCTGCCCTTTTCGCTCACCAATCCCGCGAGCAACCCAAAGGCCCCCACGTCCGCTGCCGACGCCCTTGCCCGTTGTTACGGCCTGGAATCAGATGACAAGAGCGGCTGGCTCCTCAAGGGTTCGCTCACCGAATCCGATTGGAACGCGGTCCACGCAAACGGCGTGCTCCTCGACGGAGCCACCTACCGGGCCGAGGTGGCTGACCCCCAGCACCTCAAAATCTGGACCACGGACAGCCACACCCTGCACGTGACCCTCAACTCCCCCACCCCTTATTTTCTCGACCTAACCGGCTTCTATCCCACTTTCCCGGTGAACCGGCGCAACATCAAAGAAGCCCAGGAGCGCTGGCCTGACCGCTGGGAGATCGAATGGCTGCGGGCGGAAAACATCGTCACCAACGGCCCATTCAAACTGATCGAGCGCCGGGTCAACGACCGTATCCGTCTGGCCAAAAACGAGACCTACTGGGACGCGGACAACGTGGCCATGAACTCCATCGACATCCTGGCCATCGAACAGGATTCCACCATGTTGAACATGTACCTAACCGGGGGCTGCGACGCCATCGACCGGGTCAACACCAATGTGGTTCAAGAGCTCTGGGGGCGCGAAGACTTTCAGCCCACGCCCTACCTGGGCACCTACTTTTATCGGTTCAACGTAAACCAGCCCCCCTATGACGATGTGCGCGTCCGCCAAGCACTGTCCATGGTCATTCCCCGTCAAGCCATCTGCGACAAGGTGATGAAGATGGGTCAGGTACCCGCCAGCAGCTTGACGCCCTCGGGGATCGGTGCCTACACCCCTCCCAGCATGAACATGGGCAGCCCCGAGGAAGCCCGCATGTTGCTCGCCGCCGCGGGCTACCCGGGCGGCAAGGACTTTCCCCCGGTGGAAATTCACTACAACACATCCGAAGCCCACTCCAGTATTGCTCAGGTCATCGCCCTCGCCTGGCAGGACGAATTGGGCATCCGCACCAAGCTACGCAACGAGGAGTGGAAGGTGTACCTCGACACCCAGCAGAACCTGCGCTTTCAGGTCTCGCGCTCGGCTTGGATCGGGGACTACGCGGACCCCAACACGTTCATCGACATGTTCGTCACCGGCGGAGAAAACAACAAGACAGGCTGGGGCAATCCCGAGTACGACCGACTGGTGAAAGCAGCGGGGGCGGAGCTGGACCCCCAGCACAGGCTTCAGTTCTTGGGCGAGGCCGAGGCCCTTCTGCTTGATGAGATGCCGATCCTGCCTATCTATTACTATGTGACCCAGAACCTGACCGCCCCGCGCCTCGGGGGCAACTCGGAAAACGTGCTCGACGAGCACTTCCCCAAGTTCTGGTACTGGATGGATGACGCGGAATTGGCGGAAAAGCGCGCCAACTATCCCAAGGAGTTCGAAACCGTCGCCCCCCACGGACCGCCCGAAGGTCTCTATAGCCCGGCCCAGCTCAGGGAGCGCCAACAGCAATGATTCGTTTCCTTTTTCGGCGCTTGATGTGGTTTGTGGTCACCATGACGGTGGTCATGAGCGTCTCGTTCTTCTTGATGAAGAACGTCAAGGGCGGCCCCTTTGACACGGAGCGCGCGCTTGAACCCGCCATCGAAGCCAACATCCAAGCGCGCTATCACTTGGACTGGCCCCTCTGGAAGCAGTTCCTGCACTACACCGGGCCCTTCAACTTGGACGAGCGAGGCTTGGGTGGCAATCAAGAGAAGGTCTTGGGGGGCGTGCTCTCCGGGGACTTTGGCCCTTCCTTCCGCTACCGGGATTTCACGGTCAATGACATCATCGGTCAGGCCTTGCCAATCAGCGCCCTGCTTGGGGTGGTGAGCATGATGTGGGCTCTCGCCCTTGGAGTCTCCACGGGCATTGCTTCGGCCCTGCGGCGTGGATCGGGAGTCGATCTAGCCTTGCGCCTTGCCGCTACGGGCGGTATTGCCCTGCCCAATTTTGTGATCGCAGGGTTCTTGATCATCATCTTTGTGTTCATGATCCCCCTCTTACCAGTGGCGGGCTGGGGCTCGATCAAGGAGATGCTCCTGCCAGGCTTTTGCCTCGGTTTGGTGTATGCGGCCTATCTGGCGCGCTTGACCCGCACGGGCATGTTGGAGGCCCTTTCCCAGGACCATATTCGCACAGCCCAGGCCAAGGGACTCTCCCCGCGCACGGTGGTTCTGCGCCATGCCTTGAAGGGCGGCCTGCTTCCGGTGGTCAGTTACCTCGGCCCCGCCACCGCGGGCATTCTCACCGGCAGCCTCGTCATCGAGCGCATCTTCTTCATCCCTGGCCTTGGCTCACACTTTGTGAACTCCGCGTCGAACCGGGACTACACCCTGGCCATGGGAGTCACAATCCTCTACACGGTGCTGGTCTACAGCATGAACACTGTGGTGGATTTGGCCTACACCCTGCTCGATCCGCGCATTGACCTGGCGGAGGAAGCATGAGCACTGCCGATCCAAAGCGCTTTGATCTGGACGATGCCACTGCCGAGCGCCTCTTGCGCGAAGCACAGGAGCACAAGGGCATCAGCCTTTGGCAGGACGCGGGGCGCCGGCTGCGGCGGAATCGCCCTTCCTGGTACGCCATGGTGTTTTTGATTGGGTTCGGCTTGCTGTCCTTCCTGGCACCGCTCTTGCCCCTGCGCTCCCCGGTGCGTTCCAACCTGGACATAACCCTTCACGCGCCCACATTGGACGGAGGGGACGGAGACTACCTCGCGGCCCTTGACCCCGACGCGGACTCAGCCCTTGTGGCCCGCCAAATCGAAAAGGACTACTGGGAGCTATCCAGCCTCGACCACGGGCTTATATCCCTGCGCCGCATGATCTTTGGCTCCTGGCAAACCGGCCATTGGCTGGGCACGGACCACCTGGGCCGGGATTTGCTTTCACGCATCGTCTGGGGTTCGCGCACCTCGATTTTGGTTTCCCTTGCTGCGGCCCTCTGCTCATTGGTGATCGGGGTTTTCTACGGAGCCTTTTCGGGCCTCGTGGGAGGCCGCATCGACAACCTGATGATGCGCACGGTGGACATTCTGTATTCGATCCCCTTCATCTTTGTGGTCATCTTCCTGATCACCCTGATTGGGGATTACCGTCAAGTGCTGGAGGAAGAATGGGGCCTCGACCGGGAAAAGGTGTTTTACCTGGTGATCGGTGCGGTTTTCTGGCTCACCATGGCGCGGGTGGTACGCGGCCAGGTGCTGAGTCTCAAGCACGCAGAGTTCGTGCAAGCAGCACGGGTGATGGGCGCCTCGACCTTTCATATTCTGTGCAAGCACATTGTCCCCAACGTGCTCAGCATCGTGATCGTCTACCTGACCCTGACGATCCCTGCCGTCATGCTCTTTGAGGCATTTTTGTCGTTCTTGGGCCTGGGGGTCGAGCCTCCCCGGGTTTCCTGGGGCCTGATCGCCGTGGACGGCACCAGCGCGATCAATCCCCTGCGGATTCACTGGTGGGTGGTGATCTTCCCCGCACTGGCCATGGGCTGCACCCTGCTCGCCCTCAACGTCCTGGGTGATGGCTTGCGCGACGCCTTGGATCCTAAAATGCGAGGTAAAGATTGATGCCCCTCCTATCTGTCAAAAACCTAGCGGTGCGCTTTGAAACACACCACGGCACCGTGCGCGCCGTGGACGGAATTTCGTTTGACATGGAAGAGGGCGAAACCCTCGGCCTGGTCGGCGAGTCAGGATCAGGCAAGAGTGTCACCAACCTGGCGCTCCTGGGGCTCATCCCCTCGCCCCCCGGGGTCATGAGCGGTCAGGTCCATTTTGACGGCCAGGAAATCTCGGCGCTCTCGGAGCCAGAGCTGCGAAAGGTTCGCGGGAACCGGATCTCGATGATTTTCCAGGACCCCATGACCTCCCTCAATCCGCTTCTCACCATCGGTCGCCAGATGACCGAGGTGTTGGAGTTGCACAAGGGCAAGAGTCACTCGGAAGCCCTGCGCCTCGCTGCCGTGGGCCTTGGGGAAGTGGGTCTTTCGGAACCGGAAAGCCGCTTGGCCCAATACCCTCACGAATTGTCCGGTGGCATGCGCCAGCGGGTGATGATCGCTATGGGGCTCTTGTGCGAGCCTCGACTGCTCTTGGCAGACGAACCCACCACAGCCTTGGATGTGACCATTCAAGCTCAGATCCTGGAGCTGATGGCCGAGGTCCAACGCCGCCACGGCACCGCCATCATCTTGGTCACCCATGACTTGGGCGTGGTGGCGGGCACCGCGGACCGGGTGGCGGTGATGTATGCGGGGCGCATTGTGGAAGAGGGACCCACACATCAGTTGTTTAAAAACCCCCACCACCCTTATACCCAGGGCCTGCTCTCCAGCGTGCCCCGATTGGACTCGGACACCTCCCAAAAATTGTCTTCCATTCCCGGCACCCCCCCGGACCTGGCTGAGATGCCCCCGGGCTGCGCCTTTGCTCCCCGATGCCCCAACGTCCAAGCGGAGTGCAAATCCGAACGGCCAGAACTCCTGCCCTCAGGAGTCCCAGGCCGCAGCAATGCCTGTCCGCTCTATGCCCCAGCAGACAGTGCGGAGGCCCGCCCATGACCCGCCCCCTCCTCGAAGTCCAAAACTTGGCCAAGCACTTTCCCGTGGGGCCACGCACCTTCCTCGGTAATGCCCAACAGCACCTGCATGCGGTGGACGGAGTGTCCTTCAACATCGAACGGGGCGTGAGCCTCGGGCTGGTTGGGGAATCAGGTTGCGGCAAGAGCACCTGCGCGCGCACCATCGTGGGCCTGCACCCCGCCACAAGCGGCAGCGTGCGCTATGAAGGCGTCGAGCTCACCACCCTCTCCCGCCGGGGTTGGCTGCCCTACCGGCGAAAGATCCAAATGATTTTCCAGGACCCCTACGCCTCTCTGGACCCGCGTCAAACCGTGGCCCAGATCCTGGACGAGCCCCTCAAGCTTTTTGGCTTGGGGCGACCCCGGGAGCGACGCCTCAGAATCCTTTCGCTCCTAGAAGCGGTGGGCTTGAACCCGCGCCACGTGCAGCGCTACCCCCATGAGTTCTCCGGGGGCCAAAGGCAGCGGATCGGCATCGCCCGGGCGCTTGCCGGTGAGCCGGACCTGATCGTCTGCGACGAGCCGGTCAGTGCCCTGGATGTTTCGATCCAGGCTCAGATCGTCAACCTGCTTGCGGAACTGCGCGAGCGCTTTGACCTGGCTTACCTGTTCATCGCCCACGATCTGGCGGTGGTGCGCCACCTGTGCGACCGAATTGCAGTGATGTACCTTGGCCGCCTGGTGGAAGAGGCCCCCCGGGAAGAAATCTTCAAGAACCCTTCCCACCCCTACACCAAGGCCCTGCTCTCAGCCGTGCCCTACCCCGACCCCGAGATCGAACGCACCCGGGAGCGCATCGTGTTGCGAGGGGATGTGCCCTCCCCGCTCAATCCCCCCTCCGGTTGCCCCTTCCACCCCCGCTGCCACCAGGCCCAGGAGGTTTCCGGCGACCGCTGCAAGCACCTGGTGCCGGAGTTGCTGCAGAAGGGTGATCGCAGCCTGGCGTGTCACCTGGATTGAGGGGCGGGTTTCCCGCAATCCATCTGCCCTAGGCCGGCTGGGTCATTCGAGTCCCGAGTCCCGGCCGGAACTCCGGGTGGCAAACTCAAAAATATCTTGGCAGGATGAGGACCTTGTGTCTTGAGTCCATGGGACTTTGGGATGCTGCCGGGCCCGATGAGGAAAACCATGATTCAAATCCACGCCTATCTGCTGGTTACTGCACTCTGCTGTCCGATCCTGGGTGCAACTCAAGAAGAAGTGGCCCACGAGCCTACCGCTGAGGTCAAGAGTTCCCCCGCCCCCTTCATCCGCCTCGTGGAGGATGGATCCTGGGTGCGGCTACAAGTGGCAGCGCGCTCGTTCTCTCAGCACGACTCCGACGGGAAACGCACCGGTCCGCGCATCGATCTGTGCGCTGCGATGCACGTGGGCGAGACAGGGTTTTATTCAGGGATGCAAGAACAACTCGACGCCTGTGATGTGGTGCTCTTCGAAGGGGTCGGGGGGCATGTGATTGCGGTAGATGAAGATGGAACTGCGGGCGAAGCCGACCGTGCGGCCATCCGCGTCACCCGGCGGCGCATGCGCCAAACCGCCATCGCCCTGGCGCGCTTCCGCAAGAACCACGAACACTACCCAGAGGACATTACCAAGCTTGACAAGGCGGCTCTCCCCAAGCGCATCAGGCAACTCGCCCTCATGGATAGCTGGAACCATGCACTCCTGTATGAGCTCCATCCCCCGGCCGAAGAAGGTGGCGAAGCGACCTTTAGCCTCCTGTCCCTGGGCAAGGACGGGGAACCCGGCGGCGAGGATGCGGATCGAGACCTCAGCTTCAAAGATCAAGCCCCCATTCAAGAGCAGGAAATTGAAAACAATCGGGGCATCCAGCAGGACATGGCTGCGGCTCTCGGACTTGTGTTCCAGCTCGATGTGATGAATCACCTAGGCCCCCAATGGCGCAATTCGGACGCCACGGCGGCCGAATTAGTCGGCTGGCTCGAGGGCGGGGAGGCGGACCAAACCGCGCTGATGAGCGCCCTGGATGGGAGTTCCCTCGTGGCGGATCTGATCGGCAACATGCTGCGCCTGCTTTCCTACTCGGAAGCCGCCCAGTCCATGCTGCGCATGGTGACCATTGAAGTTCTGGCCCGGGCCGAGCAGGTCATGCAATCCAAAGCAACGGGCCTTGGGGATCTGATGGAAATCCTGCTCGATCGGCGCAATGAAATCGTGCTGAAAGACTTGCACGGGATTCTCTCCCAAGAGACCCCTCCCGCCCGCATCGGGATCATCTATGGGGCGGCCCATCAAGCCGCCTTCCAAGAATCCCTGCTCAAGCGTGATTTCCGGGCTGTCGAAACCATTTGGCGCACGGCCGCCCAGGTGAACCTGGATGAACTCGGGCTGCCCCGGACCCAGGTGGACTGGACTCGCCGGGCCCTCGCCCGCAGCCTCGATCAAATGCTCAAGTAGCCGGGGACCAGAACTTTAAGGCTCCGGGCAGCAGGTGGATGTCCAAGCTTTCCACGGGAGCCCGCGAGTCCCCGTCCGCTTGCCATTCCAGCGGACGGCTTTCTGCTTCCAAAAGCATGCGCTTGCCCTGCCCGGGGAGGACCAAGCTGCTTGGTGGAGTGAGGCAGCGCTGGGCACAGAGCAGGGTACGGAAGCTGGGCACAAACCCTGACCGTTGGCGCAGGGCATAGTCCAATAAACCATCGTTTGCATCCGCCTCCGGGGAAAGGGTCATGCCCTTGCCATAGGTGCGCGTATTGGAGACCGCCCCGTGGCGGAACCCGCTCCCGATCAAGCGACCATCGCAGGTGGCTCGAAAGGTGCTCCTGTAGGACCCAAGCAATCCGCTCAGGCCGACTCCTACATACAGGGAATCCGCATGCATCCGATACCATCCCTGCAACCCCCAGCAGTGTCGCGCCCAATCGATCCTGCGAACAATGCGCGCGTCCATTCCAAGACCCACCATCGCCAAGACGAGTTCACCATTCACCAGCAGGGCATCGAGTTCGCGGGTCACGCCCCCAGCCAAACCATCCACCGCGGCCTGCATCCCAAGGGGAATGCCAAGCTCCCGGGCAATCACATTTCCATTACCCTGGGGAATGACCGTTAGAGGAGTGCTGTGACCACGCTCCAGAAGTCCCGCCGCGGCTTCCCGCACGGTCCCGTCGCCCCCGGCCACCACAATCAGGTCCACCCGTGCGCCCCACTCAGCGGCCAAGTCCAGAGCATGACCCGCGCGCTCCGTGGGCACGCGTGTCAATTCCCAGTCGGCCTTGGTGAGAACCACGGACACCGCTTCTGCAGCCCGCGCCCCTTGCCTCGTGCCCGAGGTCGGATTGTAGAGAACGACTGCGCTTTTCATGGAATTAAGCGGGATGGAAGCACAGACAAGAGGGGCTTCGCCCTACATCTCCTTCATCACAAATTCCTTCCAACGCTCTTCGAATTCGTTCTCGTCAACCAATCCCCAGGAAGCCTCCATGGCCGCTTCCCAGATGTCGAGTTTGTCCCGCAGCCCAAGGTAATCCCAGGGACTCTTCAATCGCTTGCGCAAGCTGTCCCCAGCCTTGCCTTCGACTTCATCCGCATCCAAATCGTCAAGACTGTTTTGCGCATCCTCGCGGATTTCCCCGTAGGCCCCACGGAAACCATCGTTCAAGGTCTTGATGTAGTTGGGAATGATCTGAGCGTACTCCTTCTTCCAGTAGCTGCTCTTGACCCGACCCCGGGCACCTTCCCGCAGAAAATAGATGATCGAAAAGGACTGGGCATAGCAAGAGACATTGCTGGGGCCCTGGCCTTGCCATTCCGGGTGGTTGAAGCGAATGTGCTTAGATAGGGGCTTGACCGTACCATCCCGCAGCATGCGTTTGATTTCCGGGGTGCGTGCCAAACCCAAATCCATGTCATCGTTGGGCACTAGCTTGCGGCCGCGCATTTTCCAAGCGCCATAGTAATCCCCGTGACCTTCGTCAAACCAACGATGAGCAGCGCTGCGCTCGAACAAGAAGTGGCAGTACTGGTGGAAGCACTCGTGGGTCATGACCGACATGGTCATCTTGGCCGAACCTTGAGGGAAGTAGAGCACCAACTCTTCCGAACGGGGGTTGAAGTACCCCGCCACGCCACCACCTGTTTGGCCATAGGTGTTGAAGTCCTCCTGAGTGGCGCAAATGCGCACAATGGAAACCTCTTTGATTGGGGATGCCGGCGGGAAGTCCTCCTCATACAACTTGCGGGATGCCTCAAGGCGCGCGATCACCGCCTTGAGGTCCTTGCGGTCTTCAGAGTTCGTCTTGATCAAATACTGCTTCGAGGGTGTCTCTAACAGATCCCAGCCAGGTGTCTGAGCCACTTCCCGTTGGTGGTAAGCCAGCAGATCCGGGTAGGCACTGCCCGAATCCACCGGGCCCCCATCACTCATGCGCTCTTCGATCTCCACGAGGCGGAATGTCCCCATGGATTTCTTCACCGCGGAGGACCAAGCCTTTACGACCTTTTTCTCTGCTGAAGGATAGTCCCAGGCAAAGATCACCTTGAAGTCAGCCAATTCAATCGTGGTCACGTCCCAGGTGACCGGGATCTCGTCGCCGCGGGTGTCGAGCATGACAGTCAACACCTCGCGTGTGCCCTCCAGGCCCTTACCCATTTTAATCGTCGAGGTCTCCACTTCGGCCTCTTCAAGACTGTCTGCAACCAAGGACCCGGACAGGTCATCCACCAAGTCCTTGACGGTTTTCTCCTTCGCCTTCTTCTTCTTGGCCCCGGTTCCCGTGGAGGCTGCCTCAGGCATGATGCGCACGACCTTCAAACTCGGCTTGTAGGTCGCCCGGTTGTTTCCGTCGTACTTGACCATCAAGGCCTTCATCGCCTCGAACTGTCCAATCACATCTCGCGAGGCCACCCGATCGTTGACCGGCACGTCGGACCAGTCGCGCAGGGGCTTGAACTTGAACCCATAGGCTGGGAACTCGCGATAGCTACGACCCGCCTCTTGGGCAAAGGCCGAGTCTCCGAAAAGGAACAAACTGAGGAAACCGAGGACCAGGAAGGACTTGCGAAGGGAGGCTGGTTGCATGACCTCAGTATAGACCTGATCCCGGGGAGTTCACGGACGACTTCACGCGGCCCTTACGCTGGGGCCTCCGAGCCCCCCCCAATCAGCGCCTCAAGCCCGTATCAGGGTTTGCCCGAGCAGGATCATCGCCACTCCGCATCCCATGGTGAGCCCCCCATAGGCCACCGCAGCCCCCATCTGTTCGCCCCTGGCCAATTCGACCAGCTCTAGCGCCAGGGTTGAAAAGGTCGTGAAAGCCCCCAGGAAACCAATCACCACCAAGGGGCGCGCGGGCACCGGGGTGGGAACCTGCCGCAACAACCAAGCCGCCATGACCCCGAGGCAAAAACTCCCCAGCATGTTGACCGTGAAGGTCGCTGCCAGACGGGGAAGCTCCAAGCGATCACCGGCAACAATCACAAGGGCGCGGGCCACCGCACCGGCGGCTCCGCCCACTCCGATCCAAAGAAAATCCTGAGGCTGCATGGGAGCAATGCTAGGGAATTGAGGGTCCGGAACCCAGTTCTTGAGGCTTGATCGGTTCCCTACCCTCTAGAGCGGTCTGGCCGCCGTGGACTTGGCGTAGAGCATCAAGTTCTCGCCCACCACCAGATTGAGCTCCTGCACCGCTCCGGGGGTCACACGCACGCGCACCTTAGGGGCACCGGGGCCTGCGCAGGAAACCTCGGCCAGAAGCAAGCCACCATGCTGCTCCACCCGTGTGACCTGCACGGGCAGGGCAGTACGCGCGGACAAACCCGCGAGGGGCGCCTGGGCCAACAGCAAGTCCTCGGAGCCCAAGGTGAACAGAACACGGGTGCCCACGATCAAATCTGGGCTGGCCACATAGAAATGGGCGCCGCCCTGTACCTCCACCGCCGCACCACCTGGGGTTTGCTCTTGGACGATGCCGGTCAACAGGTTGGGGTGACCTGCGGCTTCGGCTGCCAGAATTTGGGCCGGTTCGCCTCTGCTCGTGGCGCGCCCCTTATCGAGAACGATGACCTCATCGCAAAGGGCTTCGATTTCCAAGGCATCATGGGAGACCAAAATCAGGGGCAAGTCGAATTGCAAGCGCACGGCCATCAGGAACGGCAAGAGCTTGCGGCGCAGGGCCGTGTCGAGACTGGAAAGGGGTTCGTCCAGTAGAAGGACTTCTGGCCCAGAAGCCAGAGCCCGACCGAGGGCCACCCGTTGTCGCTGACCACCGGATAGGGCGTGCGGTTTGCGACCCAAGAAAGAAGAGAGTTCAAGGACTTCGGCGATGCGCTCGATTTCGCGTGCCTGATCTGTATTGCCTGCTCCGAACGCGAGGTTTTCCCGCACCGTTAGGTGTGGAAAAAGGCACAGGTCCTGGGGGACGAATCCCATGCGCCTTTGCTCAGGGGGAATGAAGGTGCTTGCGTCCTCAAGGGTGCGGTCCCCCAGTCGAATGCGCTGGCCGGTCCCCCTACGCCAACCAGCCAGTAATTCGAGCAGGGTGCTCTTGCCAGAACCGGATGCGCCAAAAATCCCCAGAGCCCGACCCTTAGGGGCCAGATCCAGGTGCAACTCAAAACTGCCGAGCCGCAAGCGCAACTCTGCATGGAGCCATGAACTCATGGGGTGCCTCCGGACGGAGGACTCGGCTTCGCAGAACCAAGTCGGTCCGCGGCAAAGACAATCACAAAGGCCAGCAATCCGCAAACTCCCACCAATTGCAACGCACCGCGATCATCGTGCAACTGATAAGCCTCAAAGACCGCCATGGAGAGCGTGCGCGTCTCCCCCAGCAGGCTGCCCGCCACCAGGACCGTCGCACCAAACTCGCCCAGGGCGCGTCCCATACCCAGCAGGACGCCCGCCCCGATTCCCCGGGCGGCAAGGGGCAAGGTCACCGAGCAAAAAGCCCGCAGGGGTCCCAAGCCCAAGCTGCGCGCCATGCTCTCCAAGCGCGGATCGACCCCTTCAAGGGCAGCGCGCATGGGACGCACAAAGAGCGGGAACGAGACTACACCGCCCGCTAAAACCGCTCCTGGAAAAGTCAGCAACAGATCGAAACTTCCCAGGGGACCGCCCTTCCCCAGGGCCAAGAGCAGCAACCAACCCACCGCGGTGGGCGGCAAGATCAAGGGCAAGTGCACGAGGGCCTCCAGCACGCTGCGCCCCCAAAAACGTCGCCGCGCCAAGAGCCAAGCCATGGCCAGGGCGGGGAAAAAGTCCAACAACACAACCGCGAGAGCAACCTTGATGCTGACCCATAAAACCGGACCCAGAACACTGGGATGGGTTCCAGGCGCGGCACCCCCAGTATCGGGCTCTCCAGACAGGGGACGTTGCAGCGGTTCGAGACCAGCGGATCGAATCGAGTGCGCCCCTGCGGGAAGCAACAGCAACTCGCGCAGCCTTGTCCCGGCCCCATCAACGGTGTTGCGTTTGGGCAAACCAAGTGCGGCTTCCACCGCCGGGGCTTGATCAAGAGGAACCGAGTAGAGGATCTCGACCGAGTCGGAACGGCGCGCATCTGCCAGGTAAACAATGCCCATGGGCGCTGCCCCGGCTTCTACCGCCGCCAAGGCAGCCCGGGCATCGGGCACCCCGGTGATGCGTCCCTCCACGGCTTGCCAGCGTCCGATGCTCTCAAGCCAACGCTTCGCATACCGGCCAAGGGGCACCGCCTCGCTGGAGGGCAAGGGCAAACGCGCCTCTCCCGCCCCGATCCATTCCACGCGGAATGAATCCCCTGGGGCCGCGCCCTTGGGAGCAACCACGCACAAGCCGCCCTGGGCAAAGACCGTGGCGCTGCCATCGGTCAATAGATCCCGCGAGCGAAGCTCCAGCATCCAGCGGATGTCCGCTGAAAGGATCAAGTCCGCCCTGGCACCGGCGATCACCTGGCGCGCCAAGTCTCCACTGGCGGCGGTGGATATAACAAGGGGCTCGCCCCCTTCAGCCTGCCACTGGGCATCGAGGCCCTGGGCCACTTCGCGCAAACTCGAAGCCACCAACACCCGTGGCCCCTGGGCCACGCCAGGACTGGCGAATGCCCCCGGAGCGCAGAGGGTGGCCCCCAAGAGGGCCAAGAATTGGAGGAATGAAAACACCGGGGAGCAGTCTAGCGTCTCCCCCGTGCGCCGCGCGCAGGCTCTCTGCTTCGTCCGTCGGCATCACCGACGGAATAAGGATCAGGGAATCCAGGTGGTCTGCAGACCGTTGGTGAAGTTGGAGTTCGCGCCGCCTGCAGCGGGGTCGCGATACCAACCCTGGAAGTAGACCGTATCCCCCACGCTGATCTGTCCCGAAACCTGAGGCGGGGAGGTCACATCGAAGGACCAATTGCTGTCCCCCAAGCCAGAGATCTGAGTCGCCCCCAAGCGGAACAGGGGAGCGGCAACACACAGGGTGCCATTGGCCACAGGTGCGTTCCCCTGGCCGAAGGAATAGAAGAACAGCATGAACTGTCCGGTGGGCATACCCGTGGCCAAGAGGGTCAGGTCGTTTGCCCCAAACGAGGTGGTCCCCGAAGCGGAAATGAGCGCACCCGGTCCAACCGAGTTCGGCGACGTCACGCAGTAGTTGCTAATCAAAGATCCGGTGTACTCCACCTGGGCCGCACGCAGGCGCCACAGATTGCCGGAACGTGCAAAGGTCTGCACGGTCCAGAATGTGTCGTCATCGGGATCACAGGTGGTGCCCGAATAATCGCCCCAGCGGTTGCGACCTGAGCCATCCAATTGCTGGTAGCTACCAGTGCCGGCCTTGTACTCAAAAGGATCACTGATGTCACTCTGGGTGTCGTTGACCTTGCGGCCCGACACGAAGCAACTAACAAAGGTCGCTGCACTCGATCCGCTGTAGCCCACAACCACGTCGCCCACGGAGTTCACCGCGATGGAAGGATAGTAGTAGGCAAAAGTACCCGTTTCATCACGGATCGTACTGCGCTGAATGTCCGCACCATTGGTGGGCCCAATTTCATACCAACGCACACCAGCACTGCCCTGGTTGGTGCCGATGGTGTGGCAGGTGAAGAGGCTGGTGCCTCGGTAGACTGCATTTTGCAAGCGATCATCCCCGGTGCTGATCGGCACGCTGCTACCGGATGCGGGCGCATCGGCCGGAGCGTTGTGGCTCGCCACGGTGACGATTGAAGAGGTTTGCAAAGTAGGTGCGGTCAAAGGCGGGTTCACCTTGCGCACGATAATTTGGTTGTTGTTCCAGGTGCTGGCGATGTACGCCACGCCCGGATCATCCCAGTGCACCGCGGGCTGGTTCGCTTGGGTGTAGGGCAGATTGCGGAATGCGGTGACCGTCCCGAGAGCCGGGACGGTGGCGATCATGGGAGCCTTGTCGAGGGCCCAAATCGTCATGGTCCCCCCGCCTGTGGCATTGTCAATCATCAGACAACTCATATAGATCCCGCGTGCGCCCACGCCGAGGGTGGGATAGTCCGGCCAACGGTTGGAGTCAGCTCCCTGGGAGGTATTGAAGCTGGTCTTGAGCCAGCCACCCTGGGGAGAATCGGTCAAGCTGACTGCGATATAGATACGGTTGGAAAAGTTCGTGGACAGCACGATCCAGCGCTCATCTTGGGGGTCGTAGACCACCCGCGGGTCGCCGCCGGCTGTGGCTCCAAAGAAGGAGTCCAGGGATGCACCGGCGATTTGGTTGCCGGTTTTCGAATAGTAGGTGATGTTGGAGTTGACCACCGTGACGAAGTGATTCGGACCAACCGCGCCGTGGGTGTCCGGTGGAATCGAGGAGGCGCCGGGGTTTCCGCCCAGTTCCTGACAAAAGAACTGCTGCAGCACATCGGGGCCATCGATCACGCCCACGCTAGGAGCGGCGGGCGCTGCCGGAGTAGGCGCTGCCGGAGCAAGAGGGGTGGGAGCCGGAGCCACCAAGGGAGCAATCGGCTGGGGCTGGGGGCGCATCAACAAGGACACGGGGCCCGGAGCATGGCTCTTGAGAGCTTCGCCCCGTTGCCAATCAAGGCCCGCGTAACCGGTTGCGGTCAGGTTCCCCGGGGACACGTCTTCGAAATCGAGCACCACCGTGCGACCGTCGCGCACATAGGTCAAATCATCCAAGGAGTACCAAGCCTGGCTCCAATCGGTCTTGCGTGCTTCGATCAGTACGCGATCGATGCCCTTGGCGTCCAAGGACACAAAGACCATCTCCTCTTCCAAATCGGTCCAGCTGCCCGTGGCCACGGTCTTACCTGCGACCTGGGCAATCAAGCGAACCGCGTCGGCTTCGGAACCTTGTCCGGTACCCTTGCCAAGCCAAACTCCGACCAGGTCGACCTTCCCTTCGAAACCGATGGGCATGCGCATGTCACCCCAGTAGTTCGTGATCGACTTGTCGCCGGAACGGGTGGGCAGGGCGCCGTCCCCATCGGGGCTTTCCCATTCTCCGCGCTTTCCGTTGCGGAAGCGGCGGGAGGGTTGTTCAAAGAGAGGACGCTGCTTCTCGCGCTCCATGACCACGTCCCAACCCTCGATGCGAGTGTTGAGGAACGCACCGGGATCCACACGAAGACCATGGTTCAGGGCGTCGAGATCCAACATGGAGGCCTCGTCGACCTTGCCGGGAGTCACGGCTTCGCCCGGGGCGGGCAAGGCACGGGGAGTGTCTTCCCCTTGGGCCCAGGTGGGCAAAACGGCAAGGGAAAGGACGGCTAGGCTGTGCAGAATTCTCATGGGTACTCAGGCAGGCAGGGAGGAATCTGGAATCGGGTTCCAAGGGCGGTGGGAGGGCCTCCCGAGAACCCTCTACCCAAGCATCGCCTATGAACCGGAAGCGTGCTTGCTTCCAGGCCCGCTGTTTACATAACCATTACACATAGCCCGGCCCTGGGCCCCTCCCGCGCACAAAGTTCCCGCTTGCCCCATTCTGGACTCAATCTGGGATCACCCCGCAGTCGGCCCAGGGGAGCTCTCTGGGGACCCCGCAAGTCCCCTCTTACTGAGGGGCCTCAGCGCCCGATCAGGAAGTGGCACACATCGCCCTCGGCCAGGGCATAGTCGCGCCCTTCCGTTCGCATGCGTCCGGCGGCTTTGATTGCCGCCTCACTGCCGAGTTCATCCAAGTCATCCACCGAGTAAACCTCGGCCCGGATGAAGCCCTTGTTGAAGTCCGTGTGGATCACCCCAGCAGCCTCGGGGCCCTTCCAGCCCGCCTGGATCGTCCAGGCCCGCAGTTCCTTGGGACCCACCGTGTAGAAAGTCTGCAAGCCGAGCAACGAATAGGCCGCCCGGATCAAGCGCGGCAGACCTAACTCGGTCAAGCCCAAGTCCTCCTGGAAACTCTGCTGGTCCTCTGCATCCATATTGCGCAACTCGCTTTCCAAGTCCGTGCAAATCGCAATCCACTCAGCGCCGGTAGCGGCAGCGTGATCCGCCACGGCACGGGCATAATCGCCCTCGGCGGCGAGATCATCGTCCCCCACGTTCGCCACATACAAGACCGGCTTGGCACTCAACAGGCAGAGGGGCTTAAGAGCCTCGCTCTCCACCGGAGTCCATTCCACCGCACGCAGGGACTGGCCGCTTTCGAGCATCTGGACCACGCGCTCAAAGAGAGCTTGCTGGACCATGGACTCCTTGTCTCCTGAGCGCGCCTTCTTAGCCACCCGCTCCACGGCCTTTTGCACCGTATCTAAATCCGCAAGAGCTAACTCCACGTCAATGATCTCAATGTCGCCCTTGGGGTCCACCGGTTCTTCGCGCACCACTTGCATTCCCCCAAAGCAACGCACCACGTGCAAGATCGCGTCCGTCTCGCGGATGTTGGCCAAGAACTTGTTGCCGAGCCCCTCGCCCTTGGAAGCTCCCGCGATCAAACCAGCGATGTCCACCACCTTGACCACTGCGGGGATCACCTTTTTGGTTTCCACGTGGGACAAGATGCGTCCGATATTATCGTCCGGCACCTCGGCGATCGCCATGTTGGGATCGATCGTGCAAAAGGGGAAGTTGCCCATCTCTGCACCCGCAGCGGTCAGGGCGTTGAAGAGGGTGCTTTTGCCCACATTGGGCAAACCGACGATTCCGCAGGATAGGGACATGCTGTGTTGGATCCAATTTGGAGCTGGATCCGGGTAGGGGCTGGTTCCGGATAGAGAGCTTTCAATCAGCTCACGTGAAGCCGGACAGTTTAGCGAGAATCCCTGCGCCCATGCAGCCCTGATCGGGGAGAAGCCAGCGAAAGAGACTCCGAGGCAGGTCTCAGTCGTAATCCAACGCGGCTCCCGCAGCTACCCGCAGGGCGTAGCGCCGCAGGAGGCTATCGAGCACCCGCACGGAGCCCCCGTGGGCATGGCAGAGGCTCATCAAACCGCCGATGGAAGCCTCGCGATCCGCCGGAACCACGGGCAGGCCCCCCTGCAGCTGGGCCCAATACGCCTCGTTCCAGGCGGGCTCGAGGGCAGTGCGCTCGTTCCAATCGTTCCAACTCACCAAGAGAGTGTGCCCACCCTCATCCACTGTGCTTTGGGTTGCTTCCAAAAAACCCACCGAGGGCTCGGGCGAAACCCGGAGGCAGAGAGACTGGCCATCGCTGCCCAGTCCGTGCTGGGAAGACCAACCAGCAACACCCGAATCATCGAACCCCCACCAGGCCAGGCCAAAAGCCTTGCGGCTCCCGGCGGCTTGGTTGCGCCACAACAGGGCCTCTTCATACCCGCCCCGGGCGAATTGGGTCACGCTGCTGAGGGGCACGTTGCTCTCACTGCCGCTTTGAAAATTCGCAAAGGATGAAAAGCGCAAGAGGTCCTGATCGATCAAGTGCCAACGGCCATAGCCACTGAATGCAGTGGACTGGGTGTCGGGGGGATGTGTCGCGATGAAAGCGATCGCTTCCCCGGTGCTGGATTCCACTTGCTGGATGATCCACTGCCAGTCCCCTTCCTCCAAGCGTTGCCCATCCCAGCCGGGAATGTTGTGCCAGAAGACAAAGAAGACCATCTCCCCATCGAGGCGCAACATGCATCGGCGGTCGCCGAGTTGACGCACAAGGAAAGTCACCTCCGCCAGCAGGGAATCACGACGCTGCAAGAGGTTCCAAGATGGATCGAGCCACCCGGCCTGTTGCACCTTGGGCTCCAACATGGGCGCCAGATCAAAGTCCACGCCGGGACGATCCGCGGCGTTCACCAGTTCCAGGAACGACTGCCACTGGCGAGGTGCCTCGCCGCTGGGCGTCCCCATGGAATCGAGCTCTAAGCCGTGCCAGTCCACCACAAAACCATCGAGCCCCGCGGCCCGGGCCAGGTCCACGGACAGACGGGTCACATCCTGGTCTCGGGAGTCATAGAGCCCCACGAGGGGCAGGGAATCGACCCCGTCCACGGTGCTCGTGGCCCCATCGCGCCGCCCGTTGATGCGGGTGAAGTCTGGATCATGGGTCAGATTCAGGGATCCGGGATCGCAAGGGGAGGGATCTGCCCAAGCCCAATTCCCCCAGCGTTGCTTGCTGCCCGAAGCGTTGCCAGAAGCATCGGGGTGGACAGGATTTCGGTACCAGGGAGCATACGCCGCCAACTGCAGCGGTCCCGCACTGCCGTCCAGGGCGGCCGCCGCGCCCAGCGCAACTTCATCCACCAA